>NZ_SGUB01000001.1:0-325071 GCF_005435235.1 Halorubrum sp. GN12_10-3_MGM
CACCACAACCGCACCGCACGCCTCCCCAGCCTCGTCAGCCGCCGTCGCTTCGCTCCGGCAACTGACTCCAGCGAGGGACCGAAGGTCCCTCTGGCAGCCGGCGCGTAGCGCCGGCGACCTCGCGCACGCTGGCTTCGCGGCCTGCCGGCGGCTCGCAGGCACGCCCCACCGCGACGGTCGTTTACAACCGATACCGCGGCGGTCACCTATTTACCCACCCGCGCCCACGACCCGGCAATGACCGCTTCACGCGCGCCGGCCGAGCCGGCGGTCCGGGAGTTCGAAGCGACGGTCGACCGCGTCGACGGCCGCGAGGTCGTCCTCGACGAGACGTACTTCTACGCCGAGTCCGGCGGCCAGCCCGCCGATCGGGGGACGCTCGACGGCCACCTCGTCGACGACGTGACCGAACGGGGCGGAGACGTGGTCCACGCTCTCGACTCCGACGCCGACCCCGACTTCGCGCCCGGCGACGAGGTCACGGGCTTGGTCGACGACGCGTTCCGGACCTACTGCGCCCGCGCACACACCGCCTCCCACGTGCTGTACGGGGCCGCGCGCCGGATCGCCGAGGACCTCGGCTACGCCGGCTTCGACATCTCCGAGACGAAGGTCCGCGTCGACCTGACGACCGCCGAGCCGTTAGACGACGGCGACCTGATCGAGTTAGAGCGGCTCGCGAACCGCGCCGTCTGGGACTCGCTGCCCGTCTCGTGGGCGACCCACTCGGCCGAGGCGGCCCGAGATGTCGACGGGATCGCGTTCAACACGAAAACGGAGGAGGGTGCGATGAGCGGCGGCGCGGTCCGGGTCGTCACCGTCGGCGACGCGGACGACCCCTGGGACGTCGCCGCCTGCGGCGGGACCCATGTCGAGAACACCGCGGAGATCGGGCCGATCGCGGTGCTGGACCGGTCGAACCCCGGCGAGGGCGTCACCCGCGTCGAGTTCGCCGTCGGCCCGACCGCTATCGACGAGCTCGGCGCGGTCCACGCCGCCGCGCTCGACGCCGCGACGACGCTGGACGCGCGCGTCGGCGACCTCCCCGACGCGGTCGACCGCCTCCGCGGGGAGGCCGACCGGCTGGAGGCGGACCTCCGCGAGGCGCGCGGGGACCTGCTCGCCGCCCGCCTGCGCGACCTCCCGACGACCGAGGTCGACGGCGCGCAGTGGGCGGTCGGGACCGTCGACGACGCCGACCCGAACGAGCTCCGGGAGCCGGCGACCGCGCTCGTCGGCGGCGACGCCGACGCGGACGACGGCCCCGACGCCCTCGCCGCGATCGGTGCGGGTGACGCCCCGTTCGTCGTGGTCGCGGCCGCAGAGGACACGGCCGTCGACGCGGGCGACATCGTCGGCGCGATAACCGCCGAGTTCGGCGGCGGCGGGGGCGGCGGCCCGACGTTCGCGCAGGGCGGCGGCCTCGACGCCGACCCCCCGGCCGTCGCGGCGTGGTTCCGGAAGCGATGACGGGCAAGCTGGGTCCCGACGCGCTCGCCGCAGCGCTCGCGGCGACCGGCACGCCAGACGCCGCGGTGGCGCAGGGGCCGGCCTACGGGGAGGACGCGGCCGCGATCGACCTCGGCGACGCCGCCGAGACGCTCGTCATCGCGGCCGACCCGCTGTCGCTCGCGGCCGAGTCGGTCGGGACGCTCGCGGTCCACGTCGCCTGTAACGACGTCGCCGCGAGCGGGGCCGACCCGCGGTGGCTCACGCACACGCTCTTTTTACCCGACGGCGATCCCGACCGCCTCCGGACCGTCGTCGACCAGGTCGACGCGACGGCGCGCGAGCTCGGGTGCGCGGTCGTCGGGGGCCACACCGAGGTGCTCGACGCGCTCGACCGCCCGCTCTGCTCGATGACGGCGATGGGGACGACGGACCGCTTCGTGTCGAGCGGCGGGGCTGAGCCGGGCGACCGCCTCCTTCTCACAAAGGGGGCGGCGATCGAGGCGACGGCGATCCTCGCGACCGACTTCGGCGAGGAGTGCCGCGCGGCCGGCGTCCCGGCCGCGACGCTCGACGCCGCCGCCGGCTTCCTCGACGAGGTGAGCGTCGTCCCCGACGCGGCCGCGGTCCGGGACGCCGCGACCGCGCTCCACGACCCGACAGAGGGGGGCGTCGCGACCGCCCTCGTCGAGATGGCCGCGGCGAGCGACTCGGTCTTCGCCGTCGAGCGCGACGCGGTCCTCGTCCGCCCCGAGACGCGCGCCTGCTGCGACGCGCTCGGCGTCGACCCGCTCGCGACGTTCGGCTCCGGCGCGCTGCTGGCTGCGGTCCCGCCGGACCGGGTCGACGACGCGCTCGACGCCCTCGACGCGGTCGGGATCGGCGGCGCGGAGATCGGCTCGGTCGAGGGGGCTGCGGGCGACGCCGCGGGCTCGGGCGACGCCGCGGACTCGGCTCGCCCTGCGGGAACCGTCCGAATCGACGGCGAGCCGCTCGCCGAGCCGCCCCGCGACGAGCTGTACCCGCTGTGGGAGGCGCGCGAGGCGGAGGAGTAGGCGCGTCACCGGCGCCGGTGCCGAAGCCGTCCGGGACGCCGGGTCGGCCGGTCCCGCCGATCGCTCACCTTTTTCGGTGAGGGACCGAAGTCGGTGACATGACCGGAGCACGCGTCGGCTCGGCGCTCACCGACGAACAGCAGGCGGTCCGCGACCTCGTCGAGGAGTTCGCGGCCGAGGAGGTTCGACCGACGGCGGCCGAAGCCGACGAGACGGAGACGTTCCCGGAAGGCGTGTGGGACGGGCTCGCGGAACTCGGCCTGACGGGGCTGACGGTCCCGGAAGCGTACGGCGGGTTCGGCGCGGGGAAGACGACGTACGCGGTCGCCAACGAGGCGCTGGCGCACGGGTCCCTCGCGGTCGCGACGGCCCTGTCGGTCCACTGCCTCGCCACCTCCTGTATCGCCGAGTTCGGCAGCGAGACCCAGCGCGAGACGTGGCTCCCCGAGATGGCGGAGACGGGCCGCCCGGTGGGCATGTTCTGTCTCTCCGAGCCGCACGCGGGCTCGAATCCCGCGGAGATGTCGACGACCGCCACGTACGACCCCGAGGCCGACGAGTACGCGCTCAACGGCGAGAAGCAGTGGATCACGAACGGGAAGCGCGGCGGCGTGGCCGTCGTCTTCGCGAAGGTCGACGACGAGGCGCACGACCCCGACGACGACGCGATCACGCAGTTCCTCGTCCCCGCCGACACCGAGGGGTTCGAGGTCGGCAAGAAGGAGGAGAAGCTGGGCCTCCGGGCCTCGGACACGACCGGGATCACCTTCGACGACTGTCGCGTCCCCGCCGCGAACCGTCTCACCGAGCCGGGAAAGGGGCTCTCCGCCGCGTTCCGGACGCTCACCGAGGGCCGGATCGGCATCGCGGCGCAGGCGGTCGGCGTCGCGCAGGCGGCGCTCGACGAGGCGAAATCCTACGCCGAGGAGCGCGAGCAGTTCGACCGACCGATAAGTGACATCCAGACGATCCGGCACAAGCTCGCGGAGATGTCGACCGACGTGTCGGCGGCGCGGCTGCTCGTCCGCGAGGCGTGCCGGCAGGCGGAGGCGGGCGAGGACTATCGCGTCGCCGCATCGAAGGCGAAGTACCGCGCCAGCGAGGCCGCGATGTCGGTGACGAACGAGGCGATCCAGATCCACGGCGGCTACGGCTATACGACCGAGTTCGACGTCGAGCGCCTCTACCGCGACGCGAAGATCACGGAGATATACGAGGGGACGACCGAGGTCCAGAAGACGATCATCGCCCGCGGGGTGTTCGGCGAGTGACCGACGGTGACGGATCTCAGTTCGCCGCCTACGACGCGGTCGTCTACGACCTCGACGGGACGCTCGTCGAGCTCGCGGTCGACTGGGACGCGGTCGCCGACGCGGTTCTCGATGTGTACGCCGAGCGCGCCCTCATCCCCCCGACTGAGGAGCTGTGGGACCTCCTCGGCGCGGCCGACGAGTACGGGATCCGGGCTGAGGTCGAGGAGGCGATCGCGCTCCACGAGCGCCCCGGCGCCCGCGAGTCGACCCGGCTCCCGCTCGGGGACCGACTCGCGGCCGCGACCGCGGACGACGAGTCCGCGGACCCACACCCCCCGGCTGGCGTCTGTTCGCTCAACTGCGAGGACGCGTGCCGCATCGCGGTCGAGACGCACGGCCTCGGCGACGCGCTCGTCTCGGGTGCGATCGTCGGCCGCGACACCGTCGGAAGCCACAAGCCCGACCCGGCGTCGCTGCTCGCGGCGATCAACCGCCTCGGGGAGGCCCCGGAGGACACCCTGTTCGTCGGCGACTCGCAGAGCGACGCGGTCACCGCCGAGCGCGGCGGCGTCGACTTCGCGTGGGTCTCGGAGCTGCTCGCCGAGTAGCGACTCGCACCGCGCCGCCCGCGGGTCAGTCGATCTTCTCCCCCTCGTCAGTCTGTTCGTCGGTCGGCTCGGTAGACTCCGGCTCGGCGTCTCCGGCGTCAGCGTCGGCGTCCCGTTCCGCGCTCGCGTCGGCGTCGCTGCCAGAGCCGCCGTCGCCGGCCTCGGCGCGCCGCGCGTACAGCGCGACAGCGACCGCGGTGACGAACCAGATGGGCGCGCCGATCCGGACCGCGAACGCGGCGCGCGCGCCCCACGTCTCCAGCGTCACGAGCGTCGACAGCAGCGCCGCGGCGGGCGCGCCGACGAGGATGGTGACGACGAACGTCGTCTGCATCACCCACGCGTAGTCCACCCCCTCGTACTCGGCCCGCTCGACTGGTTGCACGCGACCGACTCGGCGGCCGAGCGGCAAATCGGTGGCGGTCGGCGGCGGTACCGGGGTCGCGCCGCCGCCCGGCCGCGCCGCCCCGCCTTTCCGGTTCCCGACGATTTTACGGCGTCGCGCGGGTGACTCCGAGGTATGACCACGACGCGGGGACTGCGGGAGGGCGACGATCCGATCACGATGTTGACCGCATACGACGCCCCGACGGCGGCGATCGTCGACGAGGCGGGGATCGATGTCGTCCTCGTCGGCGACAGCATGGGCAACGCCGCCCTTGGCTACGACTCCACGCTCCCCGTCACGCTCGACGAGGTGGCGAGCCGGACCGCGGCGGTCGCGCGCGCGACCGGGGACGCGCTGGTCGTCGCCGACATGCCGTTCCTCTCGTTCGGCGTCGACGAGGCCGAGTCCGTCCGCAACGCGGGTCGACTCCTAAAACAGGCGAACGCGGACGCCGTGAAGATCGAGAGCGGCCCCCACACCGTCGACACGACCCGTCGTATGACCGAGGTCGGGATCCCGGTGATGGCGCACCTCGGCCTGACCCCGCAGCACGTGAACCGGCTCGGCGGCTACACCCGACAGGGGACCGAGCAGGACGCCGCCGAGGAGATCATCGACCTCGCGGGCGCCCACGCCGACGCCGGGGCGTTCGCGCTCGTGCTGGAGCACGTGCCGGCGAACCTCGCGGGCGCGGTGACCGAGGCGCTGGATATCCCGACGATCGGCATCGGCGCGGGCCCCGACTGCGACGGACAGGTGCTCGTGATCAACGACGCGGTCGGGCTCGGGGAGTGGTCGCCGCCGTTCGCGAAGCAGTTCGGCGACGTGCGCGGCGAGATGGTCGACGCCGTCGAGGCGTACCGGGATGCCGTGACGAGCGGCGAGTTCCCGGCCGAGGAGCACTCGCACGTCGAGGAGTCGCTAGAGGACCTGTACTGAGGCCGCTCGATCGTCCGGGATCAGACCGGGAAGAACCCCAGCACCGTCGGCAGTTCGTTCGGGTCTACCTGCGTCACGGTGACGTAGAGGACAGTGAAGATCACGGCGTTGTGGAGGCCGTGGAGCAGCGCGGGGACGACGAGGTTCTCGGTGTACTCGTACACCGCGCCGAACACGAGGCTCGGCACGAACAGGATCGAGATCGTCGTCAGGCGCGCGGAGAGCCCGCCGGTCAGCGCCATCACGTGGATGGTCGCGAAGATGGCGGCCGCCAGCGCGATCGACGGGGCGGCCGGCAGCGACTCGCGGAGGCGCCCCTGGACGACTCCCCGGTAGAGGATCTCCTCGCAGGGCCCGATGACGAGGAACGACGCGGCGACGAACAGCGGGATGATCGCCGGATTCCCCATCGCCAGCTCCGCGCTCTGGTTCGCCGCGGTCTCCGTCCCGAGCAGCTGGACGATCGTCGAGACCACGAGGATCAGGATCAAGATCACGACCCAGCTGCCGAGGACGATCCCGATCTCCTTGAGGCTCGGCACCCGGACGCCGAGGTACGAGACGATCCCCTCGCGGTCGAAGCCGCGCCACGCGAGGTAGCCGACCGCGAGCCCGCCGAACGCGACGTACTGGCCGAACACCAGCGTGAGGACCACGCTCGCGACGAGCGAGAGCCCCCCGGTCAGCGAGTCGATCGCGAAGACGGCGACCCCGCTCGCGAGCGCGATGACCGGGCCGAGGACGCCGAGGAGGAGGGCCGTCGCGACCGCGACGCCCGGAGAGCCGGCGCCCCCGCCCGACCCGTCCGCGTCGCCGACGGCGTCCGGCCCGACGTCGTCGAACTCGTCCGAGACGCCGCCGTCCGTGGCCCGGTCGCCGCTGGAGGGATCTGTCATTGCCCCGCGTAGGGGCCGCCCGGCAAAATGGTTGTCCGTGTCGGAATCGACGACGGCGCGGTATCGTTCCGAGACGGCGACGGTGCGATATCGCGCGGAGACGGCGGCGCCACGACGCCGTGCCGAAACGGCGACGGCGCCGAAGGCGGGTCCCGACCGCCTACTGGTGGAGCAGCTCGTACCACAGCACCGCGGTGACGGCCCGCCCGTCGCGCAGCTCGTCGTCGACGACCGCGGCGAGCAGGTCGTCGTACGGCACCGTCTCGACCGCGATCGACTCGTTGTGGTCCAGCTCCCGCTCGGCGGTCGGCTCGCAGCCGGTCGCCAGCACGTGGTGGTGGACCGCGTTCGCCATCCCGTTCGTGGGCTCGACGGTCGTCAGCCGCTCGAACGCGTCCGCCTCGTACCCCGTCTCCTCGGCGAGTTCGCGGGCCGCGGCGCGCTCGACCGCGGCGGTCGTCGGCTCTCGGCCCGCGGGGCCGCCGTCCCCCGCCGCCCCGTCTTCCGGCTCCATCGTCCCGGCGGGAATCCCGCGGTTCACCCGGCCGACGGCCTGTCGCCACTCGTCGATGACGACGACGTCGCCGTCGGGCGTCAGCGGCAGCACGACGACCGCCGGCGGCTCGTCGACGTAGTGGAACCCGTCCGTCTCGCCGTCCGGGAAGCGCACCTCGTCCCGGCGCACGTCGAAGCCGGGGCAGGCGTAGTCGATGTCGCTGTCGAGCGTCTCCCACGCGAGGTCGGCGGAATCGTCCATGGATCGCAGTCGTCGCTCGGGGCGTAAATAGCCGGCCGTCGCGCGTTCGATCCGGTCGCACGCCCACGCCGGTCACGCGGCCCGGACGCGGTCGACCGCGAGACGGCCGACGGTCCCGGCGACCCACGCGAGCGTCCCCAGCGCGAGGGCCTCGACCCCGACGAAGACGAGCCCGTCGAGTCCGAGGAGCGCGGCGACGCGCTCCGCGAGGGGCCGCCCGGGCAGGCCCAGCAGGTAGTGGTCGGCGTTGCTCCCGAGCAGCGCTCCGTAGACGGAGAGCCACGCGAGCGCGACCCCGGCCCCTCGATAGGCGAGGCCCGCGGTCACGAGGACGCCGAGGGCCGCGGCGTCGAACGCGAGGAACACCACCCCGCCGGCGTGAGCGAAGAGCCCCAGCCCGTAGGCGGCGAAGGAGACGACAAAGAGCAGCGGCGGCACGAGGAGTCGGTACCGGCGCGGCGAGCCGTTCGAGTTCGAGCCGAGGAGGACGCGACGAGCGAGGGACATGTCTCCGGATCGTTTCGGCCGCCCCATGAATCCACGCGTCGGGCGCGGCTCACGACCAGTCGCCGAGCGACGCCTGTCCGTCCCCCGTCCGGCGCTCTGCCTCGTTCCCCGTCGCGTCGCCGTCCCCGGTCGGCTCCCCGTCTACCCAGTCGGTGAGCTTCCCGCCGTCGCCGTCGGTGCCGGCCGTTCGACCGACCGACCCGCGGGGGCGGTCGGCCGCGCCGTCGCTCCCGTCTCCCGGCCCGTCCCCCGGTTCGAATCCGCCGAGCGTCGCCTGATCCGTCTCGGCGAAGTCGAGCTTGGAGACGCGCACGCCCAGCTTGCGGACGCGGGTCTCGTCGAACTCGCCGAGCAGGTCGAGCGCCACCTCCTCGACGAGGTCGGGGTCGTCCACGGGACCGGGCAGGCTCCGGGCGCGGGTGTTGACGTCGAACGGCGGCTCGACCGCCTTGATCCCGATTGTGCGGTAGAGGCAGCCGCGCTCGCGGGCGCGGCGGGCAACGTCCGCGGCGAGCGCGGAGACGGTCTCGCGCTTCGTCGGCTCGTCGGCGGTCGTCGGGAGCGCCGACTCCCGCGAGAGGCTCTTGGGGAGGCCGGTCGGCGTCACCTCCCGGTCGTCGTCGCCCGCGGCGCGTCGGGAGAGCTCCGGCCCGCGCTCGCCCAGCTCCGCGGCGAGCCGGTCGCGGTCGGCCGCGGCGAGGTCGCCCGCGGTCTCGATGCCCAGCTCCGCCAGCGTCCCCTCGGTCACCGGGCCGACCCCGTGAACGTCGGCGGTCGGCAGCGGCGCGAGGAACTCCGCGACCGACCCCGGCGGCACGACGACCAGCCCGTCCGGCTTGTCGGCGTCGCTGGCGACCTTCGCGGCCGACATGTTCGGCGCGACGCCGACGCTCGCCGGCACCCCGGCCTCCCGCTCGATCCGGTCTTTCACGTGGCGGGCGTATCCCTCGGCGAGCGTCCGCGCCTCCGCGGGGCCGGCGGCCCCGCTCGGCGGCGGGTCGGTAGAATCGTCGCCGTCGTCCCCGTCACCGCCGTCGCTCGGACTCCCGCCGCCACCCCCGGCGACCGCCCACGAGGTCCGGTCGGTGGCGTCGAGGTACGCCTCGTCGATGCTCACCTCCCGGCGCGTGTCGGCGCAGTCGCGTAGGACCTCCTTCACCTCGCTCGCCACGTCCTCGTAGAAGTCGAGGTCGACGGGGAGGTACCGCCCGGTCTCCTCCGGGTCGGGCGCGTCCGGGTCGTCGGGGTCCGCGTCCGCGCGGCGGGGGAGCAGCTCCAAGGCCTCCGAGATCGGCATCGCGCTCTCGACGCCGAACTCGCGGGCCTCGTAGCTCGCCGTCGCGACCGCGCCGATCGACTCGCCCGGTTCGTACCCCATCCCGACCACGACGGGCTCGCCCGCGAGGTCGGGGCGGCGCAGCCGCTCGCAGGATGCGTAAAAGCAGTCCATGTCGACGTGGCAGACGACGCGGTCCGCGTCGTCGTCCCCGCCGCCGGCGCCCGGGAGCGTCTCCCCGGCGACTGGCGTCCCGCCGGTCATCGATCCCGACTCCGCGCTCCGCGGTCTTAAGAACCAGCCACGCGCGCCGGAAGTGGAACGCGGACCGCGGTCGCCGCCGCCCCCGGATCCAGATCCGATAGCCGGGTCGGTAGTCGTTTATTCCTCGCGATCGTTCGTTCACGTATGCCCGCCGCGATCGACGTGTTACACGTCGACGACGACCCGTCGGTCCTCGACCTCACGGAGGCGTACCTCGAACGCGAGATCGACTCCGTGGCGGTGACGAGCGTGACCGACCCCGAGACAGCCTTGGACCGGCTCGACGAGGCCGCCTTCGACTGCGTGGTCAGCGACTACGACATGCCCGCGATGGACGGGCTGGAGTTCTTCGACGTGTTCAGCGACCGCCACGGGGAGACCCCGTTCGTGCTGTACACCGGGAAGGGCTCGGAAGAAATCGCCAGTCAGGCGCTCAACGCGGGGGTCACCGGCTACTTCCAGAAGGGCGGTCCCGAGCAGCTCCGCCGGCTCGCGAACCGCGTCGATCAGGCGGTCGAGGAGCACCGGACCAAAGAGATCGCCGAGCGCTACTCGACGGTCATCGAGGCGCTCGGCTACCCCGTCTACGTCGTCGACGAGACCGGCGTCTTCCGGTTCGTCAACGAGCCGTTCGCCGAGCTCACCGGCTACGACCGCGAGGAGATCATCGGCCAGAAGCCCGGGTTCATCAAGGACGACGCGGCGGTCAAAGAGGCCGAGGACCGCCTCGGCACGATCCTCTCGTCTTCGGGGCCCGACGTCCAGCATTTCGGCGTCGACATCGTCCCGAAGGAGGGAGAGCCGATCCCCTGTCGCGACCACATGGCCGCGCTGCCGTACGAGGGCGACTCGTTCAACGGCAGCGTCGGCATCCTCCGAAACGTCTCCGACGAGCGCGAGCGCCGCGCGGAACTGGAGACGAAGACCCGCGCCCTCGACGAGGCGCCGGTCGGGATCACCATCACGGACGCGGACCGGGAGGACAACCCCATGGTGTACGTCAACGACCGGTTCGTCGAGATGACCGGGTACGACCGCGAGGAGTCGATCGGCGTCAACTGCCGGTTCCTCCAAGGGCCGGACACGGAGGAGGAGTCGGTTCAGGAGCTCCGCGACGCGATCGACGCCGACGAGCCGACGAGCGTCGAGCTGCTGAACTACCGGAAGGACGGGACGGAGTTCTGGAACCGAGTGAGCATCGCCCCGATCTGCGACCCGAACGGGACCGTCACGCACTGGGTCGGCTTCCAGGAGGACATCACGGCGTTCAAAGAGCGGGAGGCGGCGCTCGAACGACAGAACGACCGGCTTGACTCCTTCGCGAGCATCGTCTCGCACGACCTGCGGAACCCCCTCAACGTCGCGCAGGGCCGGGTCCAGCTCGCCCGCGAGGCGTCGGACGACGCGGAGAACCTCGACGCCGCGCTCGACGCGCTCGCCCGGATGGAGTCGATCGTCGAGCGGACCCTCGCGCTCGCCCGCGAGGGAGAGACGGTCGGCGACCCGGAGCGCGTCGACCTCGCGGACGTCGTCGCCGACAGCTGGTCAACCGTCGACACCGCGGACGCGACCCTCTCGGTCGAGACCGACCGCGAGGTGCTCGCCGACCCGGACCGCCTCCGGAACCTCTTCGAGAACCTGATGCGCAACGCGGTCGACCACGCCGGCGACGACGTCTCGATCCGGGTCGGCGACCTCTCGGACGGCTTCTTCGTCGAGGACGACGGGTCGGGGATTGACCCGGCGGTCGCCGACTCGCTCTTCGAACCCGGCGAGAGCGGCGGCGCGGGCACCACCGGATTCGGCCTCGCGATCGTTCAGGAGATCGCCACCGCGCACGGGTGGACGGTCGAGGCGACGACCGGCGAGGACGGCGGCGCGCGGTTCGAGGTCCGCGGCGTCGACAAGCGGACCCCGGCGACCCCCTGAGCCGCTCGGTCTCGGTCGACACCGAGACCGCGGTTCGACGCTCGTCGGCGACCGAAACCGGATCGACTCCCCCCGTTCACAAGCGCCTTTATCATCCGTTCCGAACCCAGAGTGAATGGGGCTCCTCTCCGGCGTCACCGACACCGACCGGCGCGTGATCGTGCTGGCGCTCGCGCGAATGGTCGGCGCCGCCGGGAACTCCTTTCTCATCGTCGTCCTCCCGCTGTACATCACCAGCGACCTCGTCGACATCGAGGGGTTACTCGGCGTCGAGGTCGGGGTCGGCGCGGCCGCGGTCACGCTGACCGAACCGCTCCTCATCGGCGTCGTGCTCTCGCTTTTCGGCTTTCTCAACAGCCTCTCGCAGCCGTTCACGGGGCGGCTCTCCGACCGCATTGGCGCCCGTCGTCCGTTCGTCCTCGCCGGAATCCTGCTCCTCGGAACCGCGAGCGGGCTGTACACGATCGCGACGAGCTACCCGGTGCTGGTGGCGCTGCGGGCGATACAGGGGCTCGGCGCGGCGCTCATCATCCCCGCCACGGTCGCCCTCGTGAACGAGTACGCCGCGAGCGACGCCGACCGCGGCGGCAACTTCGGCGTGTACAACACGTTCCGGCTCATCGGCTTCGGCTTCGGCCCGGTCCTCGCGGGCGCGGTCGTCGCTCGCGGGCCGTACGACCTCTCCGCCGTCGGGCTCCCGGTCCTCGACGGCTTCGACGCCGCCTTCGTCGCGGCCTGCGCGGGGGCGTACCTCAGCTTCACGCTCGTGTTCCTGCTCGTCCGCGACGCCGACGTCGAGGCCGAGGCGGGCGACGACGTGTCGATCCGGGTCCGCGGCGAGGACCGCCTGCTCGACCCCGTGTTCACGCTCGGGCTCGCGACCGTCGCCATGGGCGCGTGCATCGCCCTGTTCGCGACGCTCCAGAACCAAGTGAACGTGCGGCTCGACCAGCCCCCAGTGTGGTTCGGCGCCCAGTTCGCGGCCGTGACGATAGCGAACGTGGTCTTCCAGGTCCCCGTGGGCCGCGCCAGCGACCGGATCGGCCGCCGGCCGTTCCTGCTCGCCGGCTTCGTCATCCTCGTCCCGACGACGCTGCTTCAGGGGATCGTGACCGAGCCGGCGCTGATGATGCTCGTCCGGCTCGGCCAAGGGATCGCGGTCGCGTGCGTGTTCGCCCCGTCGCTCGCGCTCGCCGGCGACCTCGCCCGCGAGGGTGAGTCCGGGACCACCCTGTCGGTGCTCACGATGGGCTTCGGCTTCGGCGTCGCCCTGGGGCCGCTGGCGTCCGGCTGGCTCTACGGCTTCGGTTTCGTCGTCCCCTTCGCGGTCGGGGCCGCGGCCGCCGTGCTCGCGCTGATCGCCGTCTTCACGCAGGTGGAGGAGACGCTCGATACCGGCGACGAGCCGGCCGCGGCGGCCGGCGCGGACTGAGCGGGAGAGCGGGCGGAAATCCGCACCCGGCGCTCGTTTCGCGCGTCGTCAACACTCAGCTTCGGCGTAGTACATGCCTCCGCCGTTCTCGTCGACCGGACTGAACGCGGATACACACTCGTCGTCTTCACTCTCTTGTGCCACGCTCTCCGTGAATAGACTGGCTTCGTCGATCGAATCCGCGGATATCGTGAGTTCCAGGTCTCCCTCACCACTCATCCAACTTTCTTTTAAATACACTCCGCCCGTCGCTCCGCCTTGCTTCGGGCCGAATCGGAACCCGTCCTCGGATACGACCTCGTCGCCTCGCTCCGCAACTATCGTGACACCGACGGTCTCGTCCCGCAGATTCACCACGTCTATCTCCCGAATTTCCACCTGCGGGTCGTCGTCGGAAATACAACCGGCGGTGAGCCACCGCGAGGGCTCCGAGGACCTCGCGGCGTCTCCGTTTCGGCACTTCGGTTCACAATCCGGAAACATCGTTTAACCATGCGGCCCGTCGGAGTTCTCTGTTCCGACGAGTACAATCCGAGGCGCGTCCGGGTAGCAGACACGTCCTCTCGGCCCCCTCCGCAGTCAACAGAGCCAAACCGATCGCGGCCGAACCGCCTCGCGTGCCGAGCGACCGCCTCCGCTGCGTCGACTGCCGCGAGCCGATCCCCGCCGACGCGCGGATCTGCCCGCACTGCCGGACCATCCAGCCGTCGCCGCTGCTGGACGTGGGCGTCGTCGTCGCCGGCGTGTTCGCGCTGCTGTTCGGCGTCGTCCTGACGGTGATGACCGTCGGGACCAGTCGCCTCCTCGGGTTCGTCCTGCTCGTCGTCGGGTTCGGCCTCGCGGTCGGCGGGTATACGCGATACATCGATCGACGAGCGACGAGCCGGGCGCGGTGAGTCCGCCGCTCGCCGCCCGTTTTCCGTCCTCGCGGCTGCGACAATTTAAGTAGCAGCGCGCGCCACGGTACGGACATGCTCACCCCACTCAACGGCGGCTTGGTCCTCGCGGGGCTGGCGCTCGCGTTCGTCGGCGCGGCGGTCTCCGTCTACGCGGTGACGCTGACGGGGCTGCTCGTCGGCGCCGGCGCCGGCTACCTGCTCGCGCCGAACGTCGTCGGCCTCGTCGCGGTCGACGGCGCCGTCCTCACCGCCGGCGCGGTCGCGGTCGGCGGCCTCCTCGGCGGCTTCCTCGCGTACGCCGGGCTCTCCTTCGCGGTGCTCGGCATCGGCGCGGTCGTCGGCGGGTTCGCCGGGCGGTTCGCCGTCGGCCCCTTCTACGCGGCGGACGCCGCGGGGGTCGAGGGGACGGCGCTGCTCGTCGGCGCGACGCTGGCGGGCGTCGCCGTCGGCGCGCTGTTCGGGTTCGTCCTCACCCGGACGACGCTCGTGGTCTCGACGGCGCTCATCGGCGCGGCGTTCGCCTCGCGGTCGCTGACGCCCGCGAGCTTCGAGACGGCCGCCGCGGAGACGACCGTCCAACCCCTCCTCTTCGACCTCTCGGCGCCCGCGTTCCTCGCGGTATTCGTCCTCGGGGCGCTCTCGCAGCTGGGGCTGTTCCGGTTCGGCTACGTGACGAAGCTCGTCGGGCTGCTGCCCGGCGCGCGCCGGTGGACGGCGGACGACGACCGCGACGCGGACGCGGCCTGACCGCCTCTCAGACGCCCCGACGCGGTCACTCGTACTCGTAGAACCCGCGACCGGTCTTCTTGCCGAGGTCGCCCGCCTCCACCTTGCGCTTGAGGAGGTACGCCGGCTTGTAGCGGTCGCCGAGTTCGTCGTGGAGCGTCTCGCTTGCGTCGAGCGCCACGTCGAGGCCGATGTGGTCGGCGAGTTCGAGCGGCCCCATCGGGACGTTCGTGCCGAGCTTCATCCCGCGGTCGATGTCGGCCTTGTCGGCGACGCCCTCGTCGTACGCGCGGATCCCCTCGTTTATCCACGGCATCAGGATCCGGTTGGTGACGAACCCGGGCTTGTCGTCGGACTCCCACGTCTCCTTGCCCAGGTCCTCGGCGAAGGCGTGCGCGAAGTCGACGATCGCCGGGTCGGTGCGCTCGCCCACCACGACCTCGACGCCGTCCATGATCGGGACGGGGTTCATGAAGTGGAGGCCGACCACGTCGCTCGCGCGCTCCGTCACGCTCGCGATGGTCGTGATAGACAGCGTGGAGGTGTTCGTCGCGAGGACGACGTCGTCGTCGGTGACGCGGTCGAGGTCGCCGAACACGTCGCGTTTTACCTCGAGGTCTTCGATCACGGCCTCGACGACGAGGTCGGCGTCCGCGAGGTCGTCGAGGGCCGTCGTCCCCGTGATCCGGTCGCGGACCGCTTCGGGGTCCTCGTCGAGCGCGCCCTTTCCGGCCAGCCGGTCGAGGCTGTCCTCGACGCTGTCGAGGCCGCGCTCGACGTACTCGCGCTCCACGTCCCGCATCACCACGTCGTATCCCGCCGACGCCGCGACCTGCGCGATCCCGTTGCCCATCGTCCCGGCGCCGACGACGCCGACGACCTCGATTTCGGAAAGCGTTCGCATGTGACTCGCTGCCGCGCCGCGGCTGGTAAGTATTGCGAAAGCCGGGCCCGAACGCGTTCGCACCGGAGAAATTAACAATTCGAGTAGTAACGCGTTTCGAAGCCGATCGCGCAAAATCGACCCGAGGCGCCGCTCAATCGGCCGCTAAGTTTCTTTACGTCCGCCGACTTCACCACAGCCCTTTTTACGTATGTAACGGAACTACGAACTGATGCTTCCTCACGCCGCCGACGACATTTCGCGCGACGGTAAGTCGCTCATCCTCGCGTACGACCACGGGCTCGAACACGGGCCGGTCGACTTCGAGCCGAACCCGGACACGGCGGACCCGGAACGGATCTTCGAGCTCGCCACCCACGAGGCGGTCACCTCGCTCGCCGTCCAGAAGGGGCTCGCCGAGGCGTACTACCCCGACTACGAGGACGAGGTCAACCTCCTGTTGAAGCTCAACGGGACCTCCAACCTCTGGCGAGGAGAGCCGAACAGCGCCGTCAACTGTACGGCCGAGTACGCGGCCGAACTGGGGGCCGACGCGGTCGGGTTCACGGTCTACGGCGGGTCGAACCACGAGGTAGCGATGGCCGAGGAATTCCGCGACGCGCAGGAGGGCGCCCGCGAACACGACATGGCCGTCGTCATGTGGTCGTACCCGCGCGGGCAGGGGCTCCGCAACGACGCGAGCCCGGACGTCATCTCGTACGGCGCGCGGCTCGGCCTGGAGCTCGGCGCCGACGTGGTGAAGGTGAAGTACCCCGGCTCCGCCGAGGCGATGGGCGACGCCGTCGAGATGGCCGGCCCTGCCGACGTCGTCATGTCCGGCGGGACGATGCGCGACGACGAGGCGTTCCTCCGGAACGTCTCGAACGCCATCGACGCGGGGGCCACCGGCATCGCCGTCGGCCGAAACGTCTTCCAGCGCGACGAGCCTGAGCGCATCCTCGACGCATTGGAGGCCGTGATCTTCCAAGAGTCCGACCCGGCCGAGGCGCTGGCCGTCGCCGAGAGCGACGACTGATGTCCTCACCGGACTCGACCGTCGACGCGGTGTTCGACGCGGTCGCGGCGACGGCCCCCGAGATCCGCGCCGCGCTCCCCGGCCGCCGCGTCGAGAGCGGGACGGAGAACGAATCCGGCGAGTCGGTGCTCGCGGGCGACCTGTACGCCGACGAGCTCCTCGGCGACGCGATAACCGCGGTCGACGGCGTCGGCTCGTTCGTCAGCGAGGAGCGTGAATCGGCGGTCGACGCGGGCGGCGCCGTCGGGAGCGGCGCGGGCGACGCGCTCGCCGTCGCGATCGACCCCCTCGACGGCTCCTCGAACCTCCGGTCGAACAACGCGATGGGCACCGTCGTCGGCGTGTACGAAGCGCCGCTGCCCGCGAGCGGCCGCGACCTCGTCGCCGCCGGCTACGTCCTCTACGGCCCGATCACGACGATGGTCGTCGCCGACGAGACGGGCGTCCGCGAGGAAGTGGTCACCGCCGACGGCGACGGCGTCGAGAGGTCCGTCGTCGAGGCCGACCTCTCGCTGCCGGCGACCCCGACCGTCTACGGGTTCGGCGGCCGGGTCCCCGACTGGCCCGCGGACTTCCGCGCGTACGCCCGATCGATCGAAGACGAGCTGAAGCTCCGGTACGGCGGCGCGATGGTCGGCGACGTGAACCAGGTGCTCACCTACGGCGGCGTGTTCGCCTACCCCGCCCTCCGGAGCGCGTCCGAGGGGAAGCTCCGGCTACAGTTCGAGGCGAACCCGATCGCCTACATCGTCGAGCGCGCGGGCGGCGCGTCCTCGGACGGAACCGGCTCGATCCTCGACGTGGAGCCCGAGGCGGTCCACCAGCGCACGCCGGTTTACGTGGGCAACGAGGCGCTGATCGAGCGGCTGGAAGCCGCCGTCGACGCGGAGTAGCAGCGGGGTACCGCTCCGGACGAGCGGCGCGCCGCCCCGGGCCGCCGGCCGACGCGGGCCCGCCGAATCCCGCATGGAAAACTGTTTAGGATCCACCGCAAATCTTGCGTTCATGAAAGTCCACGTCGGCGCGGCGGCGACGCCCGAGGAGGCTGCGGCGATCGCGAAGTCGCTCGCCGAACACCTCGGCGTCGACGTCGACGTCCACGTCGAGGGCGAGGAGACGCCGGTCGCCAGCGCCGAGCCGTCCGAGCCGAGCTACCCGCTCGACGACGACCTCGGACCGACCGACCGCGAGCGCGACCTCCGCGCCGAGATAGCCGACATCCGCGAGGGCGGCCCGGAGAAGTACCGCGACCGCCTCTCGGAGCAGGGGAAGCTGTTCGTCCGCGACCGCCTCGACCTCTGGTTCGGCGGCGAGGGCGGGACCCGCGGGACCGGTGACGCCGGCGCCGCGGACGGCGACCCCGCGGGGGTGAAGTTCGAGGACGGGAAGTTCGCCGCGTTCGACGACTGGCACCCCGACGCGCCCGCCGGCGAGGACGAAGCGGGGAACGATCGCGGCGGCGACCGCCTCCCGGGCGACGGCCTGCTGACGGGCGCGGCCGAGTTCGAGGGGCGCGACGTCCACTTCATGGCCAACGACTTCACCGTGAAGGCGGGGTCGATGGCGTCGAAGGGCGTCGAGAAGTTCCTTCGGATGCAACAGCGGGCGCTGAAGACGGGGAACCCGGTGCTCTACCTGATGGACTCCTCCGGCGGTCGGATCGACCAGCAGACCGGCTTCTTCGCCAACCGCGAGGGGATTGGGAAGTACTACTACAACCACTCGATGCTCTCCGGCGCGGTGCCGCAGATCTGCGTTCTCTACGGCCCCTGTATCGCCGGGGCCGCCTACACGCCCGTCTTCGCGGACTTCACTGTGATGGTGGAGGACATGTCCGCGATGGCGATCGCCTCCCCGCGAATGGTGGAGATGGTCACCGGCGAGGAGATCGATCTGGACGACCTCGGCGGCCCCCGCGTCCACGCCGAGGAGTCCGGCTCCGCGGACCTCGTCGCGCGCGACGAGGAGCACGCCCGCGAGCTGGTCGCCGACCTGATCGGCTACCTCCCCGACCGGGCCGGCGAGAAGCCCCCGCGGCGCGAGACGAAGCCGCCGAAGCTCTCGCCCGACGGGATCGACGAGCTGATCCCCGAGTCGCCGAACCGCCCGTACGACGCCCACGACCTGATCGACCGGATCGCCGACGCCGAGTCGGTGTTCGAGCTGAAGGAGGGGTACGGTCCGGAGATCGTCACGGCGTTCTGCCGGATCGACGGGCGGCCGGTCGGCGTCGTCGCCAACCAGCCGACGGAGCGGTCGGGCGCGATCTTCCCGGACGCCGCGGAGAAGGCCGCGGAGTTCATCTGGACCTGCGACGCCTACGAGATCCCCCTGCTGTACCTCTGTGACACGCCCGGCTTCATGGCCGGCTCGCAGGTGGAGAAGGACGCCATCTTAGAGAAGGGGAAGAAGATGATCTACGCCACCTCCTCGGCGACGGTGCCGAAACAGACCGTCGTCGTGCGGAAGGCGTACGGCGCGGGCATCTACGCGATGGGCGGGCCGGCCTACGACCCTGAGAGCGTCATCGGCCTTCCCTCCGGCGAGATCGGCATCATGGGCCCCGAGGCCGCGATCAACGCGGTCTACGCCCGGAAGCTCGCCGAGATCGACGACCCCGAGGAGCGCGCCGCCGAGGAGGAGCGCCTCCGCGAGGAGTACCGCGAGGGGATCGACGTCCACCGCATGGCGAGCGAGGTCGTCATCGACGAAATCGTGCCGCCCTCGGACCTCCGCGCCGAGCTCGCCGCGCGGTTCGACTTCTATGAGGACGTTCAGAAGGACCTGCCGGACAAGAAGCACGGGACGATCCTCTGACCGGGTGAAACGGGCGGAGCCGGGCTACAGCGCCGCGACGAGGTCGCCGCCGAACAGCCCGACTGCGCTCTCGACGCCGAGCGCGACGGCCAGCCCGATTCCCAGGAGCGCGCCGGCGTAGGCGGCCGACCCGAGTAGCGACGCGGCGGCGAACCGCGGCGCGGACACCGACGACGCGCTCGCGCTGGGCACCGCGAGCCACCCGCGCGTCCCGGGGACGGCGTTCGAGGCGGCGACCGCCGGGAGCCCCCACCGGTCGAGCCAGCGCGTCGCGCCGTCCAGCCGCCCCGCGTCGACCGGGACGGCCCTCGACGCCGTCGGATCCAGGTCGAACCGACGGACGGCGACGAAGAGCAGCGACTGGCCGGTCGTCGCCCCGACGACGGCCGCCGCGAACACCGGGACGACCGCCACAGCGTCGACCCCCGCGGCGACCACCGCTGCGACAAAGAGCGTCCGCGCTGGCAGCACCTTCCCGACGAGGGCGCCTTCGAGCGCGAAGACGACGAAGACTGCGACGGCGCCGTAGGTGCCGACGAGGGCGAGCGCCGTCTCGGCGTGGGCTCCGATCACGACCGCCCTCCGGGCCCCACAGCTAAAACACCCCCCGAGCCGGCTGTTCGCACGCGTCAGGCCGCTCCGCGGACCCGGTCGCGGTCGCCGCCCCCGCCTCGGGTGGCTATTTATCGGCCGCGGGCCTCGTGGACGCATGGTCACCGTCGGCGACACCGCCCCCGACTTCGCCGCGCCCGCGGTCGGCGGGGCTCCGGAGGGCGACGCGGAGCGCACCGCAACCGAACTGGCGCTGTTCCGGTTGGTCGAGGCGCACGACGCCGTCGCTCTCTGTCTCGCGCCCGCGACGTTCGTGCCGCCCTGTACCGCGGCGCTCACCGCGGTCCGCGACGCCGGCTGGCACGACCGCGACGGCCTCGCCGTCGTTGCGCTCACGGGCGACTCGCTGTACGCGGCGTTCGCGTACGCCGACCGGTTCGGACTCCCCTTCCCGGTCGTCGCCGACTTCCACGGCGGCGTCGCCGAGTCGTACGACCTGCTCGCCGACTCGTGGGAGGGGCATTCGGGCATCCCGCGGCGCGCGACGGTCGTGATCGACGGGGACTGGACGGTCCGGTTCGCCGAGGCGACCGACGATCCCCTCGACCGCGCCGACCCGGCGCCGGTCCGGCGCGCGGCCGAGACGCTCCGCGAGATCGGGATCGACGTGGACCGGCCGCGGGTGAACTACGACGGGCCGTGGTGAGCGCGGCGCGGACGAGCGCGACGGCGGCGCGGTCCGTGACTCGCTCGGTCGCGTCACGCGTCGGCGTCGCCGTGGTTATTTGACGCCCCCGCGCGGAGGGGGCGACATGGACGCCGCCTTCGCGGAGTACCTCGACGAGTTCACGCGCCGCGACTGGGAGACGCTCGACCCGGCCGCCGTCGCCGACCCGGTCAGGGTCGCGGTCGTCGGCCTCGGCTGGTTCGCCCGGGAGTGGGCGCTGCCCGGCATCGCGCGGTCGGCGTACACCGAGGCCACCGTCGTCAGCGACGTCGACCCCGCGGCGGTCGAAGCGGTCGCCGCCCAGCGCGACCTGACGGGCCTCACGCCCGAGGAACTGCGATCGGGGGCCGCCGCGGACGCGTACGACGCCGTCTACGTCGCGACGCCGAACGCGACCCACCTGGAGTACGTCGAGGCCGCCGCACAGCAGGGGAAGGCGGTCCTCTGCGAGAAGCCGCTGGAGGTGACGCCGGAGCGCGCGCGGAAGCTGGTGGCGGCCTGCCGCGACGCCGGGGCGCCCCTGATGGTCGGCTACCGGATGCAGACCGACCCCGCCGTCCGGCGGCTCCGCGACCTCCTCGACGCGGGCGTCGCCGGCGAGGTGATCCACGTCCACGCGACGATGTCGCAGACGATGCTCGGCGAACTCGGAAGCGACACGGACCAGTGGCGGCTCGACCCCTCGCTGTCGGGCGGCTGCGCGGTGATGGATCTGGGCGTCTACCCGCTCAACACGACGCGGTTCGCACTCGGCGAGGACCCGGTCCGGGTGTCCGGCCGGACCCGGTCGGAGCACGAGGCGTTCGCCGACGTGGACGAGCACGCCTCGTTCCGACTCGAGTTCCCGGACGACGTCGACGCGTTCTGTACGGTGAGCCAGAACGCCCAGCACGCGAGCCGGCTGGAGGTCACCGGGACAGACGCCAGACTCGTCCTCGACCCGGCGTTCTATGAGCGCGAGGACCGCGGATTCGCCGTGGTTCGCGGCGGGACGCGGGTCGATGTCGACTTCGAGCAGGTCCACCAGATCGAAGAGGAGTTCGCCTACTTCGGTCACCAGCTGCTGGCCGACGAACCGTTCCACCCCGACGGCGAGCACGCGCTCACGGACATGCGCGCGCTCGCCGGCGTCTACGAGTCGGCCGAGACCGGGCGGCCGGTCGAACTCGGAGACTGAGCCGCGACCGCGGCTGCGAGCCCACTACTGTTCGATCCCGTACACGTCGCTCGTCCAGTCGCGGGCCGGGGTGTCGTACACCGGGGCGTCGCGGTCGCGCCCGTCGAGCCGTCGCCGATCGGCCTCGTCGAGCTCCCAGTCGAGGTCGGCGTTGGCCCGGACGTGCTCCGGGGTCGACGAGCGCGGTAGCGGGACGACGCCGCGGTCGATCGCCCACCGGATGATCACCTGCGCCGGGTGCTTGTCGTACTGCTCCGCCAGCTCGGCGACGACCTCGTCGCCGAACACGTCGGTCCGCGCGAGCGGGGCCGCGGCCTCGATCACGGTGTCGGTCTCGCGGCAGTAGTCGACGAGGTCGGGCCGCTGGAACCACGGGTGAAACTCGATCTGGTTGACCGCGATCGGCACGTCGGAAATGTGGTGCGCGCAGCTGAGCTGGTACGCGCTGAAGTTCGAGACGCCGATATCGCGGACGAGCCCCCGCTCGCGCAGCTCCACCATCGCCTGGAGCGTCTCGCGCAGAGAGATGGCGGGGTTCGGCCAGTGGATCAGGTACAAGTCGAGGTAGTCGGTGCCGAGCCGGTCGAGCGACGCCTCGCACGATTCGATCACCGACTCGTAGTTGAGGTTCTTCGCGAGCACCTTCGAGGTGAGGAAGACGTCGTCGCGGTCGACGTCGCTCGCCGCGAGCGCCTCCCCGATGACCGCCTCGTTGCGGTACCCCTCCGCGGTGTCGATGTGCGCGTAATCGGCGTCGAGCGCCGCCCGAACGCTGTCGGCCGTCTCGTCGTCGTCGAGGTCGTACGTGCCCAGCCCGAGCGCCGGCAGCTCCGCGCCGCTCGGGAGCGTCTTCGTTGGTACGGTCACGCGAGGGGGGTTCGCCGGATCACCGATTGAAAGTACCGGTCGGGGAATCTCGTGCGGCGGCGCGTGCCTGCGAGGCCGCCACGCGGCCGAGCAGCACGCGCGAGGGAGTCGCGAGCGAAGCGAGCGGAAGTCAGGCCGGTACATGACCGCAGGGAGTACACCGGCCGAGATTCGAACTCAGAATCAGACGTGCCCGCTCACGGCTCGCTCCGCTCGCCGTTCGCTGCGCGCGACTGATAGCGCTCAAGTCTCTCTCGGTGATTCTGCTCACTTCGTTCGCAAGTCCGCTGAGCGGAGTGAAGCGGACGCTGGCTGGCGCAGTCAGTCGGAAAATGCACCGGCCGAGACTCCCGCAAGCAGAGCGAGCGGGAGTCAGGTCGGGGCACGACCGCAGGGAGTGCACCGGCCGAGATTTGAACTCGGGTTGCAACCATGGCAAGGTTGCGTGATACCACTACACTACCGGTGCGTGCTTCGCATCCGATCGTAGTCCGGGTCGGAGATATAAGGGTTCCGAACGACGGTCGGCGGAAGGGTCATCGGTGCCGCGCCCCCACACGGATCCGTACCCGAACGATGACCGACCTGCCCGACCGCGCCGACCGACGCACCGTCCTCCGCGCGACCGCCGGGCTCGCCGGCATCGCCGCGTTTCCCGCCGTCGCCGGCTGTCTCGGGGGCGGCGGCTCTCCCGGCGGCGACGAGGCCGGAGGCTCCGGCGACGACGGCGGCGACGCCCCGCCGGACGACGGCGCGGGCGTCGCGTACGACGTCGAGACCGTCGCGGAGGGGTTCGAGAACCCATGGGCGCTCGCCTTCCTACCCGACGACGGTCGCCTGCTGGTCACAGAGCGACCGGGACGGCTCTCGCTTGTCGACCCCGCGGACGGGGCCGTCGAGGCGGTCGCGGGCGCGCCAGAAGTGTTCGCGGAGGGGCAGGGCGGCCTGCTCGACGTTGCGGTCCACCCGGACTACCCGGCCGACCCGCGCATCTACCTCACGTACGCGGCGGTGAACGACGCGGGCGAGGCGACGACGCACGTCGGGACCGGACGGCTCTCGCTCGACGGCGGCGACGCGCCGGTGCTCGACGAGTTCGAGCCAATCCGGGTCGCCGAGCCGTTCCGCGGCGGCGCGAACCACTTCGGCTCCCGGGCGACGTTCGGCCCCGAGGGGTCGCTGTTCGTCACGGTCGGCGACCGGCGCGACACGGACTTCGGACCCGACCACGTCTCGCAGGACCGTTCGAACGAGCTGGGCGCGACGCTGCGGCTGACCCCGGACGGCGACGCCCACCCCGACAACCCGTTCGTCGACGACCCGGACGCGGCCGACGCGCTGTACAGCTACGGGCACCGGAACCCGCAGGCGATGGCGGTGCGGTCCGAGACGGGCCGGATCTGGCAGTGCGAGCACGGCGAGGAGGACGGCGACGAGATCAACGTGATCGAGCGCGGCGGCGACTACGGCTGGCCGGTCGCCAGCGAGGCGTGCCGCTACGGGACCGACGACCCCTTCGCGCCGGGCCACGGGGACCGCGACGGCGTGATCGCGCCGGTCCACCACTGGCCGTGCGGGTCCGGCGGCTTCCCGCCGAGCGGCGCGGTCTTCTACGACGGCGACGCGTTCCCCGAGTGGCGGGGCGACCTGTTCGCGGGCACGCTCGCGGCGCGGTACCTCGGGCGGTTCACGGTCGACGGCGACGGCCTCGACGCGACCGTGACCGAGCGCGAGCCCCTGCTCGCCGACCGCGGGTGGCGCATGCGCGCGGTCGCGGTCGAACCGGACACGGGGAACCTCTACGTCGCGGTCGATGACGACGACGCGCCGGTGGCGCGGGTCGTTCCAACGTGAGGGGTCGCCTCCGCGGCGACGCGGATCCGTGTGACGAGTTGGCTCGGATTCGCGGGCGGAATCCCCGCGCAGACCCCGTGTGAACGCGGCACAGCCGGATATCGGGACCGCTATCCTTTTACCGTGCCGTCCGGAATCGAAGGTTACAGTCTCGCCACGATGCGTACCGAAGACGGACTCACGATCTGTGTTCCGTCTTCGCTCGTCCGGGAAGCCGAGGACGACCGCGAGGCGACTCGCAAACTCGGCTACGTCGCCCGTGCGGCGGCGGTGTTCCGGGCGGATCGGCTCG
This sequence comes from Halorubrum sp. GN12_10-3_MGM, assembly GCF_005435235.1. Classification (NCBI taxonomy): domain Archaea; kingdom Methanobacteriati; phylum Methanobacteriota; class Halobacteria; order Halobacteriales; family Haloferacaceae; genus Halorubrum; species Halorubrum sp. GN12_10-3_MGM. The sequence continues at coordinate 24,584 of NZ_SGUB01000001.1, forward strand.
TGGTCTTCCCCGACCGGGAAGGCGACGGGCGACGGGGCGGGGAGTACGTCCGCACCGTGCTGGGGTACGCCGCGACGCCGCCGGAGCTCCGAAAGGACCTCTGGGGGCAGCGCGACGAACTCCGGTACGTCGGTGTGCTTCCCCCGCTCCGCGTGCCGTGGCGGACCGGCTCGACCCCTAGCGGGGAAGAGTCGAAAACACAGGGACTCGTGACCGAGGTCGGACCTGAAGGCCGCGTCCGGGTCAATTCCCCGCTGCGGGAACACCCGATCTCCCTGCTCGTCCCCTCCGGAATGGAGGTCGAGCGGGGGGAGCGCGTCACCATCAGGGTCTCTTCGAGAGAACCGGTCCGCGCCCGCATCACCGGGAAGCCGGAGGTCGGCTTCCAGGTCGCGGCCGCGGACCTGTCGGAAGCGCTCGCCGGCGACGGACTGGCCGTCGCGACGTCGCGACACGGAGCGGAACTCTCCGTCTCGCGGCTCGGCGACCTCGTCTCGGACGCCCGCGAGGCCGGCGGTTACACCGTCGCCTTCGGCGCGCCCGAGCGGGGGCTTCCGGAGATGCTCGGGCTTCCGCCCGACCGCATTCGGGCGGCCGTCGCCGACGGCCGCTCGGTCGAACCCGATCCGGGGTTCGACCTCTGGCTGAACACGATCCCGGCACAGGCGAGCGAGGTCGTCCGGACGGAGGAGGCTCTGTTCGCGACCCTCGGCTCGCTCACACTCACGGAGTAAACACATGCCACAACCAAGCCGACCACGAAAAGGCTCGCTGGGCTACGGCCCGCGCACCCGCGCAGACAGCGAGGTGCCGCGCATCCGTTCGTGGCCAGAAGACGACGGGGCCCCTGCGCTGCAGGGATTCGCCGGCTACAAGGCCGGGATGACCCACGTCATGATGGTCAACGACGAGGCGAACTCGCCGCGTGAAGGGATGGAAGAGGCCGTCCCCGTCACCGTCGTCGAGACGCCGCAGATGCACGCCGTCGCCGTGCGCGCCTACGAGAACACGCCGTACGGACAGAAGCCGGTCGAAGAGGTCTGGGCGACCGAGTTCCACGAGGAACTCGACCGCGCGCTCGACCTCCCGGCGGAAGACACCTTCGAGGCAGATGCCGACGAGCTCCGCGCGCTGCTCGACGACGACGTCGTCGACGACGTGCGCGTCATCACGCACACGGCGCCCTCGGAGCTCTCGAACGTCCCGAAGAAGAAGCCCGACATCATGGAGACGCGCGTCGGCGGCGGCTCCCTCGAGGAGCGCGCTGACTTCGCGCTGGACCTCGTCGCGGAGGGCGGCGCCCACGAGTTCGGCGATGTCTTCCGCGCGGGCCAGTACACCGATGTCTCCGGCATCACGAAGGGGAAGGGGACGCAGGGTCCCGTCAAACGCTGGGGCGTTCAGAAGCGGAAGGGCAAACACGCCCGCCAGGGATGGCGGCGTCGGATCGGCAACCTCGGTCCGTGGAACCCCTCCCGCGTCCGCTCCACCGTCCCCCAGCAGGGGCAGACCGGCTATCACCAGCGCACCGAGCTCAACAAGCGCCTCATCGACTTCGGCGAGGGCGACGACGCCTCCGTCGACGGCGGCTTCGTCAACTACGGCGAGGTCGACGGTGAGTACGCGCTCATCAAGGGCTCGCTGCCCGGTCCGGACCAGCGCCTGCTGCGGTTCCGCCCGGCCATCCGGCCGAACGACCAGCCGCGCCTCGACCCCGAGGTCCGGTACGTTTCCACCGAATCCAACCAGGGATAACCAATGAACGCAACAGTACACGACCTGGACGGCGAGGAGGCGGGCAGCGTCGAGCTGCCGGCCGTCTTCGAGACCGCGTTCCGACCGGACCTCATCGGTCGCGCGGTCGACGCCGCTCAGGCCAACCGGAAGCAGGCCTACGGGGCCGACGAGTTCGCCGGGCTGCGGACGCCCGCCGAATCGTTCGGCTCCGGCCGCGGGCTCGCGCACGTGCCACGTTCCGAGAACGTCGCCCGTCGCGTCCCGCACGCCGTGTCGGGGCGCGCCGCGCACCCGCCGAAGGCCGAGAAGGACCAGTCGAAGCAACTGAACGACAAGGAGCGACAGCTCGCGATCCGGTCGGCCATCGCGGCCACGACCGACGCCGAGCTCGTCGCCGAGCGCGGCCACGCGTTCGACGAGGACCTCGACCTCCCGCTCGTCGTGAGCGACGAGTTCGAGGACCTCGAGAAGACGCAGGACGCCCTTGGCGTGCTCGAAGCCGTCGGCGCCGACGCCGACATCGAGCGCGCCGAGGAGGGTCGCTCCGTCCGCGCCGGACAGGGCAAGGCCCGCGGCCGCAAGTACCGCCAGCCCAAGTCCGTCCTCGTCGTCACCAGCGAGGAGCCGTCCCGCGCCGCCCGCAACCTCGCGGGCGTCGACGTCGCGACCGCTCGCGAGGTCAACGCGGAGGACCTCGCGCCCGGCGCGCACCCGGGCCGACTCACGCTGTGGACCGAGAGCGCCGTCTCGGAGGTGGCCGACCGATGAACTCGATCATCGAGCATCCGATCGTCACCGAGCAGGCGATGAACGAGATGGACTTCAACAACAAGCTGCTGTTCCTCGTCGACGTGGACGCGACCAAACCGGAGATCGAGTCCGAGGTCGCCGAGCGCTACGACGTGGGCGTCGTCAACGTGAACACGCAGGTGACGCCGCAGGGCGAGAAGAAGGCGGTCGTCACCCTGTCCGCGGACGACGACGCGACCGAAATCGCCTCGCGTATCGGGGTGTTCTGAGATGGGACGACGAATCCAAGGACAACGGCGCGGACGCGGCGGCCCGACGTTCCGGGCCCCCTCCCACCGTTACAAGGCGGAACTGTCGCACAAGAAGCTCGAAGACGTGGACACGGTCACCGGCGAGATCGTCGGGATCGAACACGACCCGGCCCGCTCGGCCCCCCTCGCGGAGGTCGAGTTCGAGGACGACGACCGTCGGCTCGTGCTCGCGCCGGAAGGCGTACGCGTGGGCGAGACGATTCAGGTCGGCGTCTCGGCCGAGATCAAGCCGGGCAACACGCTCCCGCTGGCGGAGATCCCCGAGGGCGTCCCGGTGTGTAACGTCGAGAGCAACCGCGGGGACGGCGGGAAGTTCGCGCGCGCCTCTGGCGTGTCGGCGACACTCCTCACCCACGACCGCGACGTCGCGGTCGTCCAGCTCCCCAGCGGCGAAGTGAAGCGACTCGACCCGCAGTGCCGCGCCACGATCGGCGTGGTCGCGGGCGGCGGCCGGACGGAGAAACCCTTCGTCAAGGCCGGCAACAAACACCACAAGATGAAGGCGCGCGGCACGAAATACCCGCGCGTCCGCGGCGTCGCGATGAACGCCGTCGACCACCCCTTCGGTGGCGGTGGTCGCCAACACCCCGGCCAGCCGAAGTCCGTCTCGCGGGACGCCCCGCCGGGACGCAAGGTCGGTGACATCGCATCCAAGCGCACCGGACGAGGTGGCAACAAATGAGTTCAGACTACCGAACCGGCCGCGAGGGCGAGGAGTTCGCCTACCGCGGTCACTCGCTCGACGAGCTGCAGGAGATGGACGTAGACGAGGTCGCGGAACTGCTCCCCGCACGCCAGCGGCGAAGCATCGTTCGCGGACTCGGCACCGAACAGCAGAAGCTGCTGGAGACGGTCCGGAGCCGCGACAAGGAGACGACGGCGGACGACCCGATCCGGACGCACCTGCGCGACATGCCGATCCTGCCGGAGTTCGTCGGCGTCACCTTCGCCGTGTACAACGGCCACAGCTTCGAGCGCGTTCAGGTTGAGCCCGAGATGATCGGGCACTACCTCGGTGAGTTCCACCTCACGCGAAGCACCGTCGAACACGGTCAGGCCGGCATCGGCGCGACCCGGTCCTCGAAGTTCGTGCCCCTCAAGTAACCCATGGGAATCAACTACAGCGTCGAGGCCGACCCGGAGACCACCGCCAAGGGGATGCTCCGCGACCGGCCCATCAGCGTGAAGGACAGCAAGGAGATCTCCCGAGAGATCAAAGGCGAGACGGTCGCCGACGCGGAGGAGTTCCTCCAGGAGGTCATCGACGAGGAGACGTCGGTGCCGATGCGCCAGCACAACGCCGGCGCGGGCCACCGCTCCGACATCGACGGCTGGGACGCGGGACGGTACCCCGAGAAGGCCGCCAAGGACTTCCTCAAGCTCTTGGAGAACGTCAAGAACAACGCCGACGAGCAGGGGTTCGACGGCGAGGCGATGGTCATCAAACACGTCGCCCCTCACAAGGTCGGCGAGCGACCCGGTCGGAACCCCCGCGCCGCGGGCGCGACCGAGTGGAACACCACGCTCGCGGACGTCGAACTGATCATCGAGGAGCCGGAGGCTGACAACTAATGGCTGACGAACACCAATTCATCGAGGACGGCCTGCGCCGTTCCCAGATCAACGAGTTCTTCGCGGACGAGCTCGGCCGCGCCGGCTACGGCGGGATGGACGTCGCCCAGACGCCGATGGGCACGCAGATCGTCCTGAAGGCCGAAAAGCCCGGGATGGTGATCGGGAAGGGCGGGAAGAACATCCGCAAGATCACCACCGAGCTCGAGGACCGCTTCGACATGGACGACCCGCAGATCGACGTTCAGGAGGTCGACGAGCCCGACCTGAACGCACAGATCGTCGCGGACCGTCTGGCGAACGCCCTCGAACGCGGCTGGTACTTCCGGAAGGCCGGTCACACGACGATCGACCGCATCATGGACGCGGGCGCGCTGGGCGCCGAGATCGTCCTGTCCGGCAAGGTCACCGGCGCGCGCTCGCGCGTCGAGAAGTTCAACCGCGGCTACATCAAGCACAACGGCGAACCCGCCGAGGAGGTCGTCGACCACGGCCAGGGCGTCGCCGTCATGAAGCTCGGGACGATCGGCGTCAACGTGAAGATCATTCCGCCGGGGGCGACGCTCCCGGACGACTTCCAGATCCGCGAGGACGCCGAGGTCCCCGAGGTCGAGCAGGCGGCCGCCGGCGCCGGCGACGACGAGGGCGTCGAGGCGCTGCTCGAAGAGGATCCGGAGGAGGTTCCCGACGTGGGCGCCGACGAGGATGTCGATGTCCCCGACGAGGACCCCGCGGATGTCATCGACGAGGAGGTCGTCGAGGAGGTCGTCGAGGAGACGCAGGACACGGCCACCGAGGCGACCGACGTCGCCGCGGAGGAGCCGGTCGGCGACGCGGACGCCGACGAGCTCGACGAACTGGACGAAGAGATCGAGTCCGAGGCGGCCGACCTCGTCGCGGAGATGGAGGCGGCCGACGAGGAGGAGGAGGACGAATAATGGCGATCCTCTACACCGACGAGATCCGCGACATGACCGCGGCGGAGCGCCAGGTCGAACTCGAGGAGCTCGAGACCGAGCTGCTCAACTCGAAGGCGCAGCGGGCGGCCGGCGGCATGCCGGAGAGCCCGGGCCGCGTCAACGAGCTCAAGAAGACGATCGCCCGGATCAAGACGATCCAGGCGGAAGAAGGCGACTTCGACGAGGACGAAGCGTAAGATGATCTCCCCCGACACACTCGTCCGGCACGAGCTCGTCGGCCTCCCGGTTCGGGTGGCCGACGCCGACAGCGACGCCCACGTGGGTATCGCCGGTCGCGTGCTCGACGAGACGTTCGGTACCCTCGTGGTCCGAACGGCGTCGGGGGACAAACGCGTGCCCAAGTCGGGCGCGACGTTCGAGTTCGGCGTCGCCGAGACGCCGACCGCTCGCACAGATGAAGCCGCCGGCGACGGACAGTCGCCGGGGTCCGCGTCCCAACTCGGGTCGGATACTACGGGGGTCCGCCCCCGTCAGTCTGGCCCGTCCGGATCCGCAAGCGTCGTCGACGGTGACGGCGCGGGTCCGGCGAGCCGCCGAGGCGAGTGCAAAGACGCGGTCTACGCGACGGTGGATGGCGATCGGTTGCGATATCGGCCCGCCGAACGCACCGAATGAGGTGCCACACAATGGCGATAGGAATCGACGTACCCACGCCTCCGGAGCCAGACAACCCGGAGGATTACGACTACGAGAAATGCCCGTTCTACGGGCAGCTCTCCGTCCGCGGCCAGACCCGCGAGGGGACGGTCGTGTCGACGGATATGGAAAAGACCGTCATCGTCGAGCGAGAGTACGACGTGTTCGTACCGAAATACGATCGGTACATGAAGCGTCGCTCGCGCATCCCGGCCCACGTGCCGGGCGTGCTCGACTCGCTCGAAGTCGGTGACGAAGTGACGATCGCGGAGACGCGACCGCTCTCGAAGACGAAGTCCCACGTCGTCGTCGAGATCCGCTCGGGTGATCAGTGATGGAGGCGCTCAAGGCCGATGTCACGCAGGGGCTCTCGAAGGGCTCGCTGATCACGTGCGCCGACAACACCGGCGCCCGTGAGCTGAAGGTCATCTCCGTGTCGGGCTACTCCGGCACGAAGAACCGCCACCCGAAGGCGGGGATCGGCGACAAGGTGACCGTCTCGGTCACCAAAGGGACCCCGGAGATGCGGCGGCAGGTGCTGGAGGCGGTCGTCGTCCGCCAGCGCAAGCCGATCCGCCGTCCGGACGGCACGCGCGTGAAGTTCGAGGACAACGCGGCCGTCATCATCGACGACCTCGAGGAGCCGCGGGGCACGGAGATCAAAGGCCCCGTCGCCCGCGAGGTCGCCGAACGGTTCGGGAGCATCGCCTCGACCGCGACGATGATCGTCTAACTATGACGAAACAGCCACGCAAACAACGAAAACGGTCGGAGACCGCGCCGCTCCACGAGCGGCAGAATCAGGTCCGGGCCACCCTCACCGACGAGCTCCGCGAGGAGTACGGACAGCGCAACGTCCGCGTCAACGCCGGCGACACCGTCGAGGTGCTTCGCGGCGACGCGGCCGGCACGGAGGCGGAGGTCGTCTCCGTCGACCTGTCCGCCGAGCGGATCACGGTCGAGGACGTCACCGTCGAGAAGGCGGACGGGGAGGAGGTTCCCCGCCCGATTCCGGCGAGCAACGTCCGGGTGACCGAGCTGGACCTCGAGGACGAGCGCCGCGAGGCGCGGCTCCAGGAGGATAACGAATGACGCGACACCAGAAGCGACTGTCAGTACCGAACTCCTGGCCGGTCGAGCGCAAGACGAACACGTTCACCGTGAAGGCGGGCGCGGGCCCGCACGGCGAGGCGGGCGTTCCGCTCGTCGTCCTGCTGCGGGACGTGCTCGGCTACGTCGACTCGACGAAGGAGGCGCGCTACGCGCTGAACAACGACTCGATCCTCGTCAACGGGGACGCCGTCTCGGACGAACAGCGTCCGATCGGGATGTTCGACATCCTGGCGTTCCCCGAGCGCGGGGAGTACTTCCGCGTCTTCCCCGACGAGGGCGGTCGGCTCGCGCTGACTCCCGTCGACGAGGACGCCGCGGGCAGCCGGCTCGGGAAGATCACGAACAAGACCGTCGTCCCCGGCGGCGTCACGCAGCTGACGCTCCACGACGGGACGAACGTCCGCGTCGACGACGACGCGGACTACGAGACGAACGACTCGATCGTCGTCGACAACGAGACGAAGGAGATCGTCGCCCACTTCGAGTACGAGGAGGGCGCCTTGGTGACCGCCGTCGCTGGCCAGCACGCCGGCCAGATCGGCGAGATCGAGGACATCGACGTGACCCTCGGCTCCGGCGACAACACTGTGACCGTCGCCAGCGAGGACGGCGGCTACGAGACGGTCGAGGAGTACGTCGTCGTCATCGACGAGAACTTCACCGACGACGAGGGTGATGCGGATGAGTGAAGCCGAGAGCGCCGACCACGAGATGCGCGAGCCGTCCCTCGAGAAGGTCGTCGTCCACATGGGCGTCGGGCAGGGCGGTGAGCCGCTCGCGGACGCCGAGGAGATCATCGAGGAGATCACGGGCCAGCAGTCGGTCCGGACCACCTCGAAGCGCACCATCGCCGAGTTCGGGATCCGCAAGGGCGACCCGATCGGCGTCAAGGTGACGCTGCGGGGCGAGGACGCGCACGCGTTCCTCGAGACCGCGCTCGATCTCGTCGATGTCTCGCGGAGCCAGTTCGACGACACGGGTAACCTCAGCTTCGGGGTCGAGGACCACACCGACTTTCCGAGCCAGGAGTACGACCCCAACATCGGGATCTACGGCCTCGACGTGACGACGACGATCGTCCGTCCCGGCTACCGCGTCTCGAAACGCGACAAGGCGACGGGGACCATTCCCTCTCGCCACCGGATGACAGCCGAGGACGCGGCCGCGTTCCTCGAAACGAACTTCGACGTCGAGGTAACCGAATGAGCGAAGCGAACAACGACACGGGCGAGCACGCCGCGAAGCGCACCGACTCCCGGCACACGTGCCGGCGGTGCGACCGCGAGCAGGGACTCGTCGGCAAGTACGACATCAACCTCTGCCGGCAGTGCTTCCGCGAGGTCGCCCGAGACATGGGATTCGAGAAGTACAGCTGATCATGACGGGAAACGATCCATTCACCAACGCGCTCGCCGGCATGGACAACGCCGAGAGCGTTGGCCACCTGTCGTACACGGTAGAGCCCGCTTCGAACATCATCGGCTCCGTCCTCGAGGTCCTCTACGACCGCGGGTACGTCGACGGCTTCGAGTACGTCGACGACGGGAAAGCCGGGAAGTTCGAGGTCGAACTGAAAGGCGCGATCAACGAGTGTGGCGCCGTCAAGCCCCGCTACTCCGCGGGTGCGGACGAGTTCGAGAAGTGGGAGAAGCGGTACCTCCCCGCCCGTGACTACGGGACGCTCATCGTCACGACGAGCCACGGCGTCATGAGCCACTACGAGGCCCGCGAGGAGGGCATCGGCGGCCAAGTGATCGCATACGTCTACTAACAATGAACAGAGTCGAAATCGAGATTCCGGACGACGTCTCCGCCGAGACCGACCACCTCGAACTCACCGTCGAAGGACCCAACGGGAGCGTCACGCGACGCCTCTGGTACCCCGACGTCGACGTGACGATCGAGGACGGCGCGGTGGTCATCGCGACCGAGAACGAGGACGCGAAGACCAACGCCACCGTCGGCACCTTCGAGAGCCACGTCGCCAACATGATCCACGGCGTCACCGAGGGCTGGGAGTACGCCATGGAAGTGTACTACGCCCACTTCCCGATGCAGGTGAACGTGGAGGGCGACGAGGTCGTCATCGAGAACTTCCTCGGAGAGAGCGCCGCGCGGCGCACCCCCATCCGCGGAGACACGGACGTACAGATCGACGGCGAGACGGTCACGCTCTCGGGCTCCGACAAGGAGGCCGTCGGCCAGACCGCCGCCGACATCGAACAGCTGACGAAGGTGACCGACAAGGACACGCGCGTCTTCCAGGACGGCGTGTACATCGTCGAGAAACCCACCGGAGGTGCCTAACCGATGGCAGACGAACTGGAAGACATCAGCGGTGTCGGTCCCTCGAAGGCGGACGCGCTTCGCGAGGCCGGCTACGAGACGGTCGAGGACGTGAAGGCCGCCTCCCAGTCGGAGCTCTCCGAGGTCGACGGCGTCGGCAACGCGCTCGCAGCGCGTGTCAAGGCCGACGTCGGGGGGCTGGAGGTCGACGAGGAGGCGGACGCGGAGATTGAAGACGAGACCGACGAGGAGGAGCCGGTCGACGAGGCCGAGGAGTCCGAGACGGTCGAGACGGAGCTTCGGCCCCGCGGTCACGCCGACAAGACGCCGGAACTGGACGACGAGACCGCTCGCGCGCTCGCACAGAAGCACCGCGAGGGGAAACCGCAGTTCAACCGGCAGGACTACCACAAGAAAAAGCGGATCCCGACGTCGTGGCGCAAGCCGCGCGGCGGGCTCTCCAAGCAGCGCCGCCGCATGAAGTCGAAGGGGCCGGTCGTCGAGGCCGGCTTCCGTTCGCCGACGGCGTCGCGCGACCTCCACCCGAGCGGCTTCGAGGAGGTCCGCGTCCACAACACGGACGATCTTGAGGGCGTCGACGGCGACACGCAGGCGGTGCGGATCGCCTCGAAGGTCGGCGGTCGAAAGCGCGAACTGATCGAAGACGAGGCGGAGGAGCGCGGCATTCGCGTGCTGAACCCGACCTACGTCGAAGTGGAGGTCGACGATGAGTGATCTGAAGGCGCAGAAACGGCTCGCAGCGGACGAGCTCGACGTCGGCAAGGGCCGCGTCTGGCTCGACCCCGAGGCACAGGAAGAGATCGAGGACGCCATCACCCGCGAGGACGTCCGCGAGCTCATCGAACAGGGAACGATCCGCGCGAAGGACGCGAAGACGAACTCGCGCGGTCGCGCCCGCGAGCGCGCCGACAAGCGCTCGTACGGGCATCAGTCGGGCGCCGGCTCCCGCAAGGGTCGCTCCGGCGCGCGACAGGACACGAAAGACGACTGGAAGGCGCGCATCCGCGCACAGCGGGCCCGCCTGAAGGAGCTTCGCGACGACGAAGACGTGCTCGACGCCTCCGAGTACCGCACGCTGTACAACAAAGCGAGCGGGGGAGACTTCGAGGACGTCGCCCGTCTCGAGGCGTTCATCGAGACGCAGTACGGTTACGAGGTGACGGACTAATGGCGACAGGACCACGATACAAGGTGCCGATGCGGCGCCGCCGCGAGGTCCGGACGGATTACCATCAGAGGTTGCGCCTGCTGAAATCGGGCAAGCCTCGCCTGGTCGCTCGGGTGAGCAACGCTCACGTCAGGGCGCAGCTGGTGACCCCCGGATCCGACGGCGACGAGACCCACGCGGCCGCCTCCAGCGAGGAGCTCGGCGAGTACGGCTGGGACGCCCCCACGGGCAACCTCCCCAGCGCGTACCTCACCGGGTACCTCGCGGGCGCTCGCGCCGTCGACGCCGGCCTCGACGAGGCCGTCCTCGACATCGGGCTCAACACGGCGACGCCCGGCAACAAGACGTTCGCGGTACAGGAAGGAGCGATTGACGCGGGCCTCGAGATCCCGCACAACGACGACGTGCTGGCCGACTGGTCGCGCACGCGCGGCGAACACATCGCCGACTACGCCGAGCAGCTCGACGAGCCGCTGTACAGCGGCGCGTTCGACGCCAGCGAGCTACCCGAGCACTTCGACGACGTGCTCGCGACAATCCAGGAGGACCATGAGTAGACACAACGACGGCTGGGAACCGCGGACGCGACTCGGCCGCAAGGTACAGGACGGCGACATCACGTCGATGGAACAGGCGCTCCAGTCCGGGCTCCCGCTGAAGGAGGCCGAGATCGTCGACCAGCTCCTCCCGGGGCTCGAAGACGAGGTGCTGGACATCAACATGGTCCAGCGCATGACCGACTCCGGCCGCCGCGTGAAGTTCCGTTGCGTGGTCGCCGTGGGCAACCGCGACGGCTACCTCGGCTACGCGCAGGCCCGCGACGACCAGGTCGGCGGCGCGATCCAGAAGGCGATCGACGTCGCGAAGCTGAACATCATCTCGGTGGACCGCGGCTCCGGGTCCTGGGAGGACCAGCCCGGCGGCACCAACTCCCTGACCCGCACGGCGAAGGGCAAGGCCGGCTCCGTCACCGTCGAGATCAAGCCCGCCCCGCAGGGGCTGGGCCTCGCGGCCGCGGAGACGGTCCGCAACATCCTAGAGCTCGCCGGCGTCGAGGACGCCTGGACGAACTCCGACGGCAACACGCGCACGACGGTGAACCTCGCGAAGGCGACGTTCAACGCGCTGGAGAACGCGGCGCAGTCCCGTACGCCCCAGCACGCGCGCGAAGTCCACTACGACGAGGTGAGCGAGTGATGCAGGCGATCGTTCAGCTCCGCGGCGAGGTTAATCTCGGGTCCGGCGTTGAGGACACGCTCGACATGCTGAACGTCGGGCGCGTCAACCATGCGACGCTCGTCCCCGAGACGGACTCGTACAGCGGCATGATCGCGAAGGTCAACGATGTCGTCGCGTTCGGGGAACCGAGCGTCGAGGCCGTCGCGCGAACGATCGCGCGGCGCGGCGAGCCGCTCGAAGGCTCGGCCGACGTCGACGACGAGTGGATCGACGACAACACCGACTACGCCGACCTGGAGGCGCTGGCCGAGGCGCTCGTCGACGAGGAGACCACGCTGCGCGAGCAGGGTCTCTCGCCGACGCTGCGGCTCCACGCCCCCCGCGGCGGTCACGAGGGCATCAAACACCCCGTGATCGAGGGCGGCGAACTCGGGAAACACACCACCGAGGAGATCGACAGTCTCCTGGAGGCGATGCGATGACGAGCAAGAAACGACGACAGCGCGGCTCTCGGACGCACGGCGGCGGTACGCACAAGAACCGGCGCGGCGCCGGGCATCGCGGCGGTCGCGGCGCGGCCGGTCGCGCGAAACACGAGTACCACAACTACGGTCCGCTCGGCAAGCACGGGTTCAAGCGCCCCGAGGACGCTCAGACGGAGGTCCTCGAAGTGAAGATCCAGAAGCTCGACGAGGACGCGGCGCTGTACGCCGCGGACGGTCTCGCCGAGGAGGACGGCGACGCGTACGTCTTCGACGCGCGCGACGTCGTTGAGGACGGCCACGAGGCTGACGTGGTGAAGGTGCTCGGCGGCGGGCAGGTCCGCCGCGAGCTCCGCGTCACGGCCGACGCGTTCACCGCCGGTGCGGTCGAGCTCATCGAGGAGGCGGGCGGCGAGGCGACGCTCTCCGAGCGCGCCGAAGAGCCCGCTGACGAACCGGAAAACACTTCCGACGACGAGAACGACGAGGCGTAACATGAGCTGGAAGGAGGCCGCCGAACCGGTGCTCTCGCGGATGCCCGTCGTGGAGCGGCCCGCGGGACACGTCCCGTTCAGACGGAAGCTTACGTGGACGGCCGGAATCCTGATCGTCTACTTCTTCCTGACCAACATCAACCCGTTCGGGTTGGCGGTCGGGCAGGGGTCGGACTTCTTCGGGCAGTTCCGGTCGGTGCTCGCCGGGTCGTCCGGGTCGCTGCTACAGGTCGGTATCGGACCGATCGTCACGGCGTCCATCGTCCTCCAGCTGTTGGGCGGTGCGAACCTCCTCGGGCTCGACACCGAGAACGACCCGCGCGACCAGGTCCTCTATCAGGGCCTCCAGAAGCTGCTGGTGATCATCGTCTCCGCCCTCACGGCGGCGCCGATGGTGTTCACCGGGGGGTTCCTCCCCGCGGACGACGCGGTCGCGAGCGCGCTCGGCATCGGGACGTTCGGCGTTCAGGTGCTGATCTTCGCGCAGATCTTCGTCGGCGGCATCCTCATCCTGTTCATGGACGAGATCGTGAGCAAGTGGGGCGTCGGCTCCGGCGTCGGGCTGTTCATCATCGCGTCGGTGAGCCAGCAGATCGTCGGCGGCTTCTTCAGCTTCTCCGCACTCGGCGCCTCCGGCTTCTTCGCGAGCTGGTACGGCGTCATCTTCGGCGACGTGCCGGTGTCGATGTCGCCGTTCACGGCGGAGGGGCTCCAGAATCTCCTCTTCGATCCGGGGAACATTCTGGCGCTTTTCACCACGGTGTTCATCTTCGGGATCGTCGTGTACGCGGAGTCGGTCCGCGTCGAGATCCCGCTGTCGCACGCCCGCGTGAAGGGCGCCCGCGGACGCTTCCCGGTGAAGCTCATCTACGCGTCCGTCCTCCCAATGATCCTCGTTCGCGCGCTACAGGCGAACATCCAGTTCCTCGGCCAGATCCTCTCCTCGCAGTGGGCGGGGATGCCGGCGATACTCGGGACCTACAGCGAGCAGGGGCAGCCCATCGGCGGGTTGTTCTACTACCTGAACCCGATTCAGAGCCGGGGGCAGTGGATGTGGTTCCTCGGTGAGATACCGGCGTCTGTCGAGCCGTGGATGATCGCGATCCGGCTCGCAATCGACCTCGCGTTTATGATCGTCGGCGGCGCTATCTTCGCGATCTTCTGGGTCGAGACTACCGGCATGGGGCCGGAGGCGACCGCGAAACAGATCCAGAACTCCGGGATGCAGATCCCCGGGTTCCGCCGGAACCCGCAGGTCGTCGAGAAGGTCATGGAGCGGTACATCCCGCAGGTGACCGTCATCGGCGGCGCCCTCGTCGGGCTGCTCGCCGTGATGGCGAACCTGCTCGGCACCATCGGGCAGGTCTCCGGCACCGGGCTACTGCTTGCGGTCTCTATCACGTACAAGCTGTACGAGGAGATCGCCGAAGAGCAGCTCATGGAGATGCACCCGATGATGCGCCAGATGTTCGGCAACGAGTAGCGAACATCCACTCCTTTCCGTTCTTCTTCGTCCCTGAGCGACTGCGTCGTACTCAGCAGTCTCCTACCGGTGGGAGTCGAAGTGACCGACTCGGACGGCTTCTTCGAGCAACTCGACGAGACCGAGGCGATCGCCGACGATTAACCGGAATCTATCGAAACACCGGTCGAACAGACGGAAGCGGACGCCCCCCGCGCGGATGCGGATACAACGGCCGGCTCAACGTTCACCGAGCCACGACGACGTACTGGTACCTCCGGTACATCGCCAGCTGTCGATTCCGTCGGTGTAAATTCAAACGACACAGTATCGCGCCGAGTCGGTTCCTGACGCTTCGCGTCGACAACGGATCGAGAACTCGGCGTTAGGGGAGCGACCGGTCGGGTTCGGCCGCTATCGCCCGCGACTCCCGAGGTGTGACCAGATCGGGTTGTTCCGGCTGGTCGCCTTTCGCTCGGAGACGCACCGCTCGGCTCGATACCACCGAGGCCGCCGACCGCGGTCGCCCCGGCTATACGGCGTCGGACCGATCGCTCGCAGCGGCTTCGTCCGCCGCGTCCTCTTCGTCGTCGCTCATCTCCTCGGCAGCTTCTTCGACCTTTTCTTCGACGGTTTTCTCCACCGTCTCTTCGACTTTCTCGCCGACGGTTTCTTCGACGGTTTTCTCCACCGTCTCTTCGACTTTCTCGCCGACGGTCTCCTCGACGGTCTTCTCTACCGTCTCTTCGACTTTCTCGCCGACGGTCTCCTCGACGGTCTTCTCTACTGTCTCGCCCACGGTCTCTTCGACCTTGCCCGAGACCTCCTCGCTGACCGTGTCGCTGACGTCGTCGGCGACCTCGCCGACCTCCTTGTTGACGGTCTCGCCGACGCTCTTCTCGACCTCCTTGCTCACGGTCTCCTCCACCTTCTCGCCGACCGTCTCCTCGACGGTCTTCTCGACCTCCTTGCTCACCGTTTCGCCGACGGTCTTCTCGACCTCCTTGTTGACGGTCTCACCGACGGTCTTC
This sequence comes from Halorubrum sp. GN12_10-3_MGM, assembly GCF_005435235.1. Classification (NCBI taxonomy): domain Archaea; kingdom Methanobacteriati; phylum Methanobacteriota; class Halobacteria; order Halobacteriales; family Haloferacaceae; genus Halorubrum; species Halorubrum sp. GN12_10-3_MGM. The sequence goes on from NZ_SGUB01000001.1 coordinate 39,806, forward strand.
TCGACCTCCTTGTCGACGGTCTCGCCGACGCTCTCTTCGACCTGTTTCCCGACCTGGTCGGCGACCTCGCGCGTCATCCAGTCCGGATCGAAGCGGGCCATCTTCCACACGACGTGGATCACGTACGACGCGAACACCCCGATCCCGAACGCGATCGCGACGTTGTTCACCTGCGTCGTCGCGATCAACACGATCGACAGGACGATCAGCGCGCCGTACGCGATGTCGGTCGCCGCGTCTACCCGCGCCGGGCTTACCATTCCCGGCCCTCCGTCTCCTCGTCGACCGCGCTCGCCCGCCGCGTGGGATATCCGTTCATACGGTTACCTTGCGAGCCCGCGGCGTAAAAGCCTCCCTCGTTGGGCGTCCGCGCCCCGCGCCCGGAGATCCGGAGCGCACCCCCGGACCCGGAGCGCGACCCTTTTACGCCGGATGGTCGAATCGAGCGTATGGACATCGAAGAGGGCGGACTCACCGTCTCCGTCCCGGAGGCTCGCGACGGCGCCAGCAAGGGCACCGGCGGCGGCGTCTTCTTCAACCCGACACAGGAGCTGAACCGCGACGTGACGGTCGCGACGCTGCGCGCCTACCGCGACCGCGAACCGCGCGTCGCCTCGTACCTCGACGCGATGGCCGCCTCCGGGGTCAGGGGGGTCCGCGCCGCCGCGGAGGGGTATCGGGTCACCTGCGCCGACGTCGACGCGGACGCGGTCGAGCTCGCCGCCACGAACCTCGACGCCAACGGCCTCGACGGCGAGGCGGTCCACCGCGACGTCAACGCCCTCCTGTACGACGAGGGGCCGTTCGACGTCGTCGATCTGGACCCGTACGGCACACCGATCCCCTTCGCGGACGCCGCGTTCGCGAACGGGCGCAACCTGGTCTGCGTCACCGCCACCGACACCGCGCCGCTGTGCGGCGCCCACCTCAACAGCGGGATCCGGAAGTACGGCGCGGTCCCGCGCAACACCGACTATCACCCCGAGATGGGGCTCCGAACGCTGATATCCGCCTTGGTGCGGACTGCCGCGCGCTACGACAAGGCGGCGACGCCGATCCTCTCGCACGTCTCCCGTCACTACGCGCGGACCTACCTCGAACTGGAGTCGGGCGCCCGCGCGGCCGACGACTGCCTCGACGGCGTGGGGTACGTCGACCACTGCGAGGACTGCCTCTGGCGCTCGGCGACGCCGGGGCACGTCGCCGACCCGGTCGACGCCTGCCCGGAGTGCGGGAGCGACCGCGTCCTCACGGCCGGTCCGATCTGGCTCGGCCCGGTCGCGGACGCCGACTTCGCGCGCGCCGTCCGCCGCGAGGTGACGGACGACATGGGCGAGGCGAAGCGTGCGCGCAAGCTGCTCGGGACGGTCGCTCGCGAACTCGACACCCCCACGCACTACGACCAGCACCGGCTGTACAAGGAGTGGGGTGAGCCCGCGATCGGGATGGACGAGTTCGTCGAGCGCGTCCGCGGGGCCGGCCACGAGGCGAGCCGCGCGCACTACCGTGGCACGGCGGTGAAGAGCACGGCGTCCATCCCCGAGATGCGCGAGGCGGTCCTCGGCGACAACGCGGACTGACGGGGCCGCGGCCGCGTTCGCTCCCGCCGCGAATTCCACCCCACGAGCGCCCGCCCGCGCCGCGCCCGGCACCCTCCCGCTTTTGTCGCGGTCGGTCGAAACGCGTGACGTGTCTCGACACTCGCGCACCGCGTTCGGGACGGTTCGACGCGTCGCCGACCTCGCGGTCGACAGGCAGGTGACGTTCCTCGCGGCCGCCATCGCCTACTACGCGTTCGTCTCGCTCGTCCCCGCGCTCCTGCTGCTGGTCGTCGTCGCCACCGCCGTCTTCGGCGAGACCATCGCCGCCGAGCTGGTGGCGTCCACGGGCGAGTTCCTCACGCCGGCCGGCGAGGAGGCGGTCGTCGGGGCCGTCTCCTCGGCCGGCGGGCGGACCGGCGCGAGCCTGCTCGGGGTCGGGCTGCTGATCTGGTCGACGCTGAAGGTGTTCCGCGGGCTCGACACGGCGTTCGTCTCGCTGTACGGCGGCGAGGAGGCGCCCGGCCTCCTCAAGCAGGTCGCCGACGCCGCCTCGGTCGTCGTCGGCGTCGGCGTCGGCCTCGGCGTGATGGTCGCCGTGGGCGCGTTCGTCGCGGCCGCGGACGCGCTTCCCCTGATCGAGGCGGCGAGCGTCCTCGCCCTGCCCGCTCTCCTCGCGGTCGTGTTCCTCCCGATGTACTACCTCCTGCCGCAGCCGGCGATCGCCGTCCGCGAGGCGCTGCCGGGCGCGGCGTTCGCGGCGGTCTGCTGGACGCTGCTTCAGGCCGGGTTTCAGGTGTACGCCGCGGGCGCCGCGCAGTACGAGGTGTACGGCGTCATCGGCGGCATCCTCCTGCTGGTCACGTGGCTGTACCTCGCCGCCGTCGTCGTCGTCCTCGGTGGCGTGGTCAACGTGGTGCTCGCCGGGCGGGGGACTGGCGGCGACGACTCCGGGGAGGCCGGGGGCGGCGGTCCCGCCGCCGCGTTCGACGGCACCGACGACGCCGCGGACCGGCAGTTACAACAGGACCGCGACCGACCCACGGGTATGAACGGCGAGTCGGATCCCGAGGGGGACGACGGCGAACGGCCGCGCGGCGCGCCGGACGTCGCCGCCCTCGAAGCGGAGGTCCGGGAGCTGCGGTCGCAGCTCGACGAGTTCGAGGACGACGTGGAACGCCGGACGGTCGACAAACCGGAGGTCGAGTCGGAGCTGAAGCGGTACGTCCGCTCGCGGATGCGCCGCGGCCACGCCCGCGGCTGGGGCCCGTACCTCGTGCTGCTGTACGGGACCGTGCTGACGCTCGCCGCGTTGACCTCCCTCGACGGGATCTACGCGGTCGGCGCCATCGTCGTCCTCGGACTCTCGACGCTCGGCCTGTACACGATCTTCGTCGTCGTCGGTATCGGCCTCAACCTGATCGAAACGCCGGGGAAGGCGCTCGACTACGCCCGCCGCCGCGGCGATGACTGACCGGACGACGGACGCGTGACGGGACTCGTCGCCGCCGAGCGTGGGATCGGCGAGTTCGCCGTCGTCGACGCCCTCCCGGAGGCCGTCGTCGTGGTCTTCGCGGCAGTCACCCACCTCGCGGACCCGTGGCTGCTCTTCGCCATGCTCGCCGTCGGCTACTGGTTCGCGAGCGAGGGGGTCGCGGGCTCGCCGCGCCGCGCCGGCGCCACGGCCATCGCGGCCGTCACCTGCGCGTACGCCGCGACGGCGCTCGGCAAGGCGTGGTTCGCGGCCCCCCGCCCGCCCGGCGCGATGCCCCCGGCGGACGTGCCGACGTGGCTCCCCGCGCTCCTGTCGGGCTGGTACGAGGCGCAGGTGCTCTCGGACGGGTTCGGCTTCCCGAGCGGGCACGCCACCGGCGGCGCGGCGGCGTACCTCGCGCTCGCGCTGCTGTACGACCGGCTCTGGACCGACCGCGCCCGCTACCTCGCGGCCGGGGCGGTCGCCGTCGCCGTCGCGGCCTCGCGGGTCGTCATCGAAGTCCACTACCTCGTCGACGTGCTCGCCGGCCTGCTCGTCGGCGCGGGGACCGTCGCCGTTGCCCTGCGGCTCGCCGGCGACCCGCGGGTCCGCGGCTCGCCCGGCACGGACGCGGCGGCCGGACCGACCGCCGATCTGAACCCCGCACCGGCGTTCGCCCTCGCGGCGGTCGTCTCCGCGGGCGCGCTGGCCGTCGCCGTCGCCGGCGGGCACACGGGGGAAGTCGTCGAGGCGGGGATCGGGATCGCCACCGGTGCCGGGGGCGCGATCGGCTGGCGGTTCGTCGACGGCGAGGAGCCGTCGGTCCCGCCCCGCGTCGCCGTCCCCGCGCTCGCGGTCACCGGCGGCCTCTGGGTCGGCGCGTACGCCCTCGCGGGGACGCTGCCGGTGACGCTGGTCGCGACGACCGCCGCCGTGGTCGCCGTCGTCGCGCTCCCGGCGCTGTCCGGGCGGATCGAGCGGTCGCTCGCCGAGTGACGCGGCGTCGGAAAAAGTCCCGTCGCGGACCGCGGTCAGGGGCTACTCGACTCGGACCGGGCTCAGAACGTCTCCAGGTAGCGGTCCTCCTCCCACTGCGACACCTGGGTGAGGTACTCGCTGAACTCCTGAGACTTCGCCTCGGCGAACTTCTCGGAGGTGTGCGGGCCGAGCGCCTCCTGGAGCACCTCGTCGGTCTCCAGCTCCTCGACCGCGGCGCCGAGGTTCGGGGGCAGCGTCTCGATGCCGTACTCCTCGCGCTTCGCGTCGTCGAACTCGTAGATGTCCTCGCGGACCGGGTCGCCCGGGTCGGCGCCGGTCTTGATCCCGTCGAGGCCGGCGGCGATGAGCGACGCCATGCCGAGGTAGGGGTTACAGGACGGGTCGGGGCTGCGGACCTCGAAGCGCGCGGAGACGCCCGCGGCGTCCGGGACGCGGACGAGCGCCGAGCGGTTCGTGTCGGACCACGCGACGTAGATCGGGGCCTCGTAGCCGGGCACCAGCCGCTTGTAGGAGTTCACGGTCGGGTTCGTGACCGCCGTGAACGCGGGGGCGTGGTTCAGGATGCCGCCCATGAACTGGTAGGCCGTCTCGCTCAGGTTGAACTCGTCGGAGTCGTCGGCGAAGGCGTTGCCGTCCTCGTCGAACAGCGAGATGTGGCTGTGCATGCCCGAGCCGTTGATGTCGGCGATGGGCTTGGGCATGAACGTCGCGTGGAGGTCGTGCTGCTCGGCGACCGCGCGAACGACGGCGCGGAACGTCGCGATGTTGTCCGCGGTCGTGAGCGCGTCGGCGTACTTGAAGTTGATCTCGTGTTGGCCCTCCGCGACCTCGTGGTGGGAGGCCTCGATCTCGAAGCCCATCTCCTCTAAGGTGAAGATGATCTCCTTGCGCACGTCGGACGCGAGGTCCTTCGGGGCGAGATCGAAGTAGCCGCCGTTGTCGTGCGGGATGGTCGTCGCGTTGCCGTCGTCGTCCTTCTCGAACAGGAAGAACTCCGGCTCCGGCCCGATCGAGACGGAGTAGCCCATCTCCTCGGCCTCGGCGAGGACCGACTTCAGGACCTGCCGCGGCCCGCCGACGAACGGCTCGCCGTCGGTGTCGACGATGTCACAGATGAGCCGCGCCGCGCCCGAGTCGCCGTCGTTGCGCCACGGGAGCACCGCGAACGTGTCGGGGTCGGGGACGAGCCGCATGTCCGACTCCTGGATGCGCACGAACCCCTCGATTGAGGAGCCGTCGAAGTAGATGCCTTCGGTGAACGCCTTCTCCGCCTGGTGGGCGGGGACGGAGACGTTCTTCACGACGCCGAGGATGTCAGTGAACTGAAGCCGCAGGAAATCGACGTTCTGCTCCTCGATCTCGTCGAGTACCGCCTGTTCCTCGGCCGTGAGGCCGCCGTCCGGTTTCGCGTGTTCGTCCGTCATGTTCTGGACGTTTGATTCGTTATCTGCCAGTATAAAGGCCTTATCGCTTGGCGCATGAACCGCCGGACAGGCAAAACTGCTGGACGTTCGTAAAATTCTAAACCCCCGAAAGCGTGGTTAGGTGTGATGACGTACGAAAACCTCGACGCGAAGCTCATCAACTCGCTGCTCAGCAACGGCCGCGCGAGTCTCCGGAGCTTGGGCGACGAACTCGACGTATCGGTGACGACCGTTTCGAACCACCTGCGCGACCTCGAAGAGGAAGGCGTCATTCGGGGGTACACGCCCGTCGTCGACTACGACAAGCTCGGCTACGACGTGACCGCCGTGCTCCAGCTCAAGGTCGAAGGGAGCGCGCTGCCGGACGTGACCGAGAAGCTGCGGCAGGAGAAACAGATGGTGAGCGTCTACGAGGTCACCGGGGATTACGACGTGATCGCCATCGGGAAGTTTACCGACACGGACGGGATGAACGACCAGATCAAGTCGATCCTCACGGACGCGGACATCAGGGAGTCGAACACGAGCGTCGTCCTCAACGCGGTCACGGAGAACGAGCAGTTCGACCTCGACGTCAAGGAGTAGTTCGGCCGCCGCCGGGGCCCTCTCCGCGCCGCCGACACCTCTCTTCGTACCGGCGCGAGCCGTCCCCGCGCTGCCCGCTGCCGGCTCAGTCTCTCCGCCGCTCCGCCGCCGCCTCCAGCGTCTCCACCGCCGGGAGCGGCTCGCCCGTCAGCGCGCGGATGTACGCGCCGCCCGCGATGGAGACGTGCGAGAAGTCCGCCTCGCTCAGCCCGTACATCTCGATGGCCCGCGAGGTGTCGCCCCCGCCGACGACCGAGAAGCAGTCCGTCTCCGCGATGGCGTCGAGGACGCCCACGGTGCCGTCGGCGAACCGCTCGTCCTCGAAGACGCCGAGCGCGCCCTTCACGAAGACCGCGTCGGACTCGCGGATCGCCGGCTCGTAGTCGGCGACCGTCGTCGCCCCCACGTCGAGGTACCCCGTCTCCTTCTCGCCGATGTCGTCGACGGGGACCTCAGCGCGCTCGCCGTCGGGACCCTCGTACGCAAGGTCGCTCGCGAGGCGGATCGCGTCGCCGCGCTCGTCGAGGACCGACTCGATCAGCTCGCGGTTCCGCTCCCACTGCTCGTCGAAGAGGTCCATCTCGCCCACGTCGCGGCCGACGGGGTGACCCGCGGCGCGGAGGAATAGCTCCCCGGCGACGCCGCCGAGGAGGAAGCGGTCGACGCGGTCGTCGAGGGCGTCCATTACGCCGATCACGTCGGTCGCCTTCGTCCCCCCGACGACCATCGTGACCGGGCCGTCGAACTCGTGGGTCGCGATCGCGGTGTTCGCCTCGTACTCCGTCTCCATCACGCGGCCCGCGTACGCGGGGAGGACGAGCGGGAAGCCGACGAGCGAGGCGTGCTTCCGGTGGGCCGCCGAGTAGGCGTCGTTGACGTACGCGTCGAACAGCGGCGCGAGCGTCCGGACGAACTCCGTCTCGGCCTTCTCTTCGGGCGACGCCTCCGGAAGCTCGTCGTCGCACATCCGCGTGTTCTCCAGCAGGAGGATCTCTCCCGCGTCGAGCGCGTCGATCGCCTCCAGCGCCTCGTCGCCGTACGTGTCGGCCACGAACCCAACGTCGCGGCCGACGCGGTCGGCGAGGATCTCGGCGTGGCCGCCGAGCGACGTGAAGTCGTCGCGACCGGGTCGGCCCTGATGGGCCAGCAGGACGACGCGGTGTCCCGCCTCGGCCAGCTCGCGGACGGTCTCCGCGTGGCGCTCGAAGCGGCGGTTGTCCTGCGGTGTTCCGTCCTCGATGGGCGAGTTGAGGTCCAGTCGGACGAGGACGCGCGAGTCTGCCGAGAGGTCGTCGAGGGTGTTGAACGCGGGCATGGGTGAGGAGTCGTCGATGAGCTCGTTAAGCGGTTGCGCTCCGGGGGAACGTTGCCGTCCGAAGGTCCGTCCCGTCGAACGGGCGGTGCGTGTCGAGCGCGTCGGTCCCGACGCGCCAGACGAACCGGCCGTCTACGCCTCGTCGTGGACGTACGCGGCCATGTCGAGCAGCCGGTTCGAGAAGCCGTACTCGTTGTCGTACCAGGTGAGGATCTTCAGCAGCTTCCCGCCGGCGATGACGTTCGTCGACTGGAGGTCGACGTAGCTGGAGAACGGGAGGCCGACGATGTCGGAGGAGACGACCTCGTCGTCGGTGTAGCCGAGAACGCCCGCGAGCGGACCGGAGTCGGCGGCTTCGCGGAAGGCGGCGTTGACCTCCTCCTCGGTGACGGTCTCGTCGAGGCTGACGACGAACTCGGTGAGGGAGCCGCTCGGGACCGGGACGCGCATCGCCATGCCGTCGATCTTCCCCTCCAGCTGCGGGAGGACCTTCTGCGCCGCGCCCGCGGCGCCCGTCGAGGTGGGAACGATGTTCTCGGCAGCCGCGCGGCCGCGGCGACGCTTGCTCATCGGGCCGTCGATGAGGCTCTGCGAGCCCGTGTAGGCGTGGACGGTGGTGAGGGTACCGGCGTCGATGCCGAACTCCGCGTCGAGCACCTTCGCGACCGGCGTGATGGAGTTCGTCGTACAGGAGGCGTTCGAGATCACGTCGTCGCCCTCGTACTCGTCGTGGTTGACGCCGTAGACGAGCTGTTTGACCGGCTTGTCGCCCTTCGGGGGCGCCGAGATGATCACGGTGTCGGCGCCGCCGTCGAGGTGCGCGCTCGCGTCGTCGCGGGTGCGGAAGACGCCCGTACACTCTAGGGCGACGTCGACATCGAGCTCGTCCCACGGGAGGTCGGCGGGGTCCTGAACGTTGAACAGCGGGACGGCCGTGTCGCCGACCGTCAGCTCATCGCCGTCGCGCTCGACGCCGTCGAGACGACCCATGACGGTGTCGTACTTCGCGAGATACCCCATGTCGTCGAAGTCCATCACGTCGTTGATCCCGACGAGTTCGATCCGCGGGCTCTCTAACACCGCGCGGAACACGTTGCGCCCGATGCGACCGAAGCCGTTGAGGCCCACCCGCACGACCTCGTCGTCGCTCACGTCGTCACCGGCCGCCAGATTCGATTTACTCATATTCGAAAAAGCCGAGCCGCAACTACTTAAATCCGGCCCAGTCGCGGCGAGACCGTCATAATCGTTGGAATTTGTTACGGCCGGTGTCGCGTCTCGCGGCCGAGGGCCGGCGACGGCGGTCGCTCGTCGTCCGCCGGATCGCTGCTTTCCCGCGGCGGATAGCGGCCGATACGGCGACCGACAGAAGGCTTATCGGGGTCACCGACCTCACGGAAGGTATGGACAGAGACGACCGCGACGATCCGTTCGGAGACTTCTTCGAGGAGATCGAGCGGATGATGAACGAGATGGCCACCGGCGACGCTCCGTCGGCCGACGACGCCGGGTTCGGCTCCGACACCCACGTCGACGCGTACACCACCGAGGAGTCGGTGCGTCTCGTCGCCGACCTCCCCGCCGTCTCGAAGGAGGACCTCTCGCTCCGCTGTGACGGCGACGCGCTCACCATCTCCGCGGTCTCCGACCGGCGCGAGTACGACGAGACGGTCGACCTCCCCGCGCCCGTCGACGAGCACTCCGCCGACGCGACGTTCAACAACGGCGTCCTCGAGGTCTCGTTCGACCGCGACGAGGACAGCGCGTCGATCGACCTCGTCTGAGCCGGCCCGCCTCCCGGGGCTCGCTCGCTCTCCTCACTCCTCCTCGGCGGTCCGCCGGACGAGCGCCGCGAACCGGTCGTAGAAGCCGTCCTCGTACTTCGTCGCGGCGTCGACCGTCGGCCGCGCGTTCGTCTCGTTGACGACGAGCCGGTCGTCGGTCGCGAGCAGGTCGACGCCGAGGTAGTCGATCCCCAGCGCCGCGGCCGCGCGCTCCGCGAGGTCGCGCGCTCGCGGATCGAGGTCGACGCCGCGAGCGGTCGCACCGCGGTGGACGTTGTGTTTCCACCGGCCGGCCGCGAGCGCGTCGGCGTCGAGTTCGCGTTCCACCGCCCCGGCGTACGCGCCGTCGACGACCATCGCGCGGTAGTCGCGCGCGTCGGGAAGGTACTCCTGAAGCAGGAACGACTTGTCGCCGGTCGCGCGGTAGTCGTGGATCAGGTTCAGGTAGTCGACGACGCCCAGCAGCGAGTCGAGGTCGGTCGCGGTCGCGACGCCCACCCCGCGGGTCGCGGAGTTCGGCTTCACGACGACCGGGTAGGAGAACTCGCTCGCGGCGTCGACGACGACCGACTCGTCGACGGGGTTCGACACGAGCGTCGTCTTCGGCGTCGGGAGGCCGGCGGCGGAGAGCGTCGCCAGCACGCCGGCCTTGTTGCGCGAAGTCACGACCGCGTCGCGGCCGTTCACCCACGGCACGCCCAGCCGCTCGTCGACGACCGCGCCCTCCATGAGCCGGGTGGGGTAGACGAGGCCGACGTCGAAGTCGGCGAACTCGTCGGGGTCGTCCGCGCCGTCTCGCGCCGCCGCGCCGCCCGAGACGCGCAGCGCTCGCTCTTTCGCTCGGACGTGACCGACGTCGATGCCGCGGTCCGCGAGGGGTCCGCGCACGCGCTCGAACGTCTCCGCGTCGGTGGTCATCGCGAGCCGGAGCATAACCGTGTTGGGGGCCGTTCGGACTTAAAAACGGCGCGAGCGGAACGACGGCAGCGACGCGTTCCGACGGCCGGTAGCGCGTGCCTCGCGGCCGGGGACTCGGAGGCGTTCACCGTCGATTCGCAGTCTGATACGTACGAATAAGCGGTCGAGGTGTCGGCGAGGTCTCCCGTCGATACGCGCGAAGCGACCTATTGGAGGTGGCCTTCCTCGCGGAGCTGTTCGGCCTCGCTCTTCTCGTAGCGCCACGAGATGTCGGCCTTCTCGTCCTGCCAGTCCCACGGCTCGACGAGGACGATGTCGTCTTCGCGGATCCACACGCGCTTTTGCATCCGGCCGGGGATGCGCGCGGTCCGCTGTTTCCCGTCCGCGCAGCGCACCTTGACGCGGTTCGCGCCGAGCATCTCGACGACCTCCGCGAACACCTCGTCGTCGTCGGGCATCCGGAGGTCGTTCCGACCGCCGCCGTCTCCGTTGCTCATGCGTACGCGGTGATACGCGCTCGCGGAAATAAAAGGGCCGCTCTCCGCCGGGACCGAAACGGCCCTTTTACCTCCGGGGACCGCCGAGGCGACGACATGCGTGACACGCTCGGACTCGAAGGCATCGCCGGCGTCCTCGTCGTCCTCGTCGGTATCGGTATCCTGACCCTCCGCGATCCGGTCGTCGCCGGCGCCCTGATGGTCGTGCTCGCCGGTCTCGCGCTGATCGCGAAGGGGCTCGTCGACACCGCCATGCGATCGTTCGGGCTGAAGTGAACCCTCGGCGGCGGTCCGACCGACTCCGGACGAGCGGCCGTCCGCTCGACGCGGCGTTCACCGTGGTCCCGAAAGAGTCATAATCGCCGACCGTCCCTCACCGGGTATGGTCGAAGTACCTGCCGTCGCGGTCGAACTCGTCGAACTCCTCGCCGCTGCCGTCGGCGCCGGCGCGGCCGCCGCGGTCGGCGTCGTGCTCGAACAGTTCGGGCTCTCCGCCGTCTCCGGCGGCGATCTCGTCCTCGGCGCGTGGGCCGTCGGCATGGGACTGATCGCGCTGTACGTCGGCCTCGTCGGTCTCGGCTACGAGCAGGCGCTCCCGCGGCTGCGCCGCCTCGCGAGCGGCGAGTAACTCACAGGTCCCCATCCGCGGCGAGTTCGCGCACTCGGTCGGCGCGCTCGCGGATCGCCGCCCACTCCTCGTCGTCCTTCTTGTCGACGTGCGAGTACATCAGCCCCATTCGCCCGGTGCCGCGGAGCGTCTCCTCGTTCTCCTTCAGGAAGTCCCAGTAGAGCGCGTTGAACGGGCAGGCCCCGTCGCCCGTGGTCCGCGAGACGGCGTACGGGCAGTCGGCGCAGTGGTCGCTCATCCGGTTGACGTAGCTCCCCGAGGAGGCGTACGGCTTCGAGGAGAGCACGTCCGTGCCGAACGACCCCATCGCGACGACGTTCGGCGTCGTCACCCAGTGGTAGGCGTCGACGAAGCCGAGGTGGAACCACTCGTTCACGTCGGCGGGGTCGGCGCCGTACACGAGCGCGAAGTTCGACAGCACCATCAGCCGCTCGATGTGGTGGGCGTAGCCGAACTCGCGGACGTGCCCGACCGCCTCCGAGAGACACCGCATGTCCGTCTCGCCGTCCCAGTAGGCGGGGGGAAGCTCCCGGTCCTGTTCCAACTGATTCGCCTCCGCGAGCTCCGGCATCGCCTCGCGGTAGACGTGGCGCATGAACTCCCGCCAGCCGATCACCTGCCTCACGAACCCTTCTACGGCGTTGAGCGGGACGGGGGCGGGCTCGTTGCCCCCGGCCGCTCTGCCCCCGGTCGCTCCGTCCTCGCCGTCCGCCGCGTCCCCGCCGAACTCGCTGAGCGAGGTCGCCGTCCCGCCCGCGTCGCCGTGGTCGTCTGGGTCGTACGCGCCGGGCTCGACCCCCCGCTCCTCGTAGGCGCGCTCGACCGCCCGCACCGGCTCGCGCGGGTCGAGCAGCCCGAGGTTGATCGCCGGCGACAGCAGCGAGTGCGAGAGGAACGGCTCGCCGCCGACCATCGCGTCCTCGTACCGTCCGAACGCGGACAGCCCGTCGCGGACGAACCGGTCGAGCGCCTCGCGGGCCTCTGCCCGCGTGACCGGCCACGCGAACCCGTCGAGCGCGTCGTTCCCCCACGTGTCGAACCGGTCGCACACCCACGCGTGGGTCTCGCGGGTCAGCTCGTCCGGCTCGAACGTCGGCCGCCCCGGCGGTTCCCAGTCCTCCGGCGGCGTCTCCTGATTCAGGTCGTCGTAGTTCCACTCCCCGCCGACCGGCTCGCCGTCGTCCATCAGCACGCCCGTCTCGCGACGGACGTGCCGGTACCAGTGCTCCTGCCGGTAGGTGCGCTCCGCGGCCCCGTCGGCGCCGATCTCGGTCCCCTCGTCGCCGGCCCACTCGCGCCAGTCCGCCGGCGTCGTCCAGAACAGCTCGTTGTCGACGAGTTCGAGGGTGCCGCCGCGCTCGGCGACCAGCCCGCGGAGCCGCTCGCCGGCGCCGTGGCTCGCGGGGCGCATGAGCCGCAGGCGCGGCCCGTCGTCGTCCTCGCCGTCGTTCGCCTCGGCCGCCCGACCGGCGAAGAACTCGTCGAGCCCCTCGCCGAACGACTCCGCCTGAACGTACGTCACGTCGTGGCCGCGATCGCGGAGGTCGTCGCGGAAGTGCCGCATCGCCGAGAACACGAGCGTCAGCTTGTGGGCGTGGTACGGCTTCCGGTCGGCGAACCCGTGCGCTTCGATCAGGAGGACCTCGTCGGCCGCGTCGAGGGCGTCGAGGTCGGGGTTGAGCTGGTCGCCGAGCAGCCAGCAGGTCGTCCGGTCGCTCACGGGACGAATAACGGTCCCGAGTCTCATAGCTCCGGCGGCGTCGCTCGGCCGCGACCTCCCGGAACGACGCGTCACCCGCGGACTTTTGTCGGCCCCCGTGTCGGGCGAGCCATGGACGAGATCCTCACGAACTGGCTGCTCGGCCTCATCGCCGCCCTCCTCGCCGTGCTGGTGCTCGACTCGACCGGACAGTCCTTCCTCGCGCCGCTCTCGCCGGTCGCGAACGTGCTCGCGCTCGTGACGTTCCTCGCGTTCGTCATCCTCACCGGGGCGTTCCTCGTGTACACGGCGTCGTTCCGGGACCTCTGATCCCCGCTTCGGGCCGAGCCCGTCGCTGCCGCCGCGCGTAGCTTTTTGTTCCGCCTCGAACTGGTGCGCGTATGGAGTACACCACGCTCGGCTCCACCGGCACCACCGTCTCGAAGATCTGTCTCGGCTGTATGAGCTTCGGCGACCCGGACTGGCGCGAGTGGGTGCTCGACGAGGAGGCGGGCCGCGAGCTCGTCGACCGCGCCGTCGAACTCGGCGTGAACTTCTTCGACACCGCCAACATGTACTCGAACGGCGCGAGCGAGCGCGTCCTCGGTGACGCCCTCGGCGAATACGACCGCGAGGAGTTCGTCGTGGCCACGAAGGGGTACTTCCAGATGGACGAGTCGAACCCGAACTCGGGCGGCCTCTCCCGGAAGGCCATCGAGCAGGAGCTGTCGAACTCCCTCGACCGGCTCGGCATGGAGACGGTCGACCTCTATCAGATCCACCGCTGGGACGACGACACGCCGATCGAGGAGACGCTCGCCGCGCTCGACGACGCGGTGCGACGGGGCGACGTGCGACACGTCGGCGCCTCCTCGATGTGGGCCCACCAGTTCGCCGAGGCGCTCCACGCGAGCGACCGCGAGGGGTACGAGCGGTTCGCCACGATGCAGAACCACTACAACCTCGCCTACCGCGAGGAGGAGCGCGAGATGCTCCCGCTGTGCGAGAAGGAGGGAATCGGCGTGATGCCGTGGAGCCCCCTCGCGCGCGGCTACCTGACGCGCCCGCACGAGGAGGTCGACGCCACCCTCCGCGGCGAGACCGAGGAGCACCTCTACGCGCACCCCTACCGCGAGGGCGGCGGGCGGGCGGTCAACGAGCGAGTCGAGGAACTCGCCGCGGAGGAGGGCGTGAAGATGGCGCAGATCGCACTCGCGTGGCTGTTCCACAAGGAGTGGGTCGACACGCCCATCGTCGGCACGACGAGCGTCGAACACCTCGAAGACGCGGTCGAGGCGCTCGACGTCAACCTCTCCGATTCCGACGTGGAGTGGCTCGAAGAGCCGTACGAGCCGGTCCGCGTCTCCGGTCACGAGTGACGGCGGAGCGCGACTCCGGCTGCGCGCTCGGCGACCTAAATCGTGTTTTAGGAATATGTCGATAAGTCATTTGTATGCTAGTGAATGTCTCACTCATATGGCCGACGACACCGACCGAACCCCGACCCGGTCGAGAACGGAGTACGCTCGCACCCGGATCCGGTGTCCGAACTGCGGCGACCGCGTGCCTGCGGCCGGCCGGGACACGGACTCGGCGGAGTGCCCGAACTGCCACCGGCTGATTCGGACCTGACGCCGGCTCGGGGCCGCCAGCGGAGCGCCGGTCCGACACCGCCGCCCGCCGGCTATTTATAAACACACCGTCGCGGGCGCCACGACAACCCTTTTCGGCGGCGCCGCCGAACCGTGGCGCATGGCAGACGACGACGCCACCGACCCCGAGAACGGCGAGGGCGGCGAACAGAGCGACGGCGACGACGGCGAGGAGAAGTCGTTCCGCGAGCGCGTCGAGGAGATCCGGGAGCGACGCGAGCAGGAGCGCGAGGAGGGCGACCGGCCCGACCCGGAGGAGATGATGGGCGGCGGCGGCGGCCCGCCGGGGATGGGCGGTGGCGGCGGCGGCAACCCCTTCGCGCAGATGATGTCCGGCATGATGGGCGGCGGCGGCCCCGGCGGCGCGGGCGGCCCGCCCGGCATGGGCGGCGGTCCAGGCGCGGGCGCAGAACAGGGCGCCCGCGGCGACGACGGCGGCAACGAGGAGCTCGTCCGCGAGGTGCGCCAGCTCCGCGACGAGGTCCGCGACGCCACCCGCCAGCTCCAGCGCATCGCGCAGGCGCTCGAAGACGACTGAGCCGACGGTAATCTCTTTTCGGTCCCGACCGCTTCACCTGACCCGAACAGCGTCACGCTCGTCTATCGACCGGTAGTGAACGCGCGCGGGAGCGTCAACGACCCGCAGAAAACCGCGCCGTCGACCGCCCGCTACCGACGTTCGCGCCGCCCGGCTAACACTCCGACCAGCCGCACGACTCGCACGTCTTACAGCCCTCGGAGTAGTAGAGGTTCATCCCGCCGCACTCGGGACACTCGGGCGACTCGCCCGCCGCGATGAGCTGCTGGGTCGAGTCGTCGGCGCCGGCCGCGTCGTCCTCGCCCGTCGGAGCGGTCCCGCTCGGGGCGCCGGTCGCCGCGCCGGCGTCGACCGCGCCGCCGTCGGTCTGGCTCGGCGGACTCGCGCTCGACGCGGCCTCCCCGACGTCGTCGAGGCTCTGCTGTTGAGGGATCCCCTTGTCGACGTCGTCGTCGAGGTAGCGCCGCAGCGCGGTGCCGATGGCGTCCGGGATCGACTGGATCTGCTCGCCCTTGTCCCAGGCGACCTTCGGGCTCCGGGTGCCCTGGAGCTCGTCGACGATCTCCTCGGGGTCGACGCCGGAGCGCAGCGCCGTCGAGATGACCTTCGCGAGCGCCTCGGTGAAGGAGTTGGTGTAGCCGCCGGAGTGGCCGATGTTCGCGAACAGCTCGAACGGTCGACCGTTCTCGTCCTCGTTGATGGTGACGTACAGCTTGCCGTAGCCCGTCTCGACCCGCTGGGTGACGCCCGACAGCGAGTCGGGGCGCGGGCTGCGCTCGCTGTAGTCGATCCGGGGCTGCTCGGTCGCTTCGAGCAGGTCCGCGACCTCCGCGTCGATCGCCGCGCGGACGTCCTCGTTGTCGAGGAACGCCTCGACGCCGCCGAAGACCTCGTTGATCTGCTCGACGATGGTCTCCGCGGCCTCGCTCTCGTCGGCGAACTCCGTGTTCTGCGCCCGCGTCGTGAGCACCTGCTTCGAGCGGGTGCCGTCGCGGTAGTAGGTGACGCCCTTCCCGCCGTTCTCGTAGATGTACTCGAAGACCTCCTTGGCGTCGCCCAGCGTCGAGTCGTTGGGCGCGTTCACGGTCTTCGAGATGGCGGAGTCGACGCCCTTCTGACAGGCGACCTGGACGCCGGCGTGGTCCTTCGCCGAGAGGTCGCCGGTGACGACGAACAGCTCGCCGATGGCGTCCGGGACGGTGTCGAGCCCCTCGACGCCGTCGAACGCGTTTTCGGCCATCTGCGCCTGCGCCTCGCGCTTGACGGCCTCGACGTCGACGTCGTTGGCCTCCAGCGTGCGCAGGAAGTAGTCGTCGAACTCGACGAGCATCTCGTCGCCCTGGACGTCGTCGGAGACGTTCTTGTAGTAGGCGACGTTGTAGATCGGCTCGCAGCCGCCGGTCGTGTTGCCGATCATCGACGTCGTGCCCGTGGGGGCGATCGTCGTCGTGTTGTGGTTCCGGATCGGGAAGCCGTCCGCCCACTCGTCGGCGTCGAGCCCGGTGAAGTGCTCGAACCAGTCGCGGTGCTCGGTCGGGTTCGCGTACTTCGAGTCCGCCCAGTCGTTGAACGTCCCGCGTTCCTCGGCGAGATCGTGGGAGGCAAGCTTCGACTCGTGGTTGATGTGGGTCATCAGCTGCCGGGCGATCTCGTTGCCCGACTCGGAGCCGTAGCGGACGCCGAGCTGGACGTACAGCTGCGCGAGCCCCATGATTCCGAGCCCGATCTTCCGCATGTCGCGGACCTTCTCCTCGATCTCGTCGACCGGGAAGTCGGACATCGTGACGACGTTCTCGAGGAAGCGGGTGCCGTACGCGATCCGCTCTTCGAACTCCTCGAAGTCGATCGCCTCTTCGAGGAACGCCTCGACCGCGGCCGCCTCGGAGTCGTACTCGTCAGCGTGCTCGTCCGACCAGACGCGCCAGTCGGGCGCGTCGAGGTCCGCGAGCGTCGAGAGGTTGATGTGGCCGAGGTTACAGGCCTCGTACTCCTCTAACGGCTGCTCGCCGCAGGGGTTCGTCGCGAGAATCTGGTGCTCCGGGTGCTCCTCCACGTCGAAGGAGTGCTCCTTGTTGATCCGTTCGAGGTAGACGACGCCCGGCTCCCCGTTCTCGTGGGCGCCCTGGATCATGTGATCCCAGATCTCCGCCGCCGGGACGGAGAGCTCCTCGCCGACCTCGACGTGCTCGCCGAGCCCGAACATGTCGTAGAGCTCCTTCGTCTCCGGGGTGGCGACGTGGGGCTCCTCGGTGCGGGGGTTGGTGAAGGTGAACTCCTCGTCGTTCGCCAGCGCCTCCATGAAGTCGTCGGTGACGCCGACGCTGATGTTGAAGTTCGAGAGGTGTCCCTCGACCGCGTTCCGGAGGTGCTCGGGCACCTTGCCGTCCTCGTCGATGAGCTCGCGGGCCTCCTCCAGCGCGTCCGCGAAGGAGTTGTGCGTGAAGTCGTCGGGGTCGTTGAGCCGCAGCGAGTGGGCCAGCGAGACGTCCTTGTTCTTCGCGTGGATGAACTGGATCACGTCCGGGTGCGAGATGCGCATGACGCCCATCTGGGCGCCGCGGCGCGCGCCGCCCTGCGCGATCGTCTCGCACATCTGGTCGAACGTCCGCATGAACGTGATCGGCCCGGAGGCGATGCCGCCGGTGGAGCCGACGGAGTCGCCGTACGGCCGGAGCTTCCAGAACGCGTACCCCATGCCGCCGCCGGACTGGAACACCTCGGCCGCCTCCTTGGCGGTCTGGTGGATGTCGGTGATGTCGTCGCCCGGCGAGTCGACGAAGCAGGCGGAGAGCTGCTGGAGCTCGTCGCCGGCGTTCATCAGCGTCGGGGAGTTCGGCATGAAGGAAAGCGACTCCATCCCCTGTCGGAACGTCTCGGCGGTCGCCTCGACGTGGTCGCGCACCCCGTCGGGGAGCTCGGGAACGACCGTCTCGTACGCGAACTTGTTGACGTTGTGGGCCGTGAGCGTCGCCTCCGCGTCGTCGTCGGCCGTCGTGCCCGCGCCGAACACGTCCTCGGCGAGCTCGTCGCGCCGCGGGTGGTCGGGCTTCAGCTGGTCGGGCGTGACGGTGACCTCGACGCCCTGGTTTTCAGCCTCGAAGACGGCCTCCGCGAGCGCGACGTTTCGCGCGACGCGGTCAAAGAGTTCCTCCTGGTCTTCGATCGGTTCGCCGTCCGCGTTCTTCCGGAGGTAGCGCGCGGGCAGGATGTTCTGGTAGGCGTTGCCCGTGAGGCGCTCCTCCATCGTCTCGCCCGTGGTTCGTTTGATCGGCAGTTCGACTCCGTCGGCGGAGACGCCGTCGCTGCTCATTCGGCGGCCACCCCGCTGGCTTTGCGTGGAATATGGATCATCTGTAGTGTTAGTGTACTGGCGAGGCGGGCCCTTGTACGTTCGGATGTTCGGCCCCGCCCGGCTTCTACATGTCCGATTCGGTATGTAACGTCTCTCCGGTGCGCCTGACGCTGAATCCGGTACGTCGGTAAGGAATGGGCTCTGGACACATAAGCATAGGTAGACCGGAGTGAAACTGGTCGTCGATCGAAAAAACCACACGATGTGAGCGGTCTCCCACGGGAACAGAAGGGGGGTCGATCGAGGCGGCAACCGCCGGCCCAGCCGGCGCCCGATACCGCCGTGTCGGCCGATGTCGGGCGGATCCACGCTCGGCCCCATCACCGGAATGCCTGAAGACCTATCAGAACTAGCAAACGACTTCCGGCTCCTCCCACAAGCTTATGCCCGGCGTCGCCGTGGTCCGGGACATGACCGCAACGTCGCTCGCGCTCGCGGGGCTCGCCGCGCCGGCACAGGCCGCGCTGCTCGGCAGTCAGGTCGGGCAGCTCCTGGTCGCCCTCGTCGCCGTCGCGCTCGTCATCGTCGTCGGCAAGTTCGTATTGAAGCTCGCGTGGCGGCTCGTCACGATCGGCATCGTCGTCGTCGCGGCGTTCTACCTGCTGTCGACGCTGGGACTTGTCTAAAAACCGCCGCGGGCCGGCCGCCGGTTCGGGTCGAAGCGCCCGGCTTACTGGAACGCCGCGCCCGGTTCGGCCTCGGTGCGGTCGACCTCCGACCGCTTGAACTGCTTTTCTATCTCCTCGTAGCGCTCGCGCGTCTCGGGGGTGACGCTCGGGTTCACCTCGCTCAGCGCGTCCTCGAAGTGCTCCATCGTCACGCGGACGTTGCCGACGGACTCGCCGACCTCCTCGCGCGTGACGCTGCCGATGAACTCCCGAGAGGCGTTCATCGACGCCTCGCGGGCGACCGCCTCGATGTCGGCCCCCACGTACCCCTCGGTCTTGCGGGCGAGGGCGTCGAGGTCGACGTCGTCCGCCAGCGGCTTATCCCGCGTGTGGACCTCGAAGATCCGGCGGCGCGCCGCCTCTTCGGGGACTGGCACGTGGACGTGCCGGTCTAAGCGACCAGGGCGGAGCAGCGCCGAGTCGATGAGGTCGGGGCGGTTCGTCGTCGCGACGACGACGACGTCCTCCAGCGACTCGAGGCCGTCGAGCTCCGTCAGCAGCTGGGAGACGACGCGCTCGCCCACGCCGGAGTCGCCGGAGTTCTTCCCGCGCTCGGTGGCGATCGAGTCGATCTCGTCGAAGAACACGATCGTCGGCGCGTTCTCGCGGGCCTTGCTGAACACCTCGCGGACGCCCTTCTCGGACTCGCCCACGTACTTGTTCAGCAGCTCGGGCCCCTTGATCGAGATGAAGTTGGACTCGCTCTCGTTGGCGACGGCCTTCGCGAGCAGGGTCTTCCCCGTGCCCGGCGGGCCGTACATCAGGACGCCCTTCGCGGCCTGCATGTCGAGCTCGTCGAACACCTCGGGGTACTCGAGCGGCCACTGGATCGTCTCGCGGAGCCGCTCTTTCGTGTCGCCGAGGCCGCCGACGTCGTCCCAGGTGGTGTCGGGGACCTCCACGAACACCTCCCGCAGCGCGGAGGGTTCGATCCCCTTGATCGCCTCCTTGAAGTCCGACTCGGTCACCTGGATGCTGTTCAGCACGTCGGCGTCGATCTCGTCCGATTCGAGGTCGATCTCCGGGCGGATGCGCCGCAGCGCGTGCATCGCGGACTCCTTCGCCAGCGATTCGAGGTCGGCCCCGACGAAGCCGTGCGTGTTCTCGGCGTACTCGTCGAGGTCGATCCCGTCGGTCAGCGGCATGTTCCGCGTGTGGACCTGAAGGATCTCCTTGCGACCGTCCCGGTCGGGGACGCCCACCTCGATCTCGCGGTCGAAGCGGCCGCCCCGTCGGAGCGCCTGATCGATGGCGTCGACGCGGTTCGTCGCCCCGATGACGACGACCTCGCCGCGCTCTTCGAGCCCGTCCATCAGCGAGAGCAGCTGCGCCACGACGCGGCGCTCCACGTCGCCGCCCGCCTCCTCGCGCTTGGGCGCGATGGAGTCGAGCTCGTCCATGAAGATGATCGACGGCGACTCCTCGGACGCCTCCTCGAACACTTCGCGGAGCTGCTCCTCGCTCTCGCCGTAGTACTTCGACATGATCTCCGGGCCGGAGATCGTGTGGAAGTTCGCGTCGATCTCGTTGGCGACCGCCTTCGCGATCAGCGTCTTCCCCGTGCCCGGCGGGCCGTGGAGCAGGACGCCCTTCGGCGGGTCGATGCCGAGGCGCTTGAACAGCTCCGGGTGCCGCATCGGGAGCTCGATCATCTCGCGGACCTGTTCGAGCTCGTCGTCGAGCCCGCCGATGTCCTCGTAGGTCACGTCCGGCCCCTCGCCGGTGCCGCCCGCGGCCTCGCCGCGGTCGGCGATCTCCTCGGCGGAGATCTCGGAGATGCTGATCTCCGTCTCGTCGGTGATGACGACCGTGCCGCCGGGGCTCGTCTCGGCGATCTTCATCGGGACCGCCTGCGACTGGCCGCCCATCAGCCCGAAGCCGAGCGAGGTCCGGATCGTCTGCCCCTCGGTCACCGGCTGACCGGAGAGCTTGTCCCGGATGAACGGGGCGATCTGCCCCCGCACCCGCAGCTGGCTGGGGAAGGCGATCGTCACCGCGTCCGCCCGCGAGACGTCGACGTCCTCGACGGTGACGCGGTCGTCGATCCCCACGTCGGCCTCCTGGCGGAGGCGCCCGTCGATGCGGATCACGCCCGTCCCGTCGTCCTCGGGGTAGCCGGGCCAGACGCGGGCGATCGCCGCCCCGTCGGCGCTCTCGACGCGGACGATGTCCCCGCCGGAGAGCCCGAGCTCGTCGGCCGCGACACGGTCGATTGCCGCCAGGCGACGGCCGGCGTCCTTCTGTTTCAGCGGCTTGACAGTGAGCTTCATCGGTCGCCCTCCACGGTGAGCACGCCGTTGTTCACCGCCACGTCGGCGGCCGTCCCGGGCAGCTCGAACTCCGATTCGACCGGCCCGTCCGGTCCCTCTACGACGACGATCGCCGTCTCGCCGACGGTGTCGACGGTGACGGCCTCGTCGTCGACGTCGAGGTCGGCGGCGACGGTCCAGCCGTCGTCGTACTCGTACCGGCGCAGCAGCGCGCCGTCGCCGGTCGATCGGGTCTGTATGTGATTCATCCTAACTACGAGTTAGTCGCGTAAGTATTTAAACTTGACGCTCAAAATCGCATGACGTGAGTGCCTCTTTGTACTAACGGTAGTGTAGCGGTTCGAGCGATTCCACCGCCGACCGTCCGCCGTCGTGCGGTCGGACCCGCGGCGCCGATCGAGTCGCCGAGCGCGCGTCGGCTCCCTCGGGCGCTTATACCGCTCGGCGCCGAACCGCCCGGACATGGAACGGGTCACCCACGACGGTCGCGCGACGGCGTACCGCCGCTTCGACCGCGGCGGCGACGGGCCGACGGTCTGCTTCGTTCACGGCAGCGGCGGCACGAAAGACATCTGGAAGTCGCAGGCCAGGCTGGCCGACCGGGTTTCGAGCGTCGCCGTCGACCTCTCCGGGCACGGCGACAGCGACGACGTCGCGACACCCGCCGGCCCCGAGACGCTCAACGCGTACGCGGACGACGTGATCGCCGTCGCGGAGGAGACGGGGGCGACAGTCCTCTGCGGCAACTCCCTCGGCGGCGCGGTCGCGCTGCGGGTCGCCTTAGAGCGCGACCTCGCGCTCGACGGTCTCGTCCTCGCGGGCACGGGCGCGAAGCTCGCGGTGGCCGAGCCCCTCCGCGGCGCGCTCGCCGACGATTTCGAGCGGGCCGTCTCGCTGCTCCACGAGCCGGACCGCCTCTTCCACGACGCGCCGCCCGAGTACGTCGAGCTCTCCGAGGCGGCCATGCGCGAGTGCGGGCGAGCGGTCACCGAACGCGACTTCCTCACCTGCCACCGGTTCGACGTCCGGGAGCGACTCGACGAGATCGGCGTCCCGGCGCTCGCGCTCGTCGGCGCGCACGACGAGCTCACGCCGCCCGCGTACCATGAGTACCTCGCGGACGGGATCCCGGCCGGAGAGCTCGCGGAGGTCCCCGACGCCGCGCACCTCGCGATGCTCGAAGCGCCGACCGCGTTCAACGACGCGCTCTCCGCGTTCCTCGGTCGATTGTAGGCCGCCCGTCTCGCCGGTCGTCGGCTCGCGACCGCGGGGACCCGCCGACCGCCGCGAGATTTAGGTCGGTCGCGCGTCCCGTGGGCACATGGTCGACAGCGACGACGGCGATACCGGTCGTGCCGACGGGTCCGGAGCGCCGGCGGGCGCCGAACAGCCTCCGGCCGAACCGCCCCCGGGCGACCCCGACATCGACGACCTGCTCGCGAAGCTCGACGCCCTGCGCGACACGGTCGACGAGGGCCACGAGCGCGAGGAGGTTCGACAGACGATCTCGCTCGTCGAGCGGATGCCCGGGAGCGGCGCGCTCGCGGAGCGGATCACGAAGTACACCTCCAGAGACCTCGCCGAGTCGTTCGTCGGGGCGGTGCTGTTCGCGCTCCCGCTGCTCGTCGAGGGCGGCGTCTTCGAGATCGCGGCCTGGTTCGCGGCGACGACCGTCGCGGGCGTCCCGGTCCTCCTGATCGGCCACGTCGGCTTCGTCTTCGTCGCGACCGCCGGGCTCCTCTACTACGCCGACTTCCGGCAGATCGCGATCCACCACCCGATCCTCGGCGTCATCCCGCGCCGCTACGCCGGGGTCCTCCTCGTCTCGCTCGCCACGTCGGCGGCCATGCTGCTGTTCTGGGGGCGCCTCCACGAGGGCGACCCCACCGCGCTCGAACGGGTCAGCCGGGTCGCGGTCGTCTGGGCCGCGGCGGCGTTCGGCGCGGGCCTCGGCGACATCCTCCCCGGCGAGTCGCAGGGGGACGACCTCGGGAAGTTCGACCTCGACATCGGCGACCGCGACTGAGCCGCCTCCCCGGGAGCCCCACTCGCTCCGCGCCACCAGCGGCACTCGCTCCGCGTCACCCGCGGTGGATCTCCCGCCCCGATCCGCCTTTTCCACAGGTTTTTCGCCGCGGCGATCCTACCGACCCCTATGTCAGCGCTACGCGACGCGCTCCGGGACCTCCCGGACGCGGTGTTTGCGGACCTACTCGAGTCCGACGACGGGTACGTCCTCGTCGTCGACCTCCCGGGCGCGACCGCAGCGACGACCGAGGTGCTCGTCGAGGACGGTCGTATCGACATCGAGGGTCGCCGCGAGAAGGCCGTCCCCGACGGGTTCGAGTACGTCCGGGAGGACCGCCCGCTGTTCCTCGACGCGGAACTCCCCCTCCCGAACGACGCCGACGGCGCGGGCGCCGACGCCGAGATCGACCGCGGCGTCCTCGAAATCTCCCTCCCCAAGCGAGAGCGTGACGTCTCCCGGACCATCCCCGTCGACGACGCGGACGGCGAGGGCGACGCCTGACGGGTGGTCACGCTGGTCAACCTTCGCGCCTACTGGCGGTTCGTCGTCGTCCTGCGGCAGTTCTCGCCGCTTATCGTCGCCTACTGGCGTGACCGCCGCCGCTACTTCCTGTTCGGCGGGAGCCGAGAGGTCGACGCCGAGACCCAGCGCGAGCGCGCCGCGGTGCTGCTCGACATCCTGCTCACGCTCGGGCCGACGTTCATCAAACTCGGACAGATCCTCTCGACGCGTCCCGACATCCTTCCCCCGGCGTACATCGAGGTCTTGGAGGGACTCCAAGACGACGTTCCCCCCGCGCCGTGGGAGGAGTCGCGGGTCGTCCTCGAAGACGAGTTCGGGCCGGTCGACGAGACGTTCGACGACTTCGACCGCGACCCGATAAGCGGCGCGAGCCTCGGACAGGTGTACACCGCCACCTACGAGGGCGACGAGGTCGCGGTGAAGGTGCGTCGGCCCGGCATCGAGTCGCTCGTCGAGGCCGACCTCCGCACGATCCGCTGGTCGATCCCGCTGGTCAAGCGGTTCACCGGCGCCGGCCGGTCGTTCTCCCTGGAGAACCTCGCCGACGAGTTCGCCAAGACGATCCGCGAGGAGATGGACTACGCCCGCGAGCGGACGATGCTCGAGGAGATCCGCGGCAACTTCGCGGACAACGATCGGATCCGGATCCCGGAGACGTACGAGTCGGTGTCGGGGCCGCGGGTGCTCACCATGGAGTACGTCCCGGGCACGAAGATCAGCGACATCGACGCGCTCGACGAGGCTGGTCACGACCGGACGGCGATCGCGGAGATCCTCCAGGAAGTGTACCTCCAGATGATCATCGACGACGGCGTGTTCCACGCCGACCCCCACCCGGGGAACCTCGCGGTCGCGGACGACGGGTCCGTGATCTTCTACGACTTCGGCATGGCGGGGCGGGTGGACCCGTTCGTCCAGGAGAAGATCGTCGAGTTCTACGTCGCGGTCGCGCGGCAGGATATCGACGCCATCCTCGACACGCTCATCTCGATGGGGACCCTCTCGCCGGAGGCCGACCGCGAGGTGATGGGGAACGTGATGGAGCTCGCCATCGCCGACGTCCGGGGCGAGGACGTCGAGCAGTACCAGGTGAACCAGATCATCGAGCAGGTGGAGTCGTCCATCTACGAGTTCCCGCTCCGGCTCCCGCCGAACCTCGCCTTGGTCCTCCGGGTCGCCACCGTCGTCGAGGGGGTCTGTGTCACCTTAGACCCCGAGTTCGACTTCATCTCGACGGCGACCGACTACCTCCGCGAGGAGGGGTACTACGAGCAGACCGCCCGTGACCTCGCCGAAGACGCCGGCCGGCAGGTGCAACAGACCACCGAGGCGCTGTTCACGGTCCCGCCGAAGGCCGACGAGTTCCTCGACCGCGCCAACCGCGACGACCTGACGGTCAACGTCGTCTTAGAGGACGACACGAAGGTCTTAGAGAAGCTGGCGATGCGGATCGCCTACTCGGTGCTACTCGCCGTCGGCGTCCTCTCGGCGACGATCCTCTACTCGTTCGCGAACAACTGGCGGCTCGCGCTCGTCGTCCTCGCGCTGGCCTCGCCGCTCGCGATCGCCTTGTACCGGTCGTTCCGGAAGAAGCGGGGACTCCGCACCACGCCGCAGTTCACCCGCCAGGGGATGAAACAGCGGCGCGACGACTGACTCGGCGACGGGGCGCCACTCAACGGCACAGCGACCGGACCGGCGGCGCGGCGACCGACTCAGCGGCCTTTTATCGACTCTCCTGTCGCCCGACAGATCCACACGTCTTCCGCTTCCTCGACCGCGTACTCCCGCGCCGTTAGCCACTCGCGGAGGGCGGCGGAGTCCGGGCTCATCGTCCCCTCGTCCGCCGCAACTCCCTCCGCTGACCCCGACTCGTGGACCTCCACGACGAGCAGCGGACGGTACGTCGCGAGCGTCTCCGCCGCGCCCCGGAGGACCGCCCCCTCGCGGCCCTCGACGTCGACCTTCACGGCGTCCGGCGGCGGGACTGTCCCGCCCCCGTCGGCT
This sequence comes from Halorubrum sp. GN12_10-3_MGM, assembly GCF_005435235.1. Lineage (NCBI taxonomy): Archaea > Methanobacteriati > Methanobacteriota > Halobacteria > Halobacteriales > Haloferacaceae > Halorubrum > Halorubrum sp. GN12_10-3_MGM. The sequence continues at coordinate 65,705 of NZ_SGUB01000001.1, forward strand.
CTCTCGTCGCCGACGCCCTCGACGAGTTCGTCGAGCTGTCGGACCGGGACCGACTCCGTCCCGGCGACGCTCGCGCCCCACCTCGTCGCCAGATCGCGGTCGAACGCCGAGCACTTCGAGAACGTCGACCGATAGAAGGTAAGCGTCGCGTTCGCGTCGCCCGCGCCCGCCCGCCTGAGGTCGAGCCGATCGCCGAGCCCGTTCCGCTCGGCGTTCCGCGCCAGCCGGTCCGCGCTCTCGCCGTTCGGCTCGAACGCCACTACGCGACGGTCGGTCCCGCGGGTCAGCGGGATCGCGTGTTCGCCGACGTGCGCGCCCACGTCGAGGATCACCGCGTCCTCCGGGAGACGGTCGAGCGCGGCCAGTCCGGGGTCGTCGCCGTGGGGGTTCGTCGGCTCGTAGCTCCAGTACGTGCCGGCGACGGTCCGCTTCGGCGTCGCGACGCCGAGCGCGTACGTCAGGTCGGCGAGCCGGTACAGGGTTCGAAAGCCGAGCCGCTCGACGCGCGACCGAACCAGCGACGGCAGCCGTGCTATCGAGGGCATCGCGGTGTCACGCGCCGATGACTTGAATCGGGACGAGGAGGAAACAGAGCGCGCCGACGGCGAACGTGACGGCCCCGACCGCGATCCGCGGCAGCCCCAGTCCGTCCTCGTCGGCCGGATTCGCGGGTCCGTTGAACGCGATGACCGTCGCGAACACGCCCCAGAACGCCCACAGACCCACCGACTCGTTCAGGCCGAGCCCCCGCCAGAAGTAGAGGTAGGCGGCGATGGCGAACAGCGCGCCGGGGACGAGCGCCGCCACCGTCTCCTGTCGCGGCCCGAGCATCGCCCGGACCATGTGGCCGCCGTCGAGTTGGCCGACCGGGAGGAGGTTCAGGACGGTGAAGAACATCCCGACCCACCCGCCGATCACCACGGGGTGGGCGGTGAGCCGCGGGTCGCCGTAGCTCGTCGGCTGGCCGAGGGCGCCGGCGATGAAGTCCAAGAGTGGCGGGTTGTTGAACCGGATCACCGCGCCCGACGAGTTCGCGAGCTCCGCCGGCACCTGGATCGGGTCGAGCGAGAGGCCGATCGCGGTCACGACGACGGTCGCGAACAGCCCCGCGATCGGTCCCGCCGCGCCGATATCAAAGAGGACCTTCCGCGACGGCATCCGGCCGCGGATGCGGATCACCGCGCCGAGCGTGCCGAACGGGAAGATGAAGGGGATAACGTACGGCAACGAGACGGGGACGCCGTGGTAGCGACCGGCGGCGTAGTGGCCGAGTTCGTGGGTCATCAACACCCCGAGAACGGCGGCCGTGAACGGCCACGCCCGGAGCAGCGTCAGGGGGTTCGACTGGATCTCCGCGAGCGGCACGTAGTACCAGCCGTACGCGCCGACGAACAGCGTCGACAGCAGCGTGGCCGCGAACATGGCGACGTTCACCCACGGGATCCCGTCCCGGCCGCGGTCGAACGGCGTCGCGACGACGACGTGGCCGCCGTCGACGACCTCCACGTCGACCTCGTACCCCGCCTCTCGAAAGTGGGGGGTCAGCTTGCGCAACAGCGTCCGCTCCGGGACGTACGACTCGCCGCGGTATCGCACGCGACCGTCCTCGCGGCGGACCTCGTCGATCCGAAAGAACGTCCGGAGCGGCTCCGGACGCGGCGCGCCGTCGCCGGCCGTCGCCGCGTCCTCGTGTTCTGGCATCGTGGGGTCGTAGCTGGTCGGCGAGTATAAACCCCGCGTCGGCGGGCACGGGTACCGCAGACACGGCGCGGCGCGTGGGCTGGCGGAACTCGACGCGGACGCGCTCGCGGTCAGAAAAGCGCGGGACGGGGACCGGTTCGTGAACCGAGTGCGCCTCGGAGCGGTACTGCGTTCGTCGGTCGGCGGAGCGCGTCCCTCAGGCGGGTTCGACGCGCCAGGTCGTCGCGCCCGTGTACGACCACTTCTCGACGGTGAGCTCCGTCGCCGAGTCGCGGAGCTTCACCATCAGGGCGCCGATCTCCTTCGGCGAGAGGTCGACGTCGTCGGAGATGAACTTCCCCTTGAAGTACATCTCGCCGTCTTGGGCGCGGTCGAGCAGGTACTGCTTCAGCCGCTCTTCCTTGCTGCGGTCGTCGTTCGCGCTCGCGTTCGTGGAGGGGTTCGCAGTCGCGCTCATAGTACACCTCACCCTTGCTCCCGGAGGGTGTTATAAAGGCATCACCGTTGGGCGACGTTCAGGGGGTTTCAGGGCGTTTCACCGAACTCGCCGGGGTAAAACGTGTCTGACGGACTCTTTACAACGCTTCTAGAACACGCTAGAAATTTTACAACCCGTTTTGAACACGTTTCTCCGTCGCTGACTCGGTACGCGAGTAACTCGCCGCCGTCCGGTCCGACGGCCGGAAAGAAACAAAAAGCGCCGCGTATTCTCGGTCTCGGCGCGCTCGCGCGTCCTCCCCGCGACCGCCGAGACGACCTCTTGGGACCGATCGCGGCCGCGACGAAACCGGAAGCGGCGACGCCGCGCGCCGGTCAGTCCCGGCGGTGGACCCAGAACGTCTCCGACTCCGTCGCCTCTTTCTTGAAGATCGGCACCTCGTCTTTCAGCCGGTCGATCCCGTCTTCGACCGTCCGGAACGCCTCCCCGCGGTGCCCGGCCAGCACGACCACGAAGACGATGTCCTCACCCGCCTCGATCACGCCGGTGCGGTGGTGCATCCGCACGTCGAAGACCCCATCGCGGGCCGCTAGCTCCTCCGCGATGGCGGCCATCCGATCCTCGGCGACCCCGTCGTACTTCTCGAACGCGAGGTGCGTCGTCCGGTCGTCGTCCGGGCCGTCGCGGGCGCGCACGCGGCCGGTGAACGTCGCTATCGCCCCCGCCCGGTCCGCGTCCGGCGACGCCTCGGCGCGGCGCACCAGCGTCTCACGGGTGATCCACGGCTCCGCGCTGTCGAGGTCGGCGACGACGTCGCCGAGGTCGACCCTGTCGGGGGCGGTCGCGCTCACGACGACCGTCCCCGGCACGCGCTCCGGGTCCGGGTCGGACCCGAGGAGGACCGCGGGCACGCGCAACCGCGGCTCGCCGACCGCCAGCAGGTAGTCGTGGTCGGGGGCGAGCCCGTCGAGCAGGTCGTCGAACCCCTCGACGCTCCCCCGACCGCGCCAGTTCCCGTCTGCGTCGAACGCGACGGCGGTGTCCGCGCCCGAGCGCTGCGCCGGACCGACGACCCCCCCGTCCGCGGCCGGGTCGCTCCGTGTCGAGTCGCTCTCGGGGGCGCCGTTCGGGTCGTCGTCGCGCTCCACGACGGCGACTCGCCCGTCGAGTCGGTCCGCGAGCCGCCGGGCCAGCGTCGCCGCCCCGTCGCCGACGATCGATATCGGTCGCATACCCGAGAGCGGGCCGCGACCGATTTAGGCGTTTCCCGCCCGACGCGTCGGGCCGGATCGGGCTCGGGGCCGCTTCCACCGCGTCCGGGCTTGACAATCCTTAAGACTGCGACAGGGGTACTCCTCGGCAATGAGAATCGTCGTTTCTGTCGGCGGGAGCGTGCTCGCGCCCGACCTCGACCCCGAGCGCGTGGCCGCGTACGCCGAGGCGATCGAACGGCTGGTCACCGACGGCTGCGAGGTCGGGGTCGTCGTCGGCGGCGGCGGCGTCGCCCGCGAGTACATCGAGACGGCCCGCGAGATCGGGGGCAACGAGGTCGAGCTCGACCGGCTCGGGATCGGGACGACCCGGCTCAACGCCCGGCTGCTGATCGCCGCCCTCGGCGAGCGCGCGAGCCTCGCGCCCGCGGTCGACACCGAGGAGGCGGCGGCGGCCCTCCGCCGCGACGAGGTGTCGGTGATGGGCGGCGTCACGCCGGGGCAGACGACCGACGCGGTCGCCGCCGCGTTCGCCGAGTCCGTCGACGCCGACCTGCTCGTGTACGCGACGAGCGCCGACGGGGTGTACGACGCCGACCCCAACGCCGACCCCGACGCGGCGCAGTTCGCGGAGCTGTCGCCGGCCGAGCTCGTCGAGGTCGTCCTCCCGATGAGCCGCGACGCCGGCGCGTCCGCCCCCGTCGACCTCCTCGCGGCGAAGCTGATCGACCGGGCCGAACTCCGGTCGATCGTGCTCGACGGGACCGACCCGAGCGCCGTCGTCGACGCCGTGCTGCGCGGCGATCACACCGGAACGGACGTGGTCCCCCCGGGCGCCGGCGAACCGAGCCGCTGGACGGAGGCACGATGAGCGCGGACGACGCCTCCGACGACGCGTCCGCCGCCCCCGACGACTCCCCGCACATCCTCTCCGGGGGGTCCGCCCTCGACGACGGCGAGGACGCCGCCGAGGAGTCGACCGAGACCTTCCACGCCTTCTGGGCCGACGTCGTCGCCGACGAGGTCGAGGCCCGCGACCCCGACGAGCCGATCGTGATCAAGGGCGGTGTCTCGCCGTCCGGCGTCGCGCACCTCGGGAACTTCAACGAGATCATGCGCGGCTACTTCGTCGCCGAGGTGCTCCGCGACCGCGGCCACGAGGTCCGGCAGGTGTTCACCTCCGACGACAAGGACCCGCTGCGGAAGGTCCCGCGCAAGCTGGCGAACGCGGACGGCGAGATCGTCGGGCTCGGCGAGGTCGACGCGGGCGCGCTCGGCCGCAACCTCGGGAAGCCGTACACCGAGATCCCGGACCCGTTCGGCGAGGCCGAGTCGTACGCGGCCCACTTCGCGGGCCTGCTCAAGGCCGACGCCGACCGCCTGAACGTCCCGGTCGAGATGCTCTCGAACACCGATCTGTACGCCGACGGCGACTTCGACGAGGCGATTCGGACGGTACTCGCCGACGTCGAGCGCGTCCGCGAGGTGCTCTCCCCGTATCAGGACAAAGTTGACGACGAGTACGTCCCGTTCAACCCGGTCTGTGCGGAGTGCGGCAAGGTCACGGAGACGGTGACGGCGATCGACGCAGAGGCCGAGACCGTCGACTACGTCTGTACCGACATGGACGCCGGCGGCAACACGATCGAGGGGTGCGGCCACGAGGGCACCGCGACGTTCCGCGATGGAAAGCTCCCGTGGCGGTTGGAGTGGCCCGCGCAGTGGGGCGTCCTCGGCGTCGACTTCGAGCCGTTCGGTAAGGACCACGCGGAGGGGTCGTGGCCCTCCGGCGTCGACGTCGCGCGGAACGTCTTCGGCGAGGAGCCGCCCGTGCCGATGGTGTACGAGTGGTTCACGCTCAACGGCGACGCGTTCTCCTCCTCCGAGGGCAACGTCGTCACGGTCCAAGAGCTCCTGGAGCTGATCGAGCCCGAGGTGTTGCGCTACTTCTTCGCGCTCCACCCGAAGAAGGCCCGCGACCTCGACATTGAGCGGCTCGACCAACTGGTCGACCGCTTCGACCGGTTCGAGCGCGCCTACTTCGGCGAGGTCGACGACCCGGATCTGGTCGCCTTCGCCGAGCGCGCCTACCCGTTCGTCGTCGGCCGGCCCGACGACCCGCCGGCGGAGAAGCCGATCCGGCTCCCGTACACGTTCGCGGCGGTGCTCGGCATGGTCGACGACCCCGACTTCCGCGAGCGCCTCGCCCGCGACGAGGGCCATATCCCGGACGACGCCGACGCCGACATCGTCGACGCTGCGCTCGCCCGCGTCGAGCAGGCGCGGAACTGGGCCGAGCGGACGGGGAACGAGTACGACTACCGGCTCCAGACCGACCTCCCCGCGGTCGAGTTCGACGGAGACGTCGCGGCCGCGCTCGACGACCTCGCCGACTTCGTCGCGGCCGGCCACGACGGGGAGGAGATCCAAGGGGCGATGTACGAGACTGCGCGCGACCACGACATCGAGGTGAGCGAGTTCTTCGCGGCGGGCTACCGCCTCTTCTTCGACGACACGCAAGGGCCGCGGCTCGGGGAGTTCCTCGGCGAGCTGGAGCGCGACTACGTCGTCGACCGGCTCCGACGGGAGGCGTAGATGACCGAGGACCGCTCGCTCGACGACTTCGCCGCGGACGACGACGGCGACGAGTCCGCGGAGAGCGCTCCGGACGACGCGGAAGGTGACGGCGTCGACCCCGACGAGGCGACCGACGCCGCTCCCGCGACCGACGCCGCTCCCGCGACCGCCACCTCGACGTGGCACGCCGACGGCGCCGAGTGCGACCGGTGCGGCGAGCGTGTCGACCGCCGCTGGCGCGACGACGACGCCTTCGTCTGTCCTGACTGCGCCTCGTGGTGACCGCGCCGCCGCCGGTCGCCTCCCTGACCGGCGGTCAAAACTTAAGCCGTCGGCCGTCAAGGTGTTCCGTGAACGGAAAATTCGTTTGGAGTTAAACTAGATATAAATGAAATATATTCCGGACCTACTCCACGGGCGGTCGGCGACCGCCCTCACGGCGGCGTACCTGTGTATCGCGGCGGCGTCCGCGGTCGCGGTCGACCTCGCCGTCGCGTCGACGATTGGGGTCGCGGGCGGGTGGACGCCGACGCGTCTCGTCGGGGACTGGCTGCTCGTCGCCGGGTCCGGCGGGCTCCTCTACGGAGCGGTCACGCACCACCGCCAACGGGCGGAGACCGCGCGCCGAAACCTCGAAACCTCTAACCAGCAGATACAGGTTCTGAGTCGTGTGTTTCGGCACAACGTCCGCAACGATCTCAACGTGATCCGGGGGTACACCGACCTGCTGGCCGACCGGATCGACGACGAGCGGAGTCGAGAGTGCTTGGAGACGGTCCGGGAGACGACCGACGACATCGTCGAGATAAGCGAGAAGCTCCGCGTCATCGAGGACGCGTCGCCCGAGCGACCGGACGGCCGCGTCGACCTCGTCGCCGCGGTCCACGAGGCGCTCGACGTCGTCGACGCCGACGGCGCCGCGCTCACCGTCGAGACCCCCTCTGAGGCGTGGATCCGCGCGGACGACACCGTCGAGTTCCCGATCCGCGAGGTGTTCGAGAACGCGGTCACCCACAACGACGGCGCGACGCGCCGCGTGACGGCGACGATCCGCGAGAACGGGACGACCACCTGTCTGGAGGTCATCGACAACGGCCCGGGGATTCCCCCCGACGAGCGTGAGGTCTTACAGGCGGAAGAGGAGACGCCGCTCTCGCACGCGAGCAGCATCGGGCTGTGGCTCGTCAAGTGGATGTGCGAGACGCAGGGGGGAACCGTCCGGTTCGACGCGACCGACGACGGTACGACAGTCCGGCTCCGATTCGAGTCCGCGTCGCCGCCCGCTACTCCAACTCGGTGATCGTCACGGCGTACACCGCGCCGCAGTTCCCGCATTCGACGTGGACTCCCCGGCTCGTCTCGCCGCGGGTGAACTCGGAGATCTCCTCCGAACACGAGCACTCGAACTGGACTTTCATTACCTCTCCTTCATCCTGCTGATATTTAAAAGAAACCGACGCGGAATCAGCGGTGAAAACCGGTGATCGCGGTGCCGTCTCTCACCCGCCGTCGCGCACGGCGTCAGTCGTCGTCGACGATCACTTCGACCGGTCCGTCGCCGTCGTCGGCGGCGTCCTCGTCGGAACCGCCGGACAGGTCGGCGCCGCCGGACTGCTGCTGCTGGTAGTAGAGCCCGCCGGCGACCGCGAGGACGATCCACGACCGCCAGTTGGCGAGGTTCAGCGTGTAGCCGATGCCGAACGGCTTCTCGACGAGCATCCCCTTGCCGGGCTGCCAGTACGACGAGAGCAGCCGACCGAGGCTCGGTCGCTCGAAGTTGTACGGGATCCCGAGAACCTCTCCCGAAGACGGTTTGTCTGCCATATGAGTCTATCTGTCGGCCGACACCATAAATCGTGGCGACCCGGCGCGCCGATCGGAACGGCGCTGCGGCCGTCGCCGGTCAGGGCTCTGACCCCGGCCGAGCCGGCGGTTCGTCACCGGTAGCGGCCGCGGTCCGCCACGTCTCGGAGTCGGTCGAGGACCGCTTCGTCGCCGACGGCCTCGTACCCGCTCTCGAACGCCGCTAGCAACGGGCCGGGTTCCGTCGCGGTCGCTCGGACCGATCCCTCGAACACGTGGAGGTCCATCGCGTGGTCCTCGACGTGGCCCGTGTGGTAGCCGAGCCCGAAGTCGATGAGGTACGTCTCGGGCGGCGGGCTCGACCGCCCGTCGCGTTCCGTGCGCTCGCCGCGCTTCGACACCCGAACGTTCCGCGTCGTCGGGTCGCCGTGGACCATCTCGGCGCCGTGGAGCCGCGCGAGGTGGCGACCGACGGCCTCCGCCGTCCCCTCGTCGAGGGCGGCCGCGAGGTCGCGCTCCCCGACGTGCTGGAGCGTCAACGTCGCCTCCGCGAGGTCGACGTCGTACACGAGCGGCGTCGACACGCCGGCGCGCCGCGCCTCGCTCGTCAGCCGGGCCTCCGCGACGGTCCGGTCGCGCCTGATCGTCCGGTCGAGTTCGGGGTGTCGGTACGACTTCGGCACCCGTCGCTTGACCACGCGCCGGTCGCCGTCCGTCCCCTCGACCGTCACGGTCGCCTCCGCGCCGCGGCGGTCCGCCTCCGCGTCGCGCGCCGCGCTTCGCGACTCGGCCCCCCCGCGTCCGCGCGCGACCGACTCCCCGTCTCGCCACGTCACCGGCACCTGATCCGGCCGGAAGCTCGGGTCGACCGCGGACTCCGCGATCGGGACGGTGTCCCCGGCGGCGGCCATCTTCGCGCCCAACACGGCGATCATCCCGGCGTTGTCCCTGAGGAATCGCGGTTCCGGCGCGTGGAAGTCGGCGCCGCGGGCCTCGCACATCGTCGCCAACATCTCCCGCAGCCGGTCGTTCTGTGCGACGCCGCCGCCCAACACGAGCTCGTCCGCGCCGGTCAGCGACAGCGCGCGCTCCGAGACCTCCGTCAGCATCGCGAACACGTGCTCCTGGAGCGAAAAGCAGATCTCCTCGACGGGGACGCCGCTGTCCGCGGCGTCGTTGGCGGCCGAGCTGATCCCCGAAAACGAGAAGTCCATCCCCTTGACCACGTAGGGGAGATCGAGGAGGTCGGTCTCGGCGGCCGACCCCTCCTCGCCTCCGGCCCCTTCCCCTTCGCTGCCGACCTCGCCCGCGCCCGTCGCGAACTCGGCGGCCGCCGACTCCACCTTCGGTCCGCCGGGGTGGCTCCACCCGACGTGGCGCGTGAACTTGTCTATCGCGTTGCCCACCCCGGCGTCCATCGTCTCGCCGAGGACCCGGTACCGCCCGTCGTGGTAACCGAGCAGGTGCGCGTTCGCGCCGGAGGCGTTCAGACAGACCGGGTTGTCGAAGCCGGAGCGGTGGCGACCGATCTCGAGGTGCGCCACCATGTGGTTGACGCCGATGAGCGGGACGCCGAGCGTCCCGGCGAGCGACCGCGCCGCGGTCCCGACGATCCGGAGGCAGGGACCGAGCCCGGGGCCGCGAGAGAAGGCGACCGCGTCGACCGCGTCCGGACCGTGTCGCTCCTCGGCGGCGGTCAGGACGCTATCGACCACCTCCGGGATCGCCTCCGACATGTGTTCGGCGGCCTCGCGCGGGTGAATGCCGCCGCTATCCGGCTCATATGGGTCTGATTCGATGAGAACTGAGTCGGCCTCGGCGTCGTACAGCGCGGCGCTCGCGCACCACGCGGTACCCTCGATGCCGAGAACGCGCATCCGGCGGAGTTACGCTTCCTCGGCGTCCGCCTCGTCGCCGCCGATCTTGTTGCGCTCGAGCATATGGTCCTGCTCGACATCCAGCGCGTCGGCCGCGGAGTCGTACACCTTCGCGTAGCCGACCGTCTTGCGCATGCCGAACTTCGTGTCGAGCTCGTGGACGACGACCTCCTCGGAGTCCTTGTCGAGCTTCGCCGCCAGCGAGTCGCGGACCGACAGTCGGGAGGGCGTGGCCTCCTCGTGGGTCGTCTCGAAACGGATGTCCGTGCGGTGCAGCATCGGGTTCTCCTCCTCGGAGATGATATCGACGTCCATGGTTCAGTTAGGCGTATATCCCCTCGAAAGCTGTAAAAGGATTTCGAAGCGGGGGTGTCGCCGCCGAACTCCGGACCGACCGCCGACGAGACACACTGTTCGGCGTCAGGGTTTCCCCCCTCCGGTGCGTGCGTACCGTTACCACGCGGATGTCAGACGACACCCGATTCGACCCTACCGACCGGTCGCAGTACGAACTCACTCGGGCGGCGAACGTCGTCGTCCCGCTGTCACCCGTCCGAAAGGCCCGGATCTGCGGGACGCTGGCTCTCTTCGGGGCACTGACGGGCCCGCTCGTCGCGACCCTCCCCCCGGCCGTCCGCGAGGCGAACTTCTCTGGGCCGCCGCTCGCCGCCCACCTCGGCGTCGTGGCAGTCGTGTTGGCGGGGACGGTCGCCGCCGGCGGAGCCGGCCTCGGGCTCGTCGCGCTCCAGCGCCGGCTCGCGCGCGGTCCCGAACCGAGCGACGACCAGGTCTGGACGTTCCTCGCCCTCGAGGACGCGCTGACCGGGATCGGCTTCGTCACCGGCGGACTCGGCGTCGGCGTCGGCTTGGTCCTGCTGGCGAGCGGGCACTGGGGCGTCGAGGCCCTCGAAGCGCTCCGCCGCAACGGCGTCGAGCCGTACCTCTCTATGGGAGCGATTCCGACGACGCCCCTGCTAGCGACGGCGGCCGGACTGATCGCCGGTCTCGGGGTCCTCACGGCGACCGTCGTCGCGGTCGACGGCGAGTGATGCCGGTCGAGGCCGCGTCGCTCGGGCGGCCGTCACGCCGGATCCGTCGGATCTCTCCCGTCCGGGCCACCATCGTCGCTCTCACTCAGCTCGACGCCGAGGGCGTCGTAGCCGGCCGCAGTGTCGCCGGCGAGCCCCTCGAACAGTTCCCGAGCCCGTCGCCGGGCTTCGGGCGTGACCGCGACGCGGACCATCCCCTCGCCGGGCTGTCCGTAGACGACGGTGGACCCGAGCGGGGCCGCGAGCATCGCCGGCAGCGCCGCCAGGTCCTCCTCGCCGGTCACTTCGATCGTCACCGGCTCGTCCGCCGCGAGCGCCTCGGCGAGCGCGTCGAGCAGCGCCGCTGACAGCGCCGCGGCCGGGTTTTCGACCGCGATCCGCCGCTCCTCCGTCGCCGCGAGCGCGGTCTCGATCTCCTCGCGGACCGCCTCGCGCTCCGTCTTCCCGTCGACCAACGCCACGTCCGGGACGCGGCCGGCCTCTCGGAGGTGGTAGGTGACCACGTCGCCGACCGCGATCAGCTGCGGCGGTCCCCCCGCGGACGAGCCGCGTCGCTCGCGGGCCTCGTCGACGGCCTCCAAGAGCGCGCCGGCGTCCGTCGTCACCGGTCCCAGCGGCTCCTTGAAAGCGTCGCGGAGCGATTCGGGGAGGGTGAGAAGTGGGTCGCTCATCGGCTTCGTCCGGCGGCGCGGCGTTGGGTCACCGCACCTTGAGCGCGTACGCGCCCGCCTCGGAGACGTTCATCTCCTCGGCGATATCGCTGTCCTCGGGCTTGGTGATGATGACGTAGCCCGCCCAGTCCTCCGTCAGCGACGACGACCCGCAGAGCGCGCAGGTCTGAGCGTCCGGGTCGTTGACGTGGTGACACTCCCGGCACGCCAGGCGGTCCTCGGCCATCAGTCGGCCTCCTCACCGGTCTGTTCGCGGTGCTTCCGCTGCCCTTCGAGCCAGTCGTGCTTCCCGAGGCCGGGCTGTTTCGCCGTGAGCCCGATCTTCGAGTCCCGGGGGTTGCGCTCGTCGATGCTCTTGGTGACGACGCGGACGCGCACCGCGTCGTCGACCCCGAGCGTCTTGTCGGAGTCCGACGAGGCGAGCTGCTGGTTCGCGCCGTCGAACGTGAGGTACTCGTCGGTGATCTGCGAGACGTGGAGCAGCCCGTCCACCGGTCCGATCCCGACGAAGGCGCCGAACTCGACCGTCTCGACGACGGTTCCGTCGGCGACCTCCTGCATGTCGGGGTCGTAGGTGAGCGCGTCGAACTCCGCCTCGTAGTAGACGCCGGGCCGGTTGTGTAACACCGCCCCCTCGCCGATGTCGTGAACCTCGATGACGCTCACGACGCTGCCGACGTCCTCGTCCATCCGTCCTTCCAGCTTGTCCTGAAGCAGGGCTTTCACCCGCTCGTCGGTGACGTCCGCCAAGTGCTTCGGCGGGACCTCGACCGTGTCCTTGAGTCGAACTCGTTTGTACATGTTGTTGGTTGTCCGCGGCCGCTAGGGTTCCGTTATCGCCAGTGTGTTCCGACCCCTTAAACCGATTACTGGTGCGTCCGCCGCCAGCACCCGTTTCGCGAGGGGGCCGTCGTTGGTGACGACGGCGTCGACCCGGCCGGCCGCGGCCAAGGCGACGAGCGCGTCGTCGGCGTACGATTCGTCCGTCTCCACCGCCTCCGCCCGCTCCGCGAGGTCCGCGCCCACGCTCGCCGCGGTCGCCTCCGCGCCGTTCCCGGCCTGAAGCCCGTCGAGCTCCGCCAGGACCGCCGCCGGCACCACGGTCTCGTAGCCGCCGAGGAGCCGATCCAACTCCTCGAACAGCCGCAGGTCGGCCTCGACCGGCGCCATCAGCGCGCTCGCGTCGAGCGCGACGACGGGAACGCCGCTTCCCCCGAGCCCCTCTGCGCGGTCGTCGTCCGCGGGCGTCGCGTCGGGACCGTCTGCGGGGGCGTCGTCGGCCACGCTACGTGAGCGTTCCGACGCCGATGAGCCGCCAGCGCGCGCCGACGCGCCGGTTGATCGCGATCTGCGCGCCCTCCTCGGCGCAGACGGGCCGCTTGAGGCTCACCTCGCACTCACCGTCGCGCGCGCTCGTCACCGCGCCGACCGTCGTCGCGGTACCGACCGTGAGCATCAGGGGCTCGCCGGTGCTGATCTCCTCGATGTCGCTCTCGCCGCTCTCGTCGTCCTCCTTGCCGACGACGCGCTCGAGCAGGTCGACCGTCATCTCGAACTCCTCGCGGGTCGGGGGGAGCGTCCCCGGCTCGCCGGCGACCTGGCCGGCGAGGGCGTCGCCCTTCGTCAGGCTCGGGTCGAGCCCGGTGCCGACGCCGAGGAGGCCGCCCGGGTGGGCGGTGTCGACGTCGCGGTTGCCGGCTTGGAGCGACCGGACGGTCGTCTCCAGCGGCCGCCACTCCGTCTGGCCTTCCTCGTCCACCTCGCGCCCCGGTCGGATCTCCAGCCCGTCGCCGACCGACAGCTCGCCGCTGACGAGCGATCCGCCGACGACGCCGCCCTTCAGGTCCTCGGCGGTCGCGCCGGGGCGGTTGATGTCGAACGAGCGGGCGGCGTACATCCGGGCGCTCTCGCCCGGGTCGCGGTCCGGCGTCGGGATCTCGGACTCGACCGCGTCGATGAGTAGGTCGAGGTTGACCTCCTGCTGGGCCGAGACGGGGACGATCGGCGCGTCCTCCGCGACGGTTCCCTCGACGAACTCCTGGATCTGCTCGTAGTTGTCGACGGCGCGGTCGCGGCTCACCAGGTCGACCTTGTTCTGCGCGATGACGATGTTCTCGATCCCGATGAGATCGAGCGCCATCAGGTGCTCTTCCGTCTGGGCCTGCGGGACGTCCTCGGTCGCGCTCACGACTAGGACCGCCCCGTCCATGATCGACGCGCCCGAGAGCATCGTCGCCATCAGCGTCTCGTGGCCCGGCGCGTCGACGAACGACACCGTTCGGATCGGTTCGCTCTCGGAGCCGTCCTCGCACTCCTCGTCGACGGTGTAACACTCGGGCTCGTCGACGCCGGGGCAGCGCCGGAACGTCGCGTCCGCGTACCCCAGCCGAATCGAGATGCCGCGTTTCATCTCCTCGCTGTGCTGGTCGGTCCACGAGCCGGACAACGCCTGTACGAGCGTCGTCTTCCCGTGGTCGACGTGACCGACGAGACCGATGTTCACCTCCGGTTGTGTGTTGGCTTCAGTCACTGTTGGACCTCCTAACGGAGTAGTCTTATGCGAATTTCGCCCCGTGCGAGTGATAAAGTTGCTGTTATAGTGGCGTCAGCGCGCGCGACGACCCGGGGCGAGGTCGCGAGCGGTCGCCGTTCGGCGCGGGGCGCTCCACCTTCGACGCGGCTTTACGGCTCACCCGCGAATCTTCGACCGACATGGGATACGCGTGCCCCGTCTGCGACACCCCGCAGCGCGACGGCGAACACCTCGCGCATCACCTCGCGTTCACGGCGATGCTCCACGGCGGCGACCACGAGGCGTGGCTCGACGAACGCGTCGACGACTGGAGCGACCGCGAACCGGCGGAACTCGCGGCCGAGGTGACGCCGCACGCCGACGACGCCGAGTACGACGAGGTGTTCGAGGACACGGTCCCCCGAGGCCGCCCGGACGTCGGAATGGGGTCGGGCGGGGACGCGGCTCCCTCAGACCACGCTCACGACCACGGCCACGCCGACCCCGCTTCCGGGGCCGGCGTCCCGGATCCCGACGCCGTCGACGACCCAGCGGTCGCCGAAGCGCTCCGCGAGGCGCGCGAGATGACCAGAAACGCGGCCGCAGACGACGCCGATGAGGAGTCCGATTCCGCCGACCCCGACCCCGACGCGTAGCGGAACGCCCTTGCCCGCCCCCGGTCAATCGTGTCCATGGAGACCAGAGGCACGTTCGCCCCCCAGACGCGCGCCGAGGCGCTCGAACGGTACGAGGAGGTCGGTCCGGTCGCGCAGGTGGTCGTCCGCGAGGCGACGAAGGCGATGTCGTTCGGCGCCGATGAGTACGACGAGCGCGTCACCCCTGAGGTGATCCGAACCGCCCGCGACGCGACGTTCGCCGAGCTGCTCGCGGTCCACGTCGGCGAGGGCGACGAGTTCGACGCGTGGCTCGCCGACAGCGAGTTCGACGAGGACGCGGTCGTACGGATCGGCTCCGACAGCGTCGACAACGTCGTCTGGCACCCGATTCCCTTCGCGGACACCGTCGTCGCGGCGACGTACCAAGAGGAGCCGGACGCGGCGGCCAGCACCCTCCGGCGCAACGCCTTCGGGCGCGTGTACCGCGAGGAGTTCTACGAGTCGGGGCGGTAATCGGCCGACCGACACGAACGCCGGAGCGGCGGCTCTCCGAGCGGAACGGAAACCGCAAAAACCGGACCGCGGGTGCCGTCCGAACGGCGGCCCCGGCCTTACAGGCGACCGACGTTCTCGACGTTGACGGACTCGACGTCCTCGACCTGCGAGAACGCCTCCTCGACGGCCTCGGTGCCGCCGGCGCCGTCGGGGACGATGACGGTCGGCAGGAGCGCGACCAGCCCGAACGCGACGTCGTCGCGCTCGAAGCCGCGGATCTTCGCGCCCTCGGGGAGGACCTCCTCCAGCCGGTCCTGTAGCTCGTCGAGGTCGACCTCGGGGCTGTTCGGCATGACCTTGATCTTGGCGGCGACGTCGCCCATCTCAGGGCCCCCGGAAGCCGCAGTCGTGGCACTCGTAGAGGTTGCTCTGCTTCCGGCACTTCGCGCACCGGTAGATGGTGGCGCCGCAGTCCGGGCAGGAGAACTGCGCGGCGTTCATCCCGGACACCTGAATCCCACAGGAGACGCACTGCGGGGTGGCTTGAGAGTCGCTCTGGCTCATACACGTACCTACCGGCCGCGACTTTTAACCGTTGTTCTTTGCCTCGGAACCCTCCGTGCGTGACGGTACCGTGCCGCTGCTCGGGCGATCCGCCGCGTCCCGCCGCGGTCTCCGCGACGTCTCACCCGGCGATCAGCGGTCCGATCAACACGCCCATCAGGTGGACGCGCCGCGCGCCGACCCGGGGCGGGGCGAGCCCCAGCGCGCCGGCGACGATCAGGACGCCGACGCCGAACGCCCCGGCGAACGCGTACGAAACGAGCGCGAGCAGCCCCAACACGCCGACAGAGAGCCGGGTGTAGTCGGCGTTCCCGACGTCCGGAGGTACGGGTCGCCGACGAGCACGACCAGCGCGAACCCGAAACACGCCGCGGTCGCGGCCGCGACGAGCAGCAACGGGAGCGCGAACGGCACGCCGGCGCGGTCGATCGCCACGGTCACGCCCGTGCGCGGCGTCCCGAGCGCGACCAGCGCGAACAGCGCAAAGATCGTGTTCGCGGTGTTCGCGCCGCTCGTCGCCACCACGAACCCGCGGTCGACCGACTCGGAGGGCACCGCCGGCATCGCGGCCACGGCGGCGATGGCTGCCGACACGCCCGGCACGTAGCCGACCACCGCGCCGGCGAGCGAGCCGGCACCGGCGCTCGTTCCGAGGTCGCGCGCGTCCATCGCGATCTGCGGGTCGGCCTGCGGCGGGACGCCGTCGCCGCCGAGCGCGTCGACGAGGACCGGAACGCCGAACAGCCCGGCGAAGAGCGGCGCGAGGACGCCGCCGGTCGACAGCGGGGCCGCGGGGTCGGCGTCGAGCGTCGCGAGGCCGAGCGCGGCGCTCGCGAGGAAGGCGACGAGTCCGCCGACCGCCGCCCGCCGCGACGACTCCGTCAGGACGAGCGCGACGACGACGGCGCCGAGCAGCAGCGGGAGGTGCGCCCGCAGCGTCGGGTACCACCGGATCATGAGCCACGTGATCGGGACCGCCAGCGGCACCGCGAGCGCGACCGCCAGCCCGGAGCCGACGGCGGAGAGGCGGACCGCCTCTCTCCCCCGCCCCGCGATCACCAACCGATGACCGGGAAGCGCGGCGACTGCGGTCGCGGCGTCGGGGACGCCCAGCGCGAGCGCGGGGACGATGTCGAGGAACGAGTGGACGACGCCGGCGCCGAGCATCGCGACCCCGACGAACAGCGGATCGGCGGGTACCGACGGCGCGAACCCGGCCAAGAGCAGCGCGAAGTTGTTGGCGTGGAGCCCCGGGACCAGCCCGCTCGCGGTCCCGAGCGCGACCCCGGCGAGGAGGAAGGCGAGCGCCCCGGCCGCGAACGCCGGGTCGACCGTCGGCCGCACGAGCGCGTCCATCGAGGCGGCGTGGCCGCGGCTCCGGACTTAAGCGGTCGGACGGTCGGACCCGTCGGCAGAACCGGACGATTCGAACCGAGCGGTTACGCGTTCTGCGCCGCCTGCGACTTCTTCTGGGTGACGTAGCCGGCGATCCGGTTACGGACGCCCTTCGACTCGACGGTCGTCAGCGCCGTGACGCTCTCCTTGTTCGTCTCGAAGTCCGCGTTGAACGAGTCGGGATACTGCTCCAGCAGGAGGTTCCCGAGCTGTTTGATGTACTTGGGTTTGATGGCCATACCGAGCGGTACCGGCGGCCCGAACTAAAAGGGTTCGTTCCGCCGCGAGCGGCCGCGAGGCGCGCTCCCGGCGGCCGAAGCGAGCCTCGGTCGCTCCCGCCCCGTCACTCGCCGTCGCGCTCGCGCCACCCGGTCGCCTCGTCGATGCGATCGAACGCCTCGCGCTCGGCCGGCCCGCCGCAGCGCTCCACCACGTCGGCGAAGTAGCGGAGCCGGTCGAGCAGCTCGGCCGTGTCGAACGACGGCACGTCCAGCCGCGAGGCGGCCACCGTCGCGTCGACGACCGCGCCGAACCCCCGGTTGACGGTGGGAACGCGCTCGGCGACGACCGCCGACTCGACCGGCGACAGCTCCCACGTCCGGATCGTGGTCTCGCCCTCGGCCTCGGCCGCGACCTCCTCCGCGCGCACCTCGACCCACGCGTCGGCGCTCGGGAGGACGGGGTCGTCCGTCTCCCGGACCGTCAGCGCCGCGTCGACGAACGTCCGCGGGTCGACGGTGAACTGGACCACGCCGCCCCCGCGCTCGGCGAAGTTCCGCCACGTCCGGGTGCGGCCGTAGGTGCGCGCGGTGACCGGCTCGTCCGGCTCGTCCGGGGCGTGAACTCCGAGCGCAGCGACGTTCCACCGGTCGTTCGGCCCGCGCGTCGTCACCACCGACTCCGTGACGCCCCGGAGCGGCACCGGCCACCCGTCCGGGGCTACGCCGACGGGCCCCCCGTCCGGCGCTCCATCGCTCACGGCGCCACCTCCGCGCCGCGCCGGAGCGCGACGAACAGCGCCGCGCAGGTGAGGTCGGCGGTCGTGCCGGGGTTGATCCCCTCGGCGACGAACGCCGCCGCCAGCGACTCCGCGGCGTCGAGGTCGGCGCCGTGAACGGCCTCGGCGTCGACCGCGGAGACGTCTCCGACGGGGTCGCTCGGGTCGCTGCCGTCCGGATACAGGATCTCTCTCGCCCGCGCGCTCGCCTCGCGGGCCGTCTCCGCCCCCCGAGTCGACGCGACGAGGGTGTCCGGCTCCGCGGCGAGCAGCCCGAGGAACGCCCGCGCCGCCCGGTCGGCCAGCGGCCCCTCGTCCGTCAGGATCCACTCGGCCGCGCGGAACGTCCGCGGGAACCCCTCGACCCACTCCGCCGCGTTGCGGTCCGGGACGCGGTCAGAGGCGGCCGAGCCGCCCGCCGCCCCAGCGTCGACCGGGTCCGCTGACAGCGCGAGCACGTCCCGAAGCGTCGCCTCGCGCTCGCGGAGCGCGGGCTCGGCGGCGCCCCCGCGGCGCACGTCGAGGTCGGCCGCGCCCTCCGGCGGGTCGTCGACCGCGACGTCGACGACCTCGAACACCCGGTAGAACGCGACCGCGTCGTCGACGGTCGTCGACCGACAGACCGCGTCCACGCCGGCGGGGGAGAGGTCGCGGTCGGGGTCCGCAGCCGCCCGCACCAGCGGGACGAGCAGCAGGAGACAGCCGAACTGGGTGTTCGTGCCGGCGCGTGCGGCCATCCCCTCCACGGCCCGCTCGAAGGCCGCGCCGACCGCGGGCCGCTCGGCGACGCCGCCGTCGGTCTCGGCAGCCAGTTCGAGCCCCGGCCGGGCGCCGACCGCGCCGCCGAGGAACGCCTCGAACCGGAGGTCGTCGAGGTCGCGGCGGCGGTCCACGTTCCCGGGCTTCGGCGTGCCGGCCACCTCCACCAGGAGCGCGAGCGTCGCGTCGTCGACGGGGTCCGTCGCCCCGCTCGGCGTCACGTCTCCCGCCGGTTTCGTCGCATCTCCTGTCGGGCGCTCGTCACCGCTCACGGCCGCACCTCCGGCCCGGGATCCGCTTCGCCGGCGCGCTCCCGCAGCGATCCCGCCCGCCACTCATCGACAGCGTCCGCGACGCGCGCGAGGACCGGCGGGTCCTCCGTCGGGCGCCCCGCGCTCACCGCGTCGGCCCCGTGCGCGGCGTATTCGGCGACCGTCTCGCGGCCTCGGACGCCGTTGTTGGCGACGACTGTCAGGTCGGCGAGGCGGTCTCCGCCCCCGGATGCCGCGTCGACCGCCGCTGCGAGGTCCGCGATCACCGCCTCCGAGTCCATCGCGTCGACGTGGAGCCAGTCCGCGCCCGCGCTCGCGACGCGCTCCGCGACGGCGACGAGGTCGACCCCGGGCACCTCGGCGCGGACCTTCACGCTCGTCGTCGCGCCCGTCCCGCTCGCGGCGGCGACGTACCGCGTCAACCGGGCCGGATCGCGGAGCAGCGACTCGCCGCAGCCGACCGCGCGGAGTTCGGGCTGCCGACAGTGGGCGTTGACCTCGCAGACCGCGCCGCGGTCGGCGCAGATCCGCGCGGCCTCCCGGACCGGCTCCGGCGCCGCGCTCCGGACGTTGACCCCCGGCCGGACCGGAACCTCGGCGAGCGCGTCGATCTGGTCGGCGACGAACCCGAGCGGGTCGGTCGGGAGGAACTCCGATCGCCCGCGCGCGACGAGATCGCGGGCGGCCGCCCGACTGGCGGGATCGAGCGCGACCCCGCCGAGTAGCGCGGCGTCGACGTGCTCGGCCGCAGCGCGGGCCCACTCGCTGTCGGCCGCGCCGCTGAGGCTCGCGGCGACGAGGAACGGATCGTCGCCCGCGGACGCTCCGGCCGCGTCGGCGCGCCGGGTCACTCCGCCCCCTCCCGCGGCGCCCCCGCGTCCGCCGCGCCGCCGGCGACCGCCGTCAGCGCTCGTTCGCAGGCCCGGGCGACGCGCTCGGCGTCGTCGACGCCGTCGATCTCCGTGTCGGTGCGCTCGACGTGCCGATCGAGGTCGGTCGGGTCGTCGTCGTCGAGGACGAACGCGTCCGCGAAGGGGTACGCTTCGGCCACCCCCGCTGTCGAGGGCTCGCGGCCGACGCCCGCCATCAGCTCCGCGGCCGGGCCGGAGAACACCTCGTCGCCGACGAACGGCGAGACGGCGACCACGGGCGTCTCGCGGAGCGCGCGCTCGAACCCGGGGAGCGCCAGCATCGGGCCGAGGCTCGTCACCGGGTTCGAGGGGCCGATCACGACCGGGTCGGCGAGCGCCGCCAGCGCGGCGTCGGTCGGTTCCGCGTCGGCCGCCCCCCGGAACTCCACGTCGGCGACCGCGGGCTCGGCGCGGCGCGCGACCCAGTACTCCTGGAAGTGGATGGTCTCGCCGCCCTCGGTGTGGACCAGCGTCGCCACCGCGTCGTCGGACATCGGGAGGAGGTCGACGTCGAGGTCGAACGCCGCGGCGAGGACGCGGACCGCCTCGGTGAGCGACTTCCCCTCGTCGAGCAGGCCCGTGCGCGTGAGGTGGACCGCGCGGTCGCGGTCGCCGATCTCCATGAACTCGCCGACCGCGGAGAACCGCCGCCAGCGGGCGATCTCGCGGCCAGCGGTCTGCGTCGCGTCGTCGAGGTAGCGCGGGGTCCCCGGCTCGCCGTCGAGCGCGTCGCCCGCGGCGCTCGCGAGGCGGGAGAGCTCCTCGTGGGTCGCGGTCGTGTCGCCGTCGATCCCCCACCACGTCTCGCGGTCGAGGACGCCGCCGCCCGCGAACAGCACGGTGTCGACGTCGGGGCAGACGAGGTGACCGCCGATCTCGACGTCGTCGCCGGTGTTGGCGACGACCGCGGTCTCGGACGGATCGAACACCCGGGCCGCGCCGTCGAGGAGCTTCGGCGTGCCCGTCCCCCCGGCGAGGAAGGTTACCATACCGGCGCAAGGCGACGGTCGGGCTTGTATCCTCGCCTCCGCGGGCGACGAGGTACGACCGGTGCTACCAGTGGCGGTCCCCTCGAGTCACCGTCGCGGGGGCAGTCGACGGAGGCGCTGAAAGCCGCCAATAGGTGTCGAAAGCTACATATCAGACGAACCGAAAGAACCGTCTCGACACCGTCCTGTCCCCTCATGAATTTCACGACCGAAGCACACCTCGATGAATATATCATCGACGGAGAAAACACGGTCTCGTTTTCTGCGTCCGACGGGGAACTCACCTACCGTCGGCCGTCCGCGGACGAACCCGTCTCGATCCCGGTCCGCGATATCACAAGCGTCGAGTTCGAGCGGGACACGAGCCTCCACCGGCACACGTTCCTCGGACTGTTCTTCCTCGTCCTCTCGCTCGTCCTCACCGTCGGCGCTATCGGGCTGGTGTACACCGGACGCGTCGAGACCCGCCCCGAGATCGCGTTCGCGGCGTTCCTCGGGCTGTTCGCGGTCGGCGGCTGGAACACGACCCGCGACTTCCTCTCTCACTCGGACCGCGACGTGATCGACGTCTACGTCAACACCGAGGCGGAAACCCACGTCCTCTGCGGCGAGGTCGGTCACGCCGGGTTCGTCGACGCCTGCGGACAGCTCATCGACTCCGACGTTCCCACGACGAACCGCAACCGAAAGCTCGCGACCGCCCTCGAATAGCGCGGGTCCGTCGCCCGGCCGGGACGCCGCCTCGCCGCGCCGGACTCGCCGGCGGCTATTCGTGTGCGACGCTCGTCTGCATCCCCTCGGTGTTGAACGCGCTCCCGGCCGCGTCTGCGCCCGCCGCGGTCGGGTCGAGGACGATGACGCCCGCCCCCGACCCGGTCAGCTCCTCGAACTCCGCGATCGCCCGGTCCGCCGCCTCCTGCGCCCCGAGGCCGTCATCGAGGTGGCCGACCGCTCGTCGCGAGAGCGTCACCCGCGCGATGTCTTCGCCGGCGCCCGTCGCGCTCGCCCCGCCGGCCTCGGTACAAAAGAAGCCGGAGCCGACCTGCGGCACGTCGCCGACGCGCCCCGCGAGCGCGAACGACCGCCCGCCGGTCGAGGTGACCGCCGCGACGCGCTCCCCGTCGGTCGCGACCGCGCCGACGGTGTCGTGATCGGAGGCGCGGCCCGACGCCTCGACCCCCGTCCCGTCGCCGTCGTCCGGCCGCTCGCCGGCCCGATCGTCGCCCGACCCGAACCGCGACGCGAGCCAGTCGAGGTGCTCCCGCGGGCCGCCCCGCGGCGGGTCCTCCGCCTCGTATCGCTCCCGCGTCTCGTCGGTGAGCAGGGCGGCGCCCGTCTCGACGCCGAACTCCGCCGCGAGTTCGACGGCGTGTTCACCCGAGACGAAGACGTGCGGCGTCTCGTCACGGACGATCCGGGCGACGCTCGCCGCGTGTTCGACGCCCGGCATCGAGCAGGCCGCGCCGATCTCGCGGTCCGAGGTCATCACGCCCGCGTCGGTGCGGACGACGCCGTCGGACTGGACCGCGCCGCCGACGCCCGCGTTGAACCGGGGGTCCGATTCGAGGACGGCGACTGCCGACTCCACCGCGTCGAGCGGCGTCGCGGCGTCGGCGCCGCGCGCGGCCGCCTCGTCGAGGACCGCCTGCCTGGGCTCCGGGTCGTCCGGGGCGCCGCCGGCGCCGCCGTGAACGATGACTCGCATACCGGAGGCTCCCGCGGCGGCCACATAAGCGTCCGGAAGCCGGCGGCGACCGCTGGGGTCGACCGGCCTCCCCCTCCGCCGCCGCAAGACCTATTCCCGCCGCTGGGCGAGTCGGAGCCATCGTGACGACGGCCGATTCCGCCGGCGGCGCCGCCCCACGCCGCGCCGCGTCCCGGCTCCGCGCCGCGCTCCGCCGGCGACTCGGGATTGACCCCCGCGCGCTCGCCGCGTTCCGGATCGCGCTCGGCGCCGTCCTCCTCGTCGACCTCGCGCTCCGGTCGCGGAACCTCGTCGCCTTCTACACGGACGCCGGCGTCCTCCCGCGGGCGACGCTCACCGACGCGTATCCACTCGGCGCCCGCTTCTCGCTCCACGCCGTCTCCGGCGAGGCGTGGGCCGTCGCGCTGCTGTTCCTCGCCGCCGCGCTCGCCGCTGTCGCGCTCGCGGTCGGCCACCGGACCCGCGTCGCGGTCGTCGCCTCCCTGCTCCTGCTCGCGTCGCTTCAGGCGCGGAACCCCTTCGTCCTCAACGCCGGGGACACCCTCCTCCTCCAGCTGCTCGGCGCCGGACTCCTGTGCCCGCTCAGCGCTCGCTGGTCGGTCGACGCGGTCCGCCGCCGCGCCCCCGATGCCGCGGCCCCGCCCAGCGGCGACGGCCGCGACCGCGTCGCGGGCCCCGCATCGGCGCTTCTCCTGACGCTCGCGGTCGTCGTGTACGTCGCCAACGCGGTCGAGAAGTTCCGAGGGTCGATGTGGCCCGGCGGCGAGGCGGTCGCGCGCGTGTTCCGGCTCACCTACCTCCACGGCCCGCTCGGCGGGCTCGTCCCGGAGTGGCCGGCGCTGCTCTCGGCGGCCACCTACGGCTGGCTCGCGCTGCTCGTCGCCTCCCCGCTGCTGGTCGCGGCCGCCGGCCGGGTCCGGGCCGCGCTCGCGGGGACGTTCGTCGCCGCGCACCTCTCGATGGCCGCCGCGCTACAGATCGGCGTGTTCCCCGCGATCTCCGCGACCTCGCTGCTGCCCTTCTTCCCGCGGTTCGTCTGGGACCGCGTCGAGCGCGCGGTCGCCCCCGCCGCCGACCGGCTCCGCCGCCTCGCGGAGCGTCGGACCGTCTCCGCGGGACGACCGGCCGGTCCGCGGTCGCTCCGGGTCCTCCGCGAGGGAGTTGCGGCCGCGATCCCGGTCCTCGCCGCGGTCCTCCTCGTCGCGGTCGTCGCGTGGAACGGAATGGCGCTCGGGGCCGTCGAGACGCCCGACGCGGTCGCGTCGGTGTCCGACCCGACGGAGGGCGGCTGGACCATGTTCGCGCCGAACCCGCCCTCGACCGACGCGCGCGTGTCGGCGACCGCCGCGACCGCCGACGGCGACCGGATCGACGCGCTGTATGGCGACCGCGTCGCGCGCGACCGACCGCCCTCCGACGCCCGCGCGTACCCGACCGCGCGCTGGCGGAAGCTCCTCACGGCGCTCGCGAACAACCCTGACTCGGCCCGCGTCGACCCGCTGCTCGCGCACCTCTGCGACCGGGCGGGGGGCTTCGCCGAGGGTGGAGACGGCGCGATCCGATCGGTCACGGTGTCGGCCGTCGACGTCGACGTGAGGGACGGGGAGACGCGGGTCGACGAACTCGGGACGCGCTCGTGCTCGGCGCCGTGAACGGGGCGCGAGACTCGATCGCGGACGTTTACTTTCGGACCGCCCGATACCCCTGTCGTGACAGCTCCGGAACCGACCGCGTCGCCGGGAAACTCGACGCCGGTGTCCGTCCTGCTCCCGACCGTCCGCTGGACCGACGCCTGCGACGAGGTGGCGGCCCAGCTCCGCGGGTCCGAGGCGCTCGGCGGTGAGGCGAGCGGCGCGGCCGACGACGACGCGGACGCCGACGAACTCCTCGTGATCTGCGACTCCCCGGACGACCCGGTCGCCGACCGGCGGGGAGACCTGCCGCCCCGCGTCCGGATCGTCATCGCCGGCGAACCGGAGGGGTGTTCCGGCAAGGCCAACGCGATCGCCGCCGGGATGGCGGCGGCCGCGAACGACCGGATCGCCTGGACGGACGACGACTTCCGCCATCCGCCCGACTGGCTGGCGACGCTCGACGCCGACTACGACCGGCAGGGGCCCACCACGGAGGTCCCGGTGTTCGTCGGGCTCGACCCGCTGGCTCGCCTGTTCGAACCCGCGTACGTGATCGGTGGGACGCTCGCGGTGTTCGCGGCCGGCGTCGCGTGGGGCGGCGCGGTAATATTCGAGCGCGAGGACCTCCGCGCCGGGGAGGCGGCGTTCCGCCGGGACCTCCTGCGGACGGTCAGCGACGACGGGACGCTCACCGACCACCTCGACGTGGCGTCGGTCGACCGGACGCGGTACGTCCGGGCGGGCGGGTCGGCCCGGGACTCGCTGGAGCGGTTCGTCCGCTTCCTGACGATCACCCGGTACCACGCCCCCGGGGCGACCGCGTTCAACGCCGCCTTCGGCGTCTCGATGGCGGCGCTCTGCCTGTTCGCGCCGGTCGCCGGGGTGACGCTCGTCACGGCCCTCGCCGGGGCGGCGTACGCCCGGTTCGGGATCCGGCGCGCGACGTTCCTGCTCGCCGCGCCGGGCGTGCTGATCGCGCCCCCGCTGATGGCGTACGCGTTCGCCCGCCGGACGTTCGTCTGGGGCGGGCGCCGCTACCGCTGGCGGTCGCTGTTCGACGTCGAGGTCGAGCCGATCTGACCGCGGGACACCGCGGGGAGGCGTCGGGGCCGCCCGCGGTGAGAACGGGAGAGACTGCGAGAGCGCCCGCGGCGAGAACCGGCAAAGGCTGCGAGCGCGACGCTCACGCCGAAAACGGCAACCACTTTAGGGGGCCACGGAAATCGTCGAACGTTCATGAGTTACGATAAAGTCGATGTCCCTGACGACGGCGAAGCGATCACGCTCGCCGACGAGGAGACCGGCGAGCTGAACGTGCCGTCGAACCCCATCATCCCGATCATCCACGGCGACGGAATCGGCACCGACGTCGGGCCGGCCGCACAGCAGGTGCTCGACGCCGCCGCGGAAGCGACCGGCCGATCCATCTCGTGGATGCGCGTCTACGCCGGTGCCAGCGCCCGCGAGAAGTACGACGAGAACCTCCCCGAGGACACCGTCTCGGCCATCCGCGACCACCGCGTCGCGATCAAGGGCCCGCTGACGACCCCCGTCGGCGCCGGCTTCCGCTCGCTGAACGTCGCCCTCCGCAAGACGCTCGACCTGTTCGCGAACGTCCGTCCCACCTACCACCTCGAGGGCGTCCCGTCCCCCGTCAAGAGCCCCGAGGAGATGGACATGGTCACGTTCCGCGAGAACACCGAGGACGTCTACGCCGGCGTCGAGTGGGAGGCCGGCACCGAGGGCGCGGAGCAGGTACGCGACTTCCTCGAGGACGACATGGGCATCGCGGACGTCATCCACGACGGTCCGGTCGGCATCGGCGTCAAGCCCATCTCCGAGTTCGGCTCAAAGCGCCTCATCCGCGAGGCCGTCGACTACGCGCTCGCGAACGACCGCGACTCGGTCACCCTCGTCCACAAGGGGAACATCATGAAATTCACCGAGGGCGCCTTCCGCGACTGGGGCTACGAGGTCGCCGAGGAGGAGTACGGCGACGACGTGATCACCGAGGACCAGCTCTGGGAGGAGCACGACGGCGAGCAGCCGGAGGGCACCCTCGTCGTGAAAGACCGCATCGCGGACAACATGCTCCAGCAGCTGCTGACCCGCACCGACGAGTACTCCGTCATCGCGACGATGAACCTCAACGGCGACTACATGTCCGACGCCGCCGGCGCGCAGATCGGCGGCCTCGGCATCGCGCCCGGCATCAACCGCGGTCACGGCCGCTGTCTCGCCGAGCCCGTCCACGGCTCCGCGCCCAAGTACGCCGGCGAGGACAAGGTGAACCCCACCGCGATGATCCTCTCGGGCCGCGAGATGCTCGACTACCTCGGCTGGTCCGACGCCGCGGACCTCGTGCGCGACGCTGTCGAGGAGACCATCGCCTCGGGCAAGGTCACCTACGACCTCCACCGGCAGATCGAGGGCGGCGAGAAGCTCGCCACCAGCGAGTTCGCGGACGCCGTCGTCGACAAGATCGACGAACTGGCGTAAGGCTCCGTCGTCGACCCCGCGGTCAACGACTCCTCTTCTCTCCAAATCGTCGCTGCGTCCCCGCCTATCCCAACCGCTCGTCGAGGATGAGCCGCGTCTTCGTCGACTTGACCTCGTCCATCTCTCGGGCCTGCGTGATCAGTTCGTTGACCGCGCGCGTGTCGACCGCGTCGACGACGAGGACGACGTCCTCCTCGCCGGACACCTGCCAGACGAAGTCGACCTCCTCCCACTCCACCATCCGCTGGCCGACCGCGTCCGTGTTGACGTTCATCTCCACCGAGATCTCGATCATGGCCTTCACGTTGCCGGTGCGGGTCGTGACCGTGAACCGCTCGATCACGCCCTCGTCCGTCATCCGGTCGACGCGGTTGCGCACGGTCCCCTCGGAGGTCCCCACCCGGTCCGCGATCTCCGTGTACGGGGTCCGCGCGTCCCGTCGCAGGATCGAGAGGATCCGTCTGTCGAGGTCGTCCATACCGATCCGTCTCGGTCCGCCGACTTACCCGTTACGAATATCGTAACTAACCTTCGAACGACGCATTTATTATCCTTTACGCGTACGTTTCTCGTAATGTCGGACGCCTACATCGCGCTGGCCGACGGTCGCGTGCTCGAAGCGCGCGCCCGTGCGCCGGGGCGGACCCGCGGCGAACTAGTGTTCACGACCGCGTACACCGGCTACGAGGAGTCGCTCACCGACCCCTCCTACGCCGAACAGATCCTCACCTTCTCGTACCCCCTCATCGGGAACTACGGCGTCCGAACCGAGCGGTTCGAGTCCGAATCGGTCCGGCCGAACGCGGCGGTCGCCCGCGAGATGACCGACGACGTCGCCGACTGGCTCGCCGCGGAAGGCGTTCCGGCCGTCGACCACGTCGACACCCGCGAAATCGTCACCACCGTCCGCGAGGAGGGCGCGATGGCCTGCGGGATCGCCGCCGGCCCGGACGCGACCGCCGAGGACGCCGTCGAAGCGATGGAGGCGTGTGAGCCGATGAGCGACCACGTCGATATCGGCGCGCAGGTGTCCGTCGCGGAGCCGACCGTCCACGAGGGGGGCGGCGACGCCGACGTGGCCCTCCTCGACTGCGGCGCCAAAGGATCGATCATCTCCTCGCTCACCGACCGCGGCGCGGACGTCCACGTGCTCCCGTACGACGCGACCCCCGAGGACGTGGCCGCCGTCGGGCCCGACGTGCTCTTCGTCTCGAACGGCCCGGGCGACCCGGAGAACTTCGTCGCGGCCCAGGCGGTCGTCGACGAGTTCGCCGGCGACCTGCCGATGGCCGGCATCTGCCTCGGACAGCAGGTGATCACGAGCGCGCTCGGCGGCTCGACCGAGAAGATGGCGTTCGGCCACCGCGGCGTCAACCAGCCGGTGAAGGACCTCCGCACCGACAAGGTCGTGATGACCACCCAGAACCACGGCTACACGGTCGACGACACCGGCCCGCTGGAGGTGACGCAGGTGAACGTCAACGACGACACCGTCGAGGGGCTCGACAGCGAGGATCTCGACGTGATCACCCGCCAGTACCACCCCGAGGCGAACCCCGGGCCGCACGACTCGCTCGGCTTCTTCGACGAAGTGCTCGACCTGGCGACCTCGTCGCGCCGCGTCGCGGCCGACTGAGCCGGCGGTCCGCCCTCCCCGCTCCCGGCGGTTCCGACGCCCTCTGACTGACCACTCGGAGTACCACTCGGTCGGCGCTCGCGACGCCGTCTTCGCTCTCCGCTCTCACCTCTCGGTCCGTCCTTCGGTCTCCGCGCCCCTCGCCGCGGACCGGCGACGTTTTCTCCCGTCCCCCCGCACACCGTCGTATGCCAACCGAGATCCTGCTCACCAACGACGACGGGATCGACGCCGTCGGGCTTCGGGCGCTCGCGGACGCGCTCTTGCGCGACCACGACGTGACGGTCGTCGCGCCCGCGACGAACCAGTCCGGCGTCGGCGGCGCGCGCTCGTGGTGGGACACGACGGTCGACTACACCGAGACGGACCGCGGCTACGCGGTCGAGGGGACTCCCGCGGACTGCGTCGCGGTCGCGGACGTGGCGCTCGGGCTCGACCCCGACGTGGTCGTCTCCGGCTGCAACCACGGCCCGAACATCGGCGCGCACATCCTCGGGCAGTCCGGCACCGTCGGCGCCGCGATGGAGGCCTCGTTCCTCGGCACGCCCGCGATCGCCGTGTCGCTGTACGACCGCGGGAACCTCCCCGTGCCGCCGACGCTCGACAACGGCGACTTCGCGGTCGCCGGCGAGGTCGTCGCCGACCTGATCGACCGCGCCGAACGCGACGCCGGCGACGGCGCCCTCGAACTCCCGTTCGGCGCCGACGTGTTGAACGTCAACGTCCCGGCGGCGGACGACGAGGCCGCGGAGGACCCCACCTACCGGCTGACCGAGCCCGCCCGCGGCTTCGACGTGATCGAGTTCCGCCCGGGCGAGGAGGGACCCGACGACGAGAACGTCCCCGAGGGCTGGGAGTTCGGCGAGCGCCGCGGCGAGATGGGGATGGAACTGCGGGACCGCTTCTGGCGGGAGTTCCTGCGCGGCGACGTGGCGGACGATCCCGGGTCGGACCGCCGCGCGGCCGTGGAGGGCGAAGTGAGCATCTCCCCGCTGTCGAGTTCGCGCGCCGTCGCGGGCGAAAAGGCGGGCGAACTCGTCGAGCCGGTTCGAGGCGCAGAGACGGGAGCCGATTAACGGCGGTCGTCGGTCGGAGTACGACCACTATCGACCACTTCAGCGGCGCAGTCTGCTGATTTAGCGGCGCGGTCTATCGATTCAGCGACGCCGCCGGGGCCGTCGCCCGCTCCCGCTGAACTCCGCGGCGAGCCGACCGAGGTACCACACGACGACCAGCCCGACGAGGAAGCCGCCGCCGAGCGCGGCGAGCAACTGGAGAGGCGACGGGTCCAACTGGAGGGCGAGGAGCGGCGGCGAGGCCGTGACAATCGCGAGCAACGCGATCCTGATCTTCCGGTTCCCCGCGTCCCGTTCGGACTCGGAGATGGGTCCTACCACCGCGATCCCCTCATCTGTGTTCCGACGACTCCCGGCGCGACGCTCATGCGCCCACCACGTCCCCGGCGAACATCAAGGCGACGAACCGAACCCGTTCGTCCGAGTTCGGTGCCGCCGGAGCGACCGCGGAACTATCGTCGCCCCGGACCGTCCGTCGGACGTGCCCACGTCGACGGTCGATCGGTGCGTTCGGTCCCGCACGGGCAAAAAACTCTCGACCGTTCACGCCGTCTCTGGGCTCTCTCCGCCGTGAACGGTCTGGGTCGTTTAAGCCCGTTCGGCGGCTCGTGTCGAGTGCCCCTACCCGCCGTTCCGGTGCGACGGGCGCCGCGGCGACGCCGCCCTCGCCCCGCGTCGCCCGCTCCGCTCCGGGACTCGCCCCTCCCCGCCGTTTCGCGGCGTTTTTGACCCGACCCCGACAAGCGAGCGGCATGGACGACGAACTCCGCGAGCGCGTCGCGGCGGCCGGCGAGGCCGCGGCGCTTTTCAACGCGCTCAAACACGGCAGCGACCCGGACGTGGGCGCGATCATGGGGCCGATCATGGGCGAGAACCCCGAGTTCCGCCCGCACGGCGACGAGATCCCGGGCGTCCTCGCGCCGGTCGTCGAGGAGGTCGGCGAGATGGACGAGGCGGCCCGCCGGGAGCGGCTCGGCGAACTCGCCCCCGATAAGCTCGCGGAGCTGGAGGCCGACGACGAGGACGACGACCGCGTCCTCCCCGATCTCCCGAACGCCGAGGACGGCGAGGTCGTGATGCGCGCCGCGCCGAACCCCAACGGCCCGTGGCACGTCGGCCACGCGCGGATGCCTGCCGTCATCGGGACGTACAAGGAGCGCTACGACGGCGAGTTCATCTGCCGGTTCGACGACACCGACCCGGAGACGAAACGCCCCGACTTAGACGCGTACGACGCCATCCTGGACGACATCAAGTACCTCGGCTTCGAGCCCGACCGCGTGCTCTACGCCTCCGACCGGCTGGAGACGTACTACGAGCACGCCCGCGACCTGATCGACGCCGGCGGCGCGTACACCTGCTCGTGCTCCGGCGACGACTTCTCCGAGCTGAAGAACGCGGGCGAGGTGTGCCCGCACCGCGAGAAGGACGCCGAGACGGTCCGCGAGGAGTTCGCGGCCATGGTCGACGGCGAGTACGGCTCGGGAGAGATGGTCCTCCGCGTGAAGACCGACATCGAGCACAAGAACCCCGCGCTGCGCGACTGGGTCGCCTTCCGGATGATCGACACGCCCCACCCGCGCGAGGCGGCCGCCGACTACCGCTGCTGGCCCATGCTCGACTTCCAGTCCGGCGTCGACGACCACCTCACTGGCGTCACCCACATCATCCGCGGCATCGACCTCCAGGACTCCGCGAAGCGCCAGCGGTTCGTCTACGACTACTTCGACTGGGAGTACCCCGAGGTGCTCCACTGGGGCCACGTCCAGGTCGACGAGTACGACGTGACGCTCTCCACCTCGACGATCAAGGGACTCATCGCGGACGGCGAGCTGACGGGCTGGGACGACCCGCGCGCCCCGACCATTCGGTCGATGCGCCGTCGCGGGCTCCGGGGGCAGGCCTTGGTCGACTCGATGACGGAGCTGGGGATGTCGACCTCCGACGTCGACCTCGCGATGTCGTCCGTCTACGCGCACAACCGCGACCTCGTCGACGACGAGGCGGACCGCTACTTCTTCGTCCGCGACCGCGACGACGCGCCCGCCGTGGCGCTCCCGGTCGTCGACGGCGACGCGCCCGCGCCCGCGGCCGGCCATCCGCCGCTCCACCCCGACCACGAGGACCGCGGCGACCGCGAGGTGCCCGCCGGCCGGGTCCTCGTCGAGTCCCCCGACCTCCCGAGCGAGGGCGAGCGCGTCTGGCTCAAGGGGTACGGCTGCGTCCGGTACGAGGGCGACGAGCTCGCCTTCGTCGACGACGGCATCGAGGTCGTCCGCGAGGGGGACGTGGACGTAGTCCACTGGGCGCCCGCTGAGGAGGGCCTCCACACGCTCCTCCGGACCGTCGACGGCGACGTGCGCGGGATCGCCGAACCCGCGCTCGCCGACGTCGACCCCGACACGGTCGTCCAGTTCGTGCGCGTCGGCTTCGCCCGGATCGACGGGTTCGACCCCGAGGCGACCGACGAGGAGGACGGCCCGAACGGAACCGAGGACCTGCTGGCGTACTACGCGCACCCGTAGGCCGAGGTCGGCGATGTCCGGCCGCCCGGCGGCGCTGCGCTCGGTCGACCGAATCCGTTCGTCGGGGAATTTAAACCCGCGACCGGCGAAGCGAGGGCAACGATGGCCATCGACTCGAACTTCGAAGCGAACCGCGAGCGGGTCGGCGAGGAGGACGGCGTCACCGTGTGGGGGCCCGTCGAGCCGCCGGAGAAACAGGGGATCCGCGGCACCCACGTCGCGGTCGACTTCGACATCTGTCTCGCGGACGGCGCGTGTCTGGAGGACTGCCCGGTCGACGTGTTCGAGTGGACGGACACACCCGGCCACCCCGAGTCCGAGCGGAAGGCGAACCCAGCGGACGAGGACCAGTGTATCGACTGTATGCTCTGCGTCGACGTCTGTCCGGTCGACGCGATCGATGTCGACCCCGGACGCGAGAACCGATTATAAGTAGTCGTTCTCGTTGTGGTGGCGGTCTCTGTGTGCCGAGTTGTTCTTTTATAAATGGTCAACAGCGGATCGCCGTCGAACCTCTCCAAAGCCCCAGTCGCGAGGCGGATACACGCTCGCTGCGCTCCTCGTCGCTCACTTCGTTCGCTCCTGCGGTGCTTGCGTCGCCTGCGTCCGCCTCGCGACTGCCCCTTTGAGTCCCGCCCCGACCGCACAGCACGGCACCTCACGCCTCCCCAGCCTCGCGGTTCGCGCTCTCCGAGCGCGAACCGTGTCCCTCGCGCGTGCTCCTCACGCCCTACGGGCGTTCGGAGGCACGCGCCACCGCAGACCTGTTAGCAAGCGGCCGTAGCCGATCCGCTCATTCGCCGGTGAACCGCTCCCGTTCCGCGAGCGCGAAGTCGGTCCCGTACCGCTCCACGAGGGGGGTGTAGGCGTCGCCGAGCGCCCGCATACACGCGCTCGTCGAGGCGAAGCCGAGGTCGTCGGCGACTTCCTCCCACGGCCGGCCTTGGAGGACCTTCCGAACGAGCAGGCGCTCCGCCCGGTCGTCGAGGTCGGTCCCCTCGACCAGCGCCGCGAGCGCGAGGTCGCGGAACGCGCCGGGCGCGCTGTCGTACATCCCCGGCCCGACCGACGCCCCGACGACGGAGCGCCACTCGGTCTCGGTGAGATCGACCGGGACGGAGGCGGAACACGCACCCAGCGCGCCGCGGATCACGTCCGGGTCGACGTCGCGGTGCGCGTCGGAGAGCCCGTCGCGCTCGCGGTCCCGGAAGGCGACCGCGTGGCGGGCGAGCAGGTCGCGCCCGGCCGCGGTCTCCGGGCGCAGCATGATCGCGGAGTGCTCCCCCGAGGCGTCGTTGCGGCTCGTCGAGAGGTGGCCGATCCGGTATCCCGCGCGCTTCCAGAAGCGGAGCAGGCGCGGCGTCGCGCCGTAGCCGACCGAGAAGTAGTCGACCGGCTCTCCGTCGTCGTGAGTCGCTTCGCCGTCGCCCGCCACTTCCCCCCCGAACTCCGCGTGGACCTCGCCGAGCAGCCGCGAGCCGAACCCCGCGTCCCGGAGCGCGTGGTGGGTCGCGATCCGGACCGTCCGCAGGCCGCGCGGCTCGGCCGCGGCCTCGTCGCGGAGTTGGCTCGTGAGCACGTCCGGCACCATGTTGCCGCGGACGCGCTCACCCTCGTACATCCGCCGCCGCGTCTCGGGGTCGAGGCCGCCCTCCCGCGCGAGGAGCGCGACCGCGACGACCCGGTCGTCCGCGACGAGCGCGCGCGCGACGAGGTTCGGCGCGTCGAGCAGCCGCGCGAGGTCGTTCGGCTCCGTCCGGTAGTGTGCGGTGACGAGCAGCCCGAACGCCTCGCCGAGCAGCGTCTCGTCCGCGCGCAGTTCCTCCGGGTCGAGCGCCCGATACGTCGCGTCGTCGACCGACGCGTCCGCGACCGCGTCGTCGACCGCCGGGCGAGCGTCCAACAGGAGCGCCCGCGACGCCCACGCCTCCACCGGGTCGTTCCGCGCGTACCGGATCGGCTCGTCGAGCCGCACGTCCCGGACCGCGAACCGCGAGCCGACCAGCCGCTCCCGGAACCGGACCGCGAACCCGCGGCCCGCCCCCTCGTAGCCGTGGACCGTCGTACAGAACGCGACCGCGGGCGCGTCGAGGAACCCCTCCAAGAGCCGCACCGGGAGCGCCGCCGCCTCGTCGACGACCGCCGCGTCCGCCTCGCCCGCCGCCGCCGCGGCGGCCGCCGGCGGCAGGAAGCGTACCCAACCTCCCGCCGGCGTCCGGAGGTCGCGGTCGTCCGCATCGCCGTCGCGGTCGATCCCGTCGCGTTCCCAATCGGTCTCGCTCTCGATCAGCTCTCGGGCACGCGCGAACACCTCCGCGGCGTTCCGGAACGCGGGCGCGGTGACGAGCACGTCGGCGCCGCCGAGCGCGAGCGCGCCCGCCGCGATCCCGGCCGCGCTCGACTTCCCGCGCCCGCGGTTGGACTCGACGACGACCGCCGATCCGGGGTCGGCGAGCGCCTCGAAGGCCCGCACCGCGCGGGCCTGGTCGTCCGTGAGACAGGCGCCGTACGCGGCCGCGGGGAACGCCGCACCCGGCGGCGGGCTCGGCGCGTCGCGGTCGTCCGCGTCGTCGGGTTCGCCCTCGCCACCGCGTTCGTCCCCACCGCCGCGCTCGTCGCCTTTCTCCGCGGTCAGGCCGTCTCGTTCGAGGGCGTCGCCCGCGGGGTCGTCCCCCAGTGCGACGACCGCGATTCCGGGGTGCGTCCGGAGCGTTGAGACGAGGCGCTCGCGGAACCGCCCGGTCACGTCGCCGACGCCGTACGGGGGGACCGCGAGCGAGTCGTCGAAGCGGTCCCGGACCGCCGGCCAGTTGTCGAGCGGAGGCGTCAGCAGGATCAGGAGCCCCCCGCCGTCGACCGCGCCGACCGCGCGGCCGAGCGCGTTGGGGACGAACCGCTCGTGGCAGTCGAGGACGACCGCCTCGCGGGTGCGTCCGAGCAGCTCGTCGGCGCTCCGCGGGCGGTGCTCCTCGAACCGGAACCCCTCCCGGGTCGAGACGAGCGAGACCGCCTCGTCGTCGACGCCGAGGGACACTATCGCGTCGTAGGCGGCGTCGGTTCCCCGGTCGCGGTCGCCCGCCAGCACGAGGACGCGCCGCTCGTTCGTCCGCTCGGCCTCGGCGCGCAGTTCGCGCGCGACTCCCGCGATCATCTCCGCTCGTGGTTGCCGAGGCGCGGTCATGTGTCTTCCCCTCCGCGCGTCGCCGAGGCGAGTTGCTCGTTCACGACGCTCCGGCGACGCCGGCAAAGGCGGGAGGCTTACGGCCGCGCGGCGCGTCGCTCCCGGCATGACCACGGTCACGCTCATCGGGACTCGGCTCGCGGACGTGGGCCGCGAGTTCGTCTACGAAGGGGAATCGGCCGGCTGCGAAGGGTGTCCCTACCGCGGCCAGTGTCTCAACCTCACCGAGGGGAAGCGGTACCGGGTGACAGACATCCGCGAGAACGCCCAGACGCTCGACTGCGCCGTCCACGACGCGGGCGTCCGCGCGGTCGAGGTCGAGCCCGCGTCGGTCCCGGCGAACGTCCCGTCGAAGCGCGCGTACGCCGGGAGCAAGGCGTCGCTCGCCGGTCCCTGCCCGCACACCGAGTGCCCGAGCCACGGCTACTGCGTCCCCGACGGCGCCGACTTCGACGAGGAGCGCGTCATCGATCAGGTGCTCGGCGACCCCCCGCACGAGACGTGCGCGCTCGACCGCGACCTGACGCTCGTGGAGTTCCGCGCGGAGGAGTGAGTCCGGCCGCGGGGCCGCTCGCTTCGCTTACAGCGAGGTGATCGCGTTCAGCGTGATCCGGATCGCGCGCTCGACGTTGTCCTTCGCCTTCTCCGGTAGTTCGTCGTCGGAGTCTGCCCCCTTCTGCGTGCCCGCGACGAGGTTACCGTCCACCGTACAGATGGCGCCCGCCGCGAGCCCCTTGCGTCGCGCGAGCGAGAAGACGGTCGCCGCCTCCATCTCGATCGCGAGCAGGTTCGCGTCGTTCCAGTCCTCGACGTACTCGTCGTCCTCGTTGTAGAACGCGTCGTCCGAGACGATGGGGCCGACGTGGATCTCCTCGTCGTTGTCCTCGGCCGCATCGACCAAGCCGGTGAGTACGTCGTAGTCCGGGACCGCCGGGTAGTTCGCCGACTCGTACCGCTTGCTCGTCCCCTCCTCCTTGGCCGCGCCCGTCGCGACGACCATGTCGCCGACCTCCATCTCCGGCTGGAGCGCGCCGCAGGTGCCACACCGGACGAACGTCTCCACGCCGACCCGCGAGAGCTCCTCCACGGCGATGGCGGCCGACGGGCAGCCGATCCCGGTCGAGCAGATCGTGAGGTCGACCCCGTCGTAGGTCGCGTTGACGACTTTGTACTCGCGGTTCTGCGCGACGACCTCGCTGTCGTCGCACAGGTCGGCGATCCGGTCGACGCGACCCGGATCGCCCGGGATGACCGCGATCTCGTGGACGTCGCCCTCCTCGACCAGCAGGTGCGGCTGTTTCGCCATACGCGCCGCAACAGCGGCCGCGCGCAAAAACGGACCGGTCGGCGGGCGGGGATCACGCCGCAAACACAATTTGATATCGCGCTATGCGATTTACAACAGCGATCGAACGGCCGCGGTCCCCCCAGGCTGGACCGCCGACTCCACCGGATCGGACCGTTTTATCGCCCGAGGCCGCGACGTTCGACTATGACCGACGCTGACGCCTCCGCCGATTTCGGTTCGACGCTCGGTGCGCTCACCGTCGCGTTCCTCCTCGTGACACTCGTCGCCGGGACGCTGCTTGGCTTCAACTGGACGCAGGCGGTGTTGCTCGGCGGGTTCGCTGGCGTCGTGGCGGTCGGGTCGGCGTGGCTGACCGAGCGACGGACGGGCGGATGAACCGAACGACGGGCGAACGGATGAACCGAACGACGGGCGAACGGATGAACCGAGCGACGGACGGGCGGATGATCCCCGGTCTCCGCAGTTGTCGTCCGAGTATCGTGACTGAGAGGTCGACGGAGGCTTTTATACCCGCTCGGCGTCGACACCGCACAATGCGATTCAGTCGCGACCGTCGAGGCCAGTCGGTCGTGGTCGGGACGGTGATCCTGTTCGGGTTCCTGATCGTTGCGCTCGGAATCTTCCAGATTCAAGTCGTCCCGACGGAGAACGCGAACGTCGAGTTCGAACACAGCCAGCAGGTCGAGGACGACTTCGGCGACCTCCGCAACGACGTCCTCCGCGCCGGTTCGACGGGCTCGACCGGGTCGACGCAGGTCCGCCTCGGCACGCGGTACCCGGCCCGGACGTTCTTCATCAACCCGCCGCCCGTGTCGGGGTCGCTCGAAACGGAGCCGACGGGGCCGATACGGGTCTTGAACGCGACGGTCGGAGACGGCGCCCACCAGAACGCCCGCGACTTCTGGAACACGAGTCCCTCGTTCGAGACGCGCTCGCTCCGCTACGACGCGGAGTACAACGAGTTCGACGGCGCCCCCGAACTCGTCTACGAGCACTCCGTCGTCGCCGCCGAGTTCGACGACGCGGTCCTGCTCCGGACCGGCCAGACGGTCGTCTCCGAGGAGCGGATCTCGCTGACCGCGCTGAGCGGCTCGGTGTCGGAAACCGGCGTCGTTCCGCGTAGCGTCGACCCGCGCGCCGTCTCCGCGAGCGACACCACGGTTCCGCTCGAACCGAGAGGCGGGCAGATCACCCTCGAACTCCCGACCGCGGTCGGGAACGCCTCCGCCCTCGCGGAGCGCTGGAATGGTGCGCTCCCGGCGGGCGCGACCGCAACGCGGAACGCGACCGGCGAGGCGATCAACGTCACGCTGGCGAACGGTTCGGATCCTTATCGGCTGGCGCTCTCCGAGGTGTCGCTCGACGCGACCGGAAAGACGGAGCCGGCGTACGTCGTGCCGGTCGGCTCCGAGAGCGCCGCGGTCGGAGAGACGGTCACAGTCGAGGTGCGCGACCGGTACAACAACCCGGTGCCCGACGCGACGGTCGCGTTCGACGGCGCGAACCGCACCACCGGCGACGGGGGGCGCGCGTTCTTCGAAGTTAACGAGACCGAGGCCCTCATCGCGACGATCAACGGGACCGGCGGGCCGACCTACGAGCGGGTCACCTTCGACGTGTCAGAGGGCGGCGGCACAGCCGGAAATCAGACGTTCGATGTCAGGTGGATACCATCCTCGCCGGTGAACGCCACTGAGAACACCGATACGGATCTCGAAGTTCAGATATTTGACCGACAGAGCGGGGACCTGATTAACGACGCCACAATAGATTATTCTTTCGCACCGCTACAAAACGGGGGCTCTCCGAGTTTGAACCCACTATCATCTCCAGAACACGACGGCTCTGACACCCTCGTCTTCTCCCCGAACAACGCGGACGTCGGTGATGAATTCCACGTGTACGCAGCAGCGGGTGACGATGTCGATAGACTCCTGGTGCGAGTCATCGAGAGCGGTCAAGGAACGATGGCCGACCGCACGACTGTAACCGGAGAAGACACGGCGGGTGGAAACAACGATGTCACGTTCACCATCGGATCGTCCGGTCCGGACACACAAAGCATCGAAATAACCGACATCACAGTTGAGTCAGTTGAGACCAACACAGGGAATACCGATGTCGATAACGTCGAAGACACCGAAGGTGACACGTTCGTCAATGCTGGAACTGACACCACGTTAGTCAGCGGGCAAATTGATGTCGGCACTACGGCGACGCTGAGCCCTACGCTCCAGATCACGGGCGGAAACAGCGCGGACGTCCGGCTCGGCCAGTTCAGGGACGGTAACCAGAACGCGAACATGAACAAGGCAAACGTCGAACTAACTCTCCAATTTAGTGATGGGAGCAGTAAGACATTCCTGCTGACCCTCTAACCGAACGGCCTCAGCTGACGGGATTATATCGGGCCATCTCTCCATGACCGACGTATTTTATCAAAAGGTAATTCAAGTTCACGAGCGATCAATTGCGACCGCGGTAAAGAACGCGGTATTAAGATCTAACCGAGTAGCTGAGACTATGCGTAAAAACGGCTGATCTTGAAATAAATTGGCTGGGATCAAATCGTTATTTAGCAGGAAGTCGACACCAAACTCGGTTCGCGAACACTGACTGAATGGGACTCAGATACCTCTCTCGATCTGAAAAGAATCGATTCCAACAGAACGTCACAGTCTGATACGAGGCACGCCGGAACAGCGATGAACTCTCAGTGGGCTACCAACGGCTAGTTGGGTAGCAGTAAGTCTCAGTTTCTACGCTTATCGCTGTTGATATCTGCGACCGCATAATAAAATACCGCACCGGAAATAGTTGACCTGACTGTTCTCTCTATGCCTCGCCCCGCAACCGCCCGCGCTCAGTCCGAGACGGTCGGAATCATCCTCCTGCTCGCCGTCTTCGTCGTGAGCGCCAGCGCGATCGGGGTTGCCTACGTCGGCGGCGTAGGATCTAACGTCGACGAGGTTGTCGTCTCCGCGGACTTGAGCGCGGACGGGAGCGACCTCCGGGTCGACCACTTGGGAGGCGACGCGCTCCCGAACGACGAGCTGACGGTCGTCGTCAGGACGGACGGCAACGCGACTCGCTACCCGTTCGCGCCCCCGCCGGGCGAGTTCGGTCCGGGCGACCGCCGCACGTTTTCGGACGCGCTCGTCGCGAACGCGTCGAACGAGGTCCGGCTCTACCACGACGGTTCGGGCGGGGAGATCGAGCGGGCGACGCTGACGCCGGCGCCCGAACCGAGCGTCGAGACCGGCGCGATCGAGGGGACCGTCCTCGGCCCCGGCGCGAGGTCGATGCGGGTCGCCTCGGGTGCGTCGCTCGGACTTCGGCAGGTGGCCACTCCCCTCTCGGGCGCGACGGTCGTCGTCGACGGCGCCGGTCGCGTCGCCGAGACCCGGACCGGATCCGGTGGGGGATATCGTATCGACGGGCTCGCACCGGGCGAGTACGACCTCTCAGTGACCGCGCCCGGTTTCCTCGCGGTGACACGGTCCGTCACCGTCGAAGCCAACCGGACGAAGACTGTCAACGTCACGCTCGATCCCATCGAACCCGCCGAGTTCGAGGTCCGGATCGACGATACCGAGGCTCGCGTCGTCGGTACCGAGCCGGTCACCGTGAACGCGACCGTCGAGAACGTCGGCGACGAGGAGGGGACCCAGCGGATCGATTTTTCCGTGGCCGGCGCTGTCGTCGAGTCAGAGCCACTCACGCTCCCCGGCGGCGAGCGGCGAGAGCTCTCCATCACGTGGCGTCCCGACCCGACGGACGTCGGAACGGTCGAACTCGCGGTCGCGAGCGAGAACGACACGGCGACGACGACCGTCGAAGTGCTTGCTCCCGAGAGCGACGGCGTCGCGTACGTCGACCGTGACGGGGACGGGACCGCCGACGAGACGTTCTCTGCGGCGGAGTTGGCGGATCGCGGTGAGTTTGACGGCCACCTCGTCATCTTTGACGACGCAGAGATCCGTGGGGAATTCTCTGCTGAGGCCGACCGCATCACGGTTCGAGATGGGGTCTTGCTGTCGGCGGAGTCGGTCGACCTTGACGCGGACGGGGATGTCTCAATCGCTGGCGCGAGGATAGACGCCTCGTTCACCGGCTGGCTCGGTCTGTCCGGCGGCGACATCGATATCGACTCGGGCGGCCGAATCGCCGCCCGCGGGGCTACGGTCACCACTACGGCGCTCGTGGCTCCCGGCGACGTCGACCTGTCCGCCGCGGACGATATCGACCTCACGAACGGCGTGTTCAGCGCCCA
The DNA here is from genome assembly GCF_005435235.1 of Halorubrum sp. GN12_10-3_MGM. NCBI lineage: Archaea > Methanobacteriati > Methanobacteriota > Halobacteria > Halobacteriales > Haloferacaceae > Halorubrum > Halorubrum sp. GN12_10-3_MGM. The sequence continues at coordinate 106,382 of NZ_SGUB01000001.1, forward strand.
GGCGACCGCGCTCGGATCCGACGGCGCGATCGCGATCGCGTCTGACGGCGGAACCGTCACGACCGACGGCGCGTGGTTCGCTCCCGATCCGACCGTTGAAGCCGGTGACGAGGACTGAGGCCGATCGCCGCGCTCGCATCCCGCTTCCTCGCTAGAGTCTCCGCCTGTGTTCCACAATCAACGTACTTCTCATCGACAAAGCCATATGCCGGCCGCATGAACGTCCGTGTATGACCGCAGTCGGGATCGACGGCATCGAGATCTGGACCGGGAAGCTCAAACTCGACCTGCCGGGCACGTTCGCGCCGGAGAAGGGCGACGACCCCGAGAAGTACACGAAGGGGCTCGGGCTCACCAACTCCTCGTTCCCCGACGTGTACGAGGACATCGTCACGATGGGCGCGAACGCCGCGAAGGGGCTGATGGACCGGAAGGGGCTCGAACCCGAGGACGTCGGCCGGATCGACGTCGCCACCGAGTCGGCGTTCGACCACTCGAAGCCCGTGTCGACGTACATCGCCGGCTGCCTCGAACAGGTGTACGACGGCGACTTCACCCACGCCAACAAGGGCGAGCGCAAGTTCGCCTGCCTCGCCGGAACGCAGGCCATTGACGACGCGTACAACTGGATCCGCGCCGGCCGGAACCGTGACCGCCCCGCGCTCGTCATCACCACGGACACGGCGCTGTACGCTCGCGGTGACCCCGGCGAGGCGACGCAGGGCGCCGGCGCCGTCGCGATGCTGATCGACGAGGACCCCTCGATCGTCGAGCTCTCGACGGACCAGGGGTACGGCTCGAAGGACGAGACTGACTTCCTCAAGCCGAACCAGCAGTTCCCCAGCGTCGACGGGAAGCGGTCGGTCCAGGTGTACCTCTCCCGGATGCGCGAGGCCCTCGAAGACTACGAGTCCGTCACGGACGACATCGAGCTGGAAGACTTCGCGTACGCGCCGTTCCACACGCCGTTCCCCGGCATGGTCCGGAAGGCGGCGCTCCTCGCCTACCGTCACGTCATCCGCGATACAGCACACGAGGACGCGCTCGCCGACGAGATCGGCCGCCAGCCCCGCGAGGGCGAGTACGACGACCGGGAGGCCTACGAGGAGGCGATCCGCGGGTACATGGACGAGCTGAAGACGACTGAGCAGTACCGGACGTGGTACGACACGGCCGTCGAGCCGACGCTCGGGCTCTCGCGCGAGGTCGGCAACTGGTACACGAGCTCGGTCCACATCGCCCGCGTGAGCGCCCTGCGCGACGCCCTGACCCGCGACCGCGAGTTCGTCGGCGACACGCTACTCGTCGCTTCCTACGGCTCGGGCGCGCAGGCCGAGATCCACGCCGAGACGATCCGAGAGGGGTGGCGCGCCGAGATCGAGAGGCTCGACATCGACGACCAGCTCGACGCCCGCTACGACCTGACGTGGGAGGAGTACGAGGACGTCCACGACGTCCACGAGTACGACGCCGACCTCGGGCGCGAGGTCGAGGAGTTCACCCAGCCCGACGGGGAGTTCGTCTTCACCGGCTGGGGGCGGATGAACGAGCGCCAGTACGAGTACGCCGAGTAGCGCCGCGACCGCCGCTGACCGGCACGCTCACCGAACCGTGAGTCATCCGCAGCGGCCCGCAATCCCGTGAAAACGGCTCACACGGGTCGTTCGCGATACGATGCTTTTAAACGACGCTGGCGTGAATCGACACACAATGGTGACCATCTACGACGTGCCGGCCGACGACCTCATCGAGGCCGTCGCCGCCCGCCTCGAGGACCGGATCGAAGAGCCCGACTGGGTCGAGTTCGCCAAAAGCGGCGCAGGCAAGGAGCTCCCGCCGGAGCAGGACGACTTCTGGTACGTCCGATCCGCGAGCCTCCTGCGAAAGGTCGCGCAGAACGAGCCGATCGGCATCGAGCGACTCGCGACCGAGTACGGCTCGAAGAAGCGCGGCTCCAATCGCTACATCGTCCGCCCCGGCGAGCACGAGGGGGGCTCGCGTAAGCTCATCCGTTCGTCGCTCCAGGCGCTCGAAGAGGACGGGCTCGTCACGACCGCCTCCGGCGAGGGTCGCCGCCTCTCCGACGAGGGCGAGGCGTTCCTCTCCGAGGTCGCGACCGAGGTCTTCGAGGACCTCGACCGTCCGGAACTCGAACGCTACGCGTAAACCGATATCTCTGTTTCTGGCCGCTTTACCGCCGTAGCGACTGCTTTCTCGGTCACATCGCACGCGTCTCGCAAGCGGCTGCTTCGTCTCGCGAGTTCGCCCGTTGCGCACGTCGTAAACCAAACACCGCTATACAAAATCTGATATCGGGTAAATCGACACATACGCGTCGGCCTTCTTCTCCTCGGACGCTCTCCTTCGGTCGCTCCCCCGCTACCTTCTTGATCCCGCGTCTCGGAGTGCCGGCGTGAGTCGCGCATGACGGAGTCACGCGTCGGCACGGTCGAACGAATTCACGTCGCCTCTGGGACGGGCGGCGACCCGGAGCCCCGGGAGGCGGTCGAGGCGGTCGCGGACCGCGGGCTCCGCGGCGACCGCTACTTCGACGGCGACGGGATCTACAACGAGCAGTCGGAGTTGGAGCCGAGCGACATCACGCTGATTGAGGCCGAGACGCTTGCGGCCGCGGCCGCCGAACACGGCGTCGACCTAGAGGCGGGCGCGCACCGGCGCAACGTCACGACGCGTGGTGTCGACCTCGGGGAGCTCGTCGGCGAGCGGTTCCGGGTCGGCGAAGCGACCGTCGAGGGGACGGGTCGCTGCGAGCCCTGCGGCTACATGGCCGATCTCGCGGAGGAGTCCGACGCGGTGACCGCGCTCGACGGTCGCGGCGGGCTCGACGCCCGCATCGTGGAGTCGGGAACGGTAGCGGTCGGCGACGAGATCGTCTGGTAGCGACCGACCCCGGGTTATCCGGTGTTTTTCATCCCGGCGGCGATGCCGTTGACGGTGAGCCGCAGGGTGCGCTCCTCCTCGTCGGTGCGGTGGGTGCGTCCGAGCAGGTTCGCCTGGAGGAGGTTCAGGGGGTCGACGTAGGGGTTCCGGCGGTCGAGGCTCTCTTCGAGCCACTCGCGGCGGAGCAGCTGGTCGCGGCCGCTGATCGACAACACTAGCTCGCGGCCGCGCTCGTACTCGTCGACGAGTTCGGGGAAGAAGCGCTCGCGGAGCTCGTCGTCGGCGAGGTCGGCGTACTCGGCGGCGATCTCCGGCTCAGTGCGCGCGAGCGCCAGCGAGGCGTTGTCGAGCGTGGTCCGGAAGAACGGCCACTCGTCGAACATCTCGCGGAGCGTCTCCATCCCCTCCTCCTCGCCGACCTCGTCGAGGTAGGCGTCGATCCCCGAGGCGATCGCGTACCAGCCGGGGAGGATGAGCCGCGTCTGGGTCCACGAGAACACCCACGGGATCGCGCGGAGGTCCTCGACGCTGCGCTCGCCGGAGCGGGAGGCGGGCCGGGAGCCGAGGTTGAGGTCCTCGACGACGCTGATCGGCGTCGCCTGCTCGAAGTAGGAGACGAATCCGTCGCTGTTCAGCAGGTCCCGGTACGTCTCCCGGGCGGCGGGCGCCATGACCTCCATCGCCTCCACCCAGCGGTCCGGCACGTTCTCGACCGGCTCCTCGTTCGCCTCCTTCCGGGCGCGGATCTGGGCGTCCAGCATCTGTTCGAGCTCGCGCTCGGCGATCCGCGGGTTGGCGTACTTCTCGGCGATCGCCTCCCCCTGCTCGGTGAACTTCACCTGTCCGGTGACGGTCTCGTTCGGGAGCGCGGTCAGCGCCTCGTTCATCGGGCCGCCGCCGCGCGAGATGGAGCCGCCGCGGCCGTGGAACAGCCGGAGGGTGACCTCCTCCTCGCGGCAGAACCGGGCGATCCGGCGCTGGTTCTCGTAGAGGTCCCAGTTCGCGGCGAGGAACCCGTTCTCCTTGTTGGAGTCGGAGTAGCCGAGCATGACCTCTTGGACCTCGTCGCGTGCCTTCAGCGCGGCCGCGTACGCCTCGTTCTCGAAGAGGGTACCGAGGATGCGTTCGGCCCCGTTGAGCGCCGATTCGGTCTCGAGCAGCGGGACGACGTCGACCGCGCAGTGGTCGGGTAAGGAGACGACGCCGACCTGGTCGGCCAGGAAGAGCACCTCCAGCACGTGGCTGGGTTCCTCCGTCATCGAGATACAGTAGGTGTCTATCGCCTGCTGGCCGTACTCGTCCTGCCAGCCCGCGAACGACGCGAACCGGCGGAGGACGCGCTCCGTCGTCTCGGAGACGTCGCCGGGTTCGTCGACGTCGACGACCGGGTCCTCTTGGAGGATCGCCTCGGTGAGGAAGTCGACGCGCTCGTCTTCGTCCATCTCGGCGTAGTCGACGCCCTCGGCCGCGACCGCCTCGGCGACGGCCTCGGTGTGGTTCTCGCGGTGGTCGCGCAGGTCGAGCGACGCCAGCGTGAGCCCGAACGTGTCGACCTGCCGGCGGAACGGCTCGACGAACGACTCCAGCACCGACTCCTGTCCGTCCTCGCGGAGCGACTCGGCGATCACGTCGAGGTCGTCGAGGAACGCGTCGCCGTCGGGGTACTCGCCCGGCCGGACGTCGTTGACGCGGTCGAGGCGCTCGCGCATCAGCCGGAGCTTCTGCCGGTACGGCTCGTCGGGGTACCGCTCGCGCGCCTCCTCGACGACGGTCGGGAACCGCTCGGCGTCGGCCGCGAGCGACTCCGCGAGCGCGTCGCCGTCGGCGTACCGGTCGCCGTCCTGGCTCAGCACCGCGGAGAGCCGCTTACAGCGGTCCCGGTACTTCTCGACGGCGACCTCGCGCTGGCGTTCGAGCGTCTCGTCGGTCACCTCGGGGGTGACGAACGGGTTGCCGTCGCGGTCGGAGCCCGCCCACGAGCGGAACTCGAAGAGCTTGGGGCAGTCGACGTCGTCGTACTCCTTCGAGATGGTCTCCTCGAACTCCTCGTAGGCGTCACCGACGACGTCGAACAGCGTGTTCTCGAGGTACCACTGGACGTTGCGCGCCTCGTCTTCCGGCTCGGGGGCCCGCTGGCGGACCTGTCGGGTGCCCCACAGGCTGGTTACCTCGGCGGTGACGTCGCGCCAGACGGCGCGCCGCTCGCGGTCGGTGAGGTTGCGCTCGTCGAGCTCGCCGAGGTGGTTCGCGATCGAGCGGAGCTTGGACTTCACGGTTGACCGCCGGGCCTCCGTGGGGTGAGCGGTGAACGTCGGCTCGATGAGCACGTCGGCGAGCAGCTCCTCCAGTTCGTCTGCGTCGACGCCGGCCTCGGCGAACTCGGCTATCGTCGCGTCGAAGGAGTCGTGGAGGGCGGTCCCGTCGTCGGCGTTCCGGACCGCGCGGACGCGCTCGCGCTCCTCGGCGAGGTTGATGAGCTCGAAGTACGTCGTGAACGCGCGGGCGACGACCTCCTCGCGTGTCGTCGAGAGGTCGGCGACCGCCTCGTGGAGGGCGGCCCGGTCCGCGGCGTCTCCCCGCCGGTAATCGATCGCCGCGTTCCGCAGCGTCTCGACCGTCTCGTACGCGTCCGTCGACGCCTGTGCGGCCAGGACGTCTCCCACCAGCGCCCCGAGTTCTCGAACGTCCGTCCGCACGTCCCGATTATGCAACTTCATACCACAGACAGTTCGGTCGGGATCGGTTAAATCCGTGGGCTAGACGAATGCTTGCCCCGGTTCCGAGTAAATTCGATCACGAACGTTCCTTGCCGACCCCGGCCGGAGGCGATGGCGGCGGCGACTCGTCGGTCCCGGGCGCGGCCCGGTTCCGAAGCGTCGCCGTCGACCCGGAATGGCTCCGATTCTCGCCGCTGTGGAGGGTTCGTCACCCTTTTTACCGATCCAACCTCAGTAGCGAGCATGAGTGCGTCCGATAAGTATCCGTCTGAGTCCGGGCGGCGACGCTTCGTGAAGGGCGTCGTCGGCGGCGCGGCCCTCGCTGGGGTCGGCGCGATGGGGTCGGCGACCGTGAACACCCTGACGACCGCCGGCGGCGTCGGCGGCGGGTCGACGATCGCGAAGACCATCGCGCAGACCGGCGGTCCGGCGCCCCGCGGGCTCCCGCAGATCCCGGTTCAGGTCAACGACGACGGGTACATTGAGGGCATCTGGCCCGAGACGACGACCATCACCCAGGAGGGACAGGAGATCGAGGTCGCACAAGAGGAGCTCGGCGGGACGACCTACTCCGGCGCGTGGTTCCAGTACTGCGGCGTCGAGTCGCAGGAGAACGTCCAGCCGAACTTCGAGTCCGACAACCTGTTCCGCGCCGCGAGCGGCCCGCCGTACGACTGGCAGTCGAACACCTACTCGGGCGGCGACCGGATCCACATCGACGACTTCGACGACTACGAGGAGTGGGGGAACGGGATCGGCAGCGACGGCGTCGGCAAGCCGGCGATGACCACGTGGCGCTCCGAGGACTCCGATACGAACCTCAACGCGATCGTGATCCGCTCGCCGGAGATCGAGGAGGCGGCCCAGAACGACGAGTGGCTCCAGGCCTCGACCGATCAGGGGTTCATGGCGTACCTCAACGTCTGTACCCACTTCTGCTGTATTCCGGGCTACAAGGAGCTAGAGGAGTCGGCCCGCTACGACGCCGCCGACGGCTCGTACTGCGTTTGCCACCAGTCGACGTACGACCCGTTCACCATCGAGGAGGCGCTGTTCATCGCGCGTCCCCGACCCGAAGAGTAATCCCAGCCCGAGGAGTAACCCCGCCCTGTCGCGGCTCCGCCCTCCTCTCCGCTCGTCCCTCGGACGTCTCGTGTAAGTCGTCGCCGCGCTTTTCACCTCGCTCGTCCGAGGGAATGACATGAGCGACGACCCCGCTTCCGACGAGTCCGTCTCCAAGGCCGCCGGCGACGACGACCGATCCGCGGCCGCCGGCGGTGCGGACGCCCCCGCGAGCGACGACTTCGAGGCGGAATTGGCCCGCGCCCGCGACCTGCTCGACGGCGACGACATCGACGCGGTCCACGTCGGCGTCGTCCGCGACGGCGAGGTCGACACCACGTTCGCCCAGCGCACCGACGACGACCCGGAGGGGGCGGGACTCCGCGCGCTCGCGCTGCTCGCCGCACACGTCAGGCTGGTCGCGGGCGAGGCCGGCGTCGAGCCCTCCACCGTCGCCGGCGACGCCGCGACGCTCGCGGGGCAGGTGGAACAAATCCCGACGGACACCGAGCAGATCCCCGATGAGTAGCGGGCCGGCTCGTCGTCGCCGGCTGTCTCCGGCGCCGGTCTACTCGGACCCGCCGGACTCCGCCGAGCGGATCCGACGGAGCTGGTGGGCCACGCCCGCGAGCGCGACGAGCAGGACCGCGAGGTTGAACACCGCGAGCGCCACGGACTGGTAGGCCGGATCGAACCACGTGCGGATCGCGTTGCCGGACTGGCTGTAGAACCCCCAGCCAGCCACGACCGCGAGCAGCGACAGCACTGCCAGCCCGACGCGGTCGAGCAGCCCGCGGAGGTCGTCGGTCGAGAGGCGGCCGAAGCCGCCGGAGCCGGCCGGCTCTGTCCAGTAGTCTGTGTCGGTCTCTTCCGGGTCCGTCCGGTCGGGACCCGTTTCCGTGCGGTCGGTCGCGTCGGTGTCGTCTGTCATTGGCTGTGGTGGGTCGCGGGTGCGGTCGTCGTCGGCAGTCGCGCGGTCGTCGCTCGGGCCGTCACGTGGCGGTTCGTCGGTCGTATCAGCACGCGGCGGTTCGTCAGTCATCGTCGCCTCCGTGCGAGCAGCGCCGTGACGACGAGCGCGACGAGCGCGACGAGCGGGCCGAAACCGGGCGTCGCGTCGCCGCTGGCGCCGCCGTCTCGCGTCGCTCCGTCGTCACCGGCACTGTCGCCGCCGACGCCCCCCTCGCCGCGCTCGAAGTCCTCGACGGTGAACTGTACGTCGCGGACCGTCTCGTTCGCGGAGAGGGTCTCCTGCGGGTTCAGGTTCGCGACGCCCTGCGTCTCGTCGACGAGCACGTCGTCGTCGAACAGCGCGGCGTCGACGTAGTAGTTGTAGCCGTTCGGCACCTCGACGGTCGCCGTCACGGTGTCGGTGCGACCGGGGCGGACGGTGCCGACGGTCTCCGTCGCCTCCCCGGCGATCACGTTCGACTCCGCCTGCCGGAGGTAGAGCCGGAGGTCGACGTCGTCGCTCGGCTCGTCGCCGCGGTTCGTCACGGAAATCGACGCCGACAGCGTCGCCGTCTCGTTGTCGGCCTCGGTGACGCTCACGGCGACCGTCGGCCAGACCGTCCCGTCGGTGAAGCCGACCCTCGTGTCCGCGTAGTCGGGCGTGAGCGCCGCGACGCCGCCGACGCGAGTGGTCTGTTCCTCGCGGCGCTGGCCGTCCGCGAAGACGACCGTCTCGATGCGGTAGCCCCCCTCGCGCTCGACGTCGACCGTGCCGTTGACCGTTTGCTCCCCCTCGAAGTCGACGTCGCCCACGTCGACCGTGGTCTCGTCGACGAGGAGGCCGGACTCGCTGCCGATCGCGCGGTGGCGGACCGTGACGTTCTCGACCGTCGAGCCGCGGTGGCGGAGGTCGGTGCCGAGCCGGAGCTCGGCGGTCTCGCCGCGCACCTCGCCGGGCGCGACGGTCGCGCCGGCGACGTCGATCCGGCCGGGCGGCTCGTTCGTCTCCCGCGGGTCGGTGATCGCGCCGGGGACGGCGACGGCGCCGACCGCGCTCGCGACGAGGAGGGCGGCGGCCGCCGCCAGGAGGGCCGTGCGGGTGTCCATACGCGACCCCTCACGAGCGTCATATAAGTGCTTTGTCCAGTCGGCGTCTGCGCTTGGAACCGAGCTCAGAGGAGGCGATACCGCCCGTTCGACTCGGTGAGTTCGCCGCGGTGCGCGAGGCGGGTCAGGATCTCGCGGGCCGCGTCGGCGGGGACGCCGTCGGCCGCGGCGCGATCCACGACGGCCGCCTCTGTCGGGTCGTCGAGGGCGTCGACCGCGTCCCGGACGACCTCGGTGCGGCTCCGGGAGCCGCCCCCGCCGCCCTCGGCGCGCGAGGCGGCCTCGTCGACGGCGTCGGCGTCGATGCCCGACGACTCGAGGTACTCGCGGTCGCCGATGCCGGCGTCCTCGACGGCGGCCTCGAGGTCGGCGACGTGGTCCACCTCGGCGAACGCCGCGCTGTCGCCGCGCTTCTTGGCGAGCAGCGCGGACCGCGCCTGGCGGGCCGCCGCGCGCTCCTCGGACTCGAAGAAGCGCTTGAGCTTGGCGGTCCGGTGGGTCTTGCCGCACCGCGAGCACTTCGCCGTCTCGCTCGTCTCCGGGTCCGTGACCAGCCACATGTTGGCGCACTCGTTACAGCCGACGACCGCGTACATGCGACGGGGTTCGCCGGCCCCGAAGTTGAACCCTCGGCTCCGAGACGCGGCCGGGCCCTCGACAACCCAACACGATGCCGTGGCGCGTGCCTCCGAGTGGCCGCCTCCGGCGGCCGCGAGGAGCACGCGCGAGGGAGTCGCGAGCGAAGCGAGCGACGAGGCTGGGGAGGCGTGAGGCGCGGTGCGGGGCGGGACTCGAAGGGGCAGTCGCGAGGACGACGCAGGCGACGTAAGCACCGCAGCGAGTGAACGAAGCGAACGAGCGAGGAGCGCAACGAGCGTGCGTCGTCCTCGCGACTGGGGCTTCGGCGGTGTTCGCCGTCGATCCGCCACCAGTCATTTATAAACAAGCGACTGTGGCTTCGGCGGTGTTCGCCGTCGATCCGCTATCAGCCAGTTATAACTGAACGGATACGGCGGCTATCCACCGATCGGCGACCTCGATTTATCACCTAACGACTCGGCACTGACCAGCAACGACTACGGACTCCGCTTATCAGTCTGATTCGATCTCGTTCGCGGCCGCGAGCACCTCGTCGTGGAGTGCGCCGTTCGAGGCGACCAGCCCGGTCGAGTCGTGCCGCCAGCGGTTCCCGTCCAAGTCCGTCACGCGCCCGCCGGCCTGTCGGATCGCGAAGACGCCCGCCACCGTGTCCCACGGGTTCGCCGCGACGTTCGTGATCGTCCCCTCCAGCCCGCCGGCGGCGACGGTGGGCAGGACCACCTGCGCCGCGCCGAGCCGGCGCATATCGCCGAAGCGGGTGACAATCGCCTCGCAGGCGCGGGCGTACTCGTCGCGGGCGTCGTATTCCCACCAGATCGTCGGGTCGACGGTCGCGTGCCGGGTCTCGGTCACGCCGCTCACCGCGATCGGTTCGCCGTTGCGGTACGCGCCCTCGGCGTCGGCGATGTAGGTGTCGCCGAGCGCGGGCGCGACGATCGCCGCCGCCACCGGCTCGCCGTCGACGACGGCGGCGACCGCGGTGGCCCACACGCGGATGTCGCGGACGTAGTTGTGGGTTCCGTCGATGGGGTCGATCACCCACGCGGGGCCCGACTCGGGGACCGTCTTGCGCTCGTCCTCTTCCTCGCCGACGACCGCGTCGTCGGGGTACGACTCGCGGATCGACTCGATGACGGCGCGCTGGGCGGCGCGGTCCGCCTCGGTCACCACGTCGTCCTCGCCTTTCGTCTCCACCGCGATGTCGCTCCGGAAGCCCTCGTTCGCCACCGCGGCGCCCGCCTCCGCGGCACGCTTCGCGACCGCGGCGCGTTCGTCGACGTCGCCCGCGCGGGCCGCGGGAGCGGGGACTTCCTCGCGCCCGCCCGAATCGGCGCCGCGCTCGTCTGCGTCGGTCATGCGCCCAGTCGACGCCGCCGCGGAGTATAAACGTCGGTTCGACGCGGGGCGCGAGTCGAAATTAACTCAGTTCCGAATCCGAGTACATTTAAGTAGGTCGGAGTCGGACAATTGGATATGAAACCCGAGGAAGCGGTCCGTCAGCTCGAGTACACCATCGACGCCTCGCTCGACGAGATCGGTCAGCGCGCCGCCGCCGGCTACCGGCCCACCTTCGAGCGCGTCGCCGAGCGCGCCGACGGGGCCGCGGTGTACGACCTCGCGGGCGAACTCTCTGAAGAGGTCGTCGACGGCTCTTGCCCCTCCCCGGCGGAGGCGAACGCGGCCGCCGAGCGCGTCCTCGACGACTGGGCGTACACCGACGGCGGGGAGTAGGAACGTTAGCCTCGCGGTCCGGCTCTTCTCTCGCGTCTCTTGTCTCGACCGCTACCCACGGCGATCACCGCGGCGCGCGCCGAACTAGGAATAGCGTCGCGAGGACGATCCCGACGAGCGCCGCGAGCCCCGCGAGGTCGCTGAGATCGAACTCGGACAGCTCTGGATTCGACCCGCCGCCGTCGTCCGCCGATCCCGGCGCTCCATCGTCGCCGTTCCCTACTCTGTCTCCGGCGTCAAACTCGGTTCCGTCGTCGCCCGAGCCCTCCGCTTGATCCGTCACCGTGACGGATCCGAGGATCGGACCGTCCCCGGTCGCTCTCGTCTTGACCGCCTCGCCCGCGAGAACGAGGTCGTACTCCCCCGGCTCACTGAACCGAACCGTCACCGACTCGGTCGCCGTCGCGCCCGGGCCGATATCGACCGCGACCGCTTCGTCGCTCGCGACCGCCTCGGCGTCGGCAGTCTCGACCCGGATCGTCTCGTCCCTTGCGGGGGCCGGCCCGCGGTTCTCGATGTCGACCGCGACCGTCAGGGGCTCGCCAGGCGCGACCTCCTCGTCGGAGAGGTTCGTCTCGGTCGGGGCCAGCGCCGGGCGCTCGGCCGCGACCGCGAACGCGGAGAACTCCTCGGTGGCGGCCCGCAGCCTGACCGTCTCGCTCCCCTCGTCGACGACGCGCATCTCGGCGCGCTCCCAGCCCGTCTCGGTCTCGCGGTAGGCGGCGACCCGCTCGGGGGCGACCCCGGCCGCGGCGAGCCGGTCGCGGTCCACGACGATCTCGGCGGTCGCCTCCGCGACCGGCTGGCCGGGCTCCGCGAACTCGACCGCGTAGTACCCGAGGGGGTCGACGCCAGGCGGTGGCGGCGGCGCCTCCGCAGGCCGGTCGCTCAGTCCCCGCACCGCGAACTCGACGTCGCCGGGCGACTCCCGGACGAACGTCAGCCGGTCGAGCCGGATCGCGGGGTCGCCGACGCGGAGCCCCCGCAGGTCGACCGCGGTCTCGTCCCCGCCGACGACCGACCGGAGCGTCACCTCTCGGACGCTCGGGGACGCGCGAGCGACCGAGACGATCGGGTCGGTGGTGAGGCTCGGGTCGTCGCCTTCGTCGCCGTCGTCGCTCGAGTCCTCCCCGCCGGACGGTTCCTCCGGCTCCGCGACTCTGGCGTGGACCGCAATCTCGTCGATGAGTCGGTCGCCCGGCGCGATCTCGGCGATACGGGTGTCGATTTCGACGCCCACCGGCACCGCGTCGTTCTCGGGCGTGAGCCGCGCGGCCCGCTCGGGGCTCTCGACCGACTCGCCGTCGACGACGAAGGTGACGCCCGTGCCCTCGTGTTCGATCCACGCCTCGGCGGTCGCGTTCCCGTCGTAGGTGATATAGAAGAGGCCGTCTTGGATGGCGACAGCGTCGACGTTGATGCCCTCGTGTTCGATCCGGGGGTTGTCCTCGGTGATGTCGATCGCCAGTTCGCCGTTCTCGTCGAGGTAGGCGTAGGGGTTGTCGCCGGGCTGGAGGGCGACGTCGTCGGTGATGGGGTCGGTGGGCTGGTCGACAAATGCGGCTCCTGTGGAGAGAATTAGGGCGATCGCTGTAATCCCGGCGAGCGTCACTAGCGTCGTCGCCGAACCCCGAGTCGTCATCACAGAGAGATAGAGGGATTATAGACACCAAAGTAATCTGTCCTCGATAGCGTATTGAGGATCGATTGTTCTCAAATAAGACACTAAGCTCCTGTTGAAATTTTCAACAGTGATAATTCTTGCCTCGGTGTTGTCAATACAGCATATGCGATGATTACTTGTCGTGTGGTGGCACGCCTTCAAGCGCCCAGTAGGGTTTGAGGAGTCCGCGAGAGACGCGACGACCGAAAGTGAGCCGCGACGCGTGGGGGCTTTGCGCCGCGGGATGGGATTCAAAATGGATGTTGATATCGGCTACTTGAGGCGAGTAATGCCTTACTGTCACGAGGAGCACACAGGCGACAGAAAGGTCGCAGGAAGCGAGCAACGCGAGTGACTGAGGGGACCAAAGCGAGCGTGTACGCTCCTCGCGACGGAGTATTAGAATCCTCAGCGACTAACCTCTGTGTCGTAGTACCGAGCGGCTGGGCTCTGGTTTCTGTCCTGAGCCTGCGGCGGTATTAACATAAGGTCGCAGAATGAGGCGGTAAAAAGATCAAGTGGTTCATGCGCTCGTTCGACCGCATCAAGAAGGGAGATTGATTGTACCGGTTTAGATTTTCTGGAGCGAGAAGCGACGCCCGAGCCGGTGATGAGGCTCGGTATCCAGCTCCATGTGGTTGGACTACCACTTCGGCATACCGTTTCCGTTTACGGCGCTAGACTGGAGATGTTTGTCTGTGCCTCAAGCGTCGTCGCATCCTGCTCACTGTACGCTTCGACAGCCAAGAACTGGCCAGAGAAAAGTTCATTTTCCTTCTCTGGACCGCTGAGTTCATACAATTCGCTGTTCACAATAACGCGTGCAATGACTTCGATGCTTTCACCAGCCCCAAGCAGGAGATGGCCCGTCTTGCTATCATCGCCGAGTGTGTTATAATTGCCTGCGTAGCTCGGGATCTTTGTCCGTGCTGAAACGTTACCTGACGGATCATTGAAATTACCGCTGTTGAAATTCGGTGCAGTGTCTCGATCGATGAGCGCCACACTGCCTCCCGAACTGTTTGGATCAATAAAATCGGAAGTAGCTGCAATGAACTGTACGTCAACTCCTGCAGGAACATCAACTTCTCGGTTGCCGCTTTGGCCCGTAAACGCGTCGTTAGTAGCAGGACTGGTGTATTCCGGGTTCCGGAGTGGGTTGGCGACCTCAACGTAGAGGTCATTGGTCGTCTGATTCTTTAGCGTGTACGCCGGGCGGGCTGACGTAACTCCGTCAGTGTTGACGCCTTTACCCCCGTTGTGGTCGCTAGCGAAATCAAGTCTGACTTGACCGTTGGTATTGACCGTGTCGACGAACTCGGAATCCGTGTTCGGAATAATACCGAGGTACGCTGCTCCGTCTCCTGCGACATCGACTGCCATCCCCCGTTCGGTACGGACGGTATCCAGCGCACCAGTCCCCGTTGCAGCTGCCCCGCCGGCAGCGAGCGATCCCATACCGATCAGGAATTTGCGTCGTTCCATGTCGTATCTCACCTGTGTTCGCGCACCCCCGCAACCCGGTCGTCCGGGCCGGGAGCGCTCGGATAATCCATACGGGGCATGGTACTTCGTTATGAAATTCTCGACACGATCACGCACCGGGCTCGATAACGCGACGTGAGCGCCTCAATACGGGTCGACCGCTCCTCGCGGCCCGTATCGAGCCGCGCTTGAACCCGACGTGGAGACGCTGAAGCCGGCACCTGAAGCGCTCGCCGCGTCTCAAACACTCCCTGAAAACCCGCGACGACCCCGCTCCGCGGTTCAACTGTCTCTCGAGGAACCGACGAGCCGAACGTTTTCTCATCACGTTTCTTAAATTAACAGGTTAATTATCCAACCTATTTATGATAGACACAATCACACATTATAAGCGAAAATCGCCGGTTCACGGGAGGGGGACCCGCCGGCGCGGAACCAGGTGATCACATCGATGCTCTCCACAGCGACAACGACCTACGGGGCGGGGCGAAACGGCGGCGGCGAACTGTCCGAAGACGAGATCTTCAAACTGCTGTCGAACAGGCGCCGCCGGTTCGTCATCCACGCGCTCAAGCGCGCGGACGAGCCGGTCGAGGTCTCGGATCTCTCCACGCACGTCACCGCGTGGGAGCGTGGCGTCGATCCGGAGGAGGTCCGGTACGAGGACCGACGGAACGTGTATAGCACCCTCCAGCGGACGCACCTGCCGAAACTGGAGGAGAAGAACGTGGTCACGATCGACGACGAGGAGAACCTCGTCGCGCCGACGCCCGAACTCGAGGAGCTCGACATCTACGTCGAGGTACTCCGGAGCAGAGAGATCCCGTGGAGCCTCTACTACGTCGGGCTCGCGGGCCTCGCCGCTTCGCTCCTGCTCGCCGTCGCTACGGGAACGCCGGGGTTCGCCGGGCTCGAAGCGATCGACGTGGGAGTGTTCACTGCAACCGTCTTCGGAATCTCTTCGGTCGCTCACCACGTGATCGGCCGCCAAGCACGCCTCGGAAACACGGAGAAACCACCCGAAATCCGCCGGCGAGAATGAGTATCCCGGCCCGGATGTCGTCGACCCGCGTGCGGCCCCTCCGCGCGCTGAGCCTCGTGCTCGCGTTCACCGCTGCGGTCGGACTGGTCTTCGGCACCGCCGGATTCACCGCGATGGAGGCCGAGCGGGGGCTCGCGGTCACCGTGACGAACGACACGAGCGCGTACCTCGGCTACGCGCCGCTCAGCGACGAGGTCCGCGACGGAGAGCTGACGGCAGTCGTCGAGTACCGCAACCGGTTCGGGAGCGGCCTCGACGACATCGACGTCGACGTATCGATCGCGCCGTCCGGATCGCCACGTGCGACGATCGAGTCAGTCGACTCCCCCTCGTCGCTCGACGAGGGCGCCGCCGCCGCGGTCGACGTCACCCTGCGCTGCCCGGTGCGGGAGCGAGTCCCGCTCGTCTTCGAGGTCGACGGGAACGGCGGCGGGGTGAGCGTCTCGCTCAGCCGCGTCCACACCGTCACCTGCGTCCCGACGAGCTCGATGGTGACCGGCGTCCGGTACGCGGGCGTCGGGAACGCCTTCGTCGAGGCGGGCGGGGAACGCGCGACCGTCGAGGCGACCGTTTGGCTCACCGACTCCGTCCCGGGTGCGAACGGTTCCGAGGGGAGTCTCCGGTCTGAAACTGTCGCGAGCCTGAATCCGTCGAGTCCAGTGCGGCCGCAGCTATCGACTAACGCGTCGAACGAGCGGATCGTCGGCGTCGCGTTCCCCGAGCAGGGGGTCGCGTACTTCCACCCGGGGTGGAACGGAGCGAACCACGTCGCTCCGAGAGAGGGCCCCGGCGTCAGACGAACGGGGGTTCCGCTCGACGCCGAAACCGTCCGGAACACGTCCGTCGTCGAGGACGAGTGACCCCGTTCACAGCTCGATTCGCTCGCCGACCTCGGGCGCGCTCGCGTCGACCCCGTCCGCGCGCAGGTCCGCGGCGAACGCCTCGCAGCGGTCGCCGTGGTTCACCAGCACGCGCGCGTCCCGGTACGCGTCGAGGAACGACTCCAGCCCCTCGCGGTCGGCGTGCGCGGAGAAGTCGTACGACGCCACCCGCGCGCTCACGGGCCTGACCTGCCCGTTCAGCTCCAACTGCCCGCGCTCCTGTAGCTCGCGGCCGGGCGTCCCCTCCACCTGATACCCCGTGAGCGTCACGAGGTTCGTCGGGCTCGTCCTGATCTCCGGGAGGTACGTCTGGACCGGGCCGCCCGCGAGCATCCCGGAGGTGGTGACGATCAGCGCGCTCTCGGCGGCGACCCGCTTCCGCTGGCCGTCGCGGCCCGTGACGACGCGCGCCTGCCCGACCGCCTCCCCGAACGCGTCGGCGTCACGGAGGAACGACGGGTACCGCCGGAGCGTTTCCGTCACCCCGACGCCCATCCCGTCCACGTACGGCGTGAGGTCGTTCGCGGCCGCGACGAGGAGCATCTCCTGCGTCCGGCCGATGGCGAACGCGGGCGCGACGACGGTGCCGCCCTCCCAGAGGGTCCGCTCGACGCGCTCGGCCCACGCCGACTCCACCGCGGCGCGGTCCTCGTGCGTCACGTCCGCGTAGGTGGACTCACAGATCACCGCGTCGGCGTCGGGGCGCGCCGTCGTCCCCGCGACCAGCCGCTGGTCGTCGGTGTGGAAGTCGCCGGTGTACAGCAGCCGAGTGTCTCCGTCGTCGACGAGGACGTGCGCCGAGCCCGGAATGTGCCCGGCCGAGAACAGCGTCACCTCGTAGCCGCCGCCGTCGATCCCGCCCGCGACCGGGAAGGGGTCGCCGTAGCCGTGTCGCACCTCCACTTCGCCCAACCGCGCGACGTGCTCGGCGCCGAACGGGCACAGCGGGCTGTTCCCGTGGAGCTTCAGCGTGTCCTCGGCGAGCGTCCGCGCGAGCTCCCCGGTCGGCGGCGTCCAGTGGATCGGCGGGCGGCGGTCGCCCTTCAGCAGCGCGGGGACCGCGCCGACGTGGTCGAGGTGTCCGTGCGAGACGACGACCGCGTCGGGCTCGGGATCGCGAACCGGGTACTGCGGCGGCTCCGCGGTCATCAGTCCGTAGTCCACGAGCAGCGCGTCGTCGACGAGGAGGGCGCTCCGCCCCACCTCGCGGGCGCCGCCGAGGAACTCGATCTCCATCGAGGGACCGTAGCGGCCGCTGGCGTTAGTGTCCGTCGGTCGGCCGAGCGGCGCTGTCGACCGCAGTGAGTCACTCACTTGGGCGACCGACCTCGCCGACCGCGGTCAGTCGATCCGCTCGGCGGCGTCGCGCTGGACGAGCGGATCGACGTTCTCGACGGGCAGTGAGACCACGTCCTCGCTCGCGAGCTCGTACTCCCGCTCGTCGACGCCGAAGATCGCTCCCACGTCGCGGGTGATCCGCACCGTGGCTCGCTCGGTGGGCCGGTCAGGCTTCGAACCGGCACCCGGCTCCGCAGCCGCGTCCGATCCGCCCCCTGCCGGCGACTCGGGGATCGCTCCCCCGTCCGTCGTCGCGCCGGGGTCGGCCCCCTCGTCCGTGTCTCCCGCGGGGCGATCGCCCGGGACCGTGCCGCTGTCGCCAATCGCGCTGTCGCCGATCGTGTCGTCGGCGTCGGCCGCGTCGTCGGCCCCGACCGCTCCCGGAGGCGCCGGTTCGGGGGGCACCGGCGTCGGACCCTCGCCGCCGTTGGACGCGGACTCGGGGTCGGGCGCCGGGCGGTCCTCGTTCGGCTCCGGCTCGGCGTCGGCGGAGGAGTCTCCCCCGTCGCCGCCCATCGCGCCGGCGAGGGCGCCGGCGTCGCCCGACGCCGTAGCGGCGTCCGACGGCTCGGGTTCCGGGTCGGCGGGAGCCGCGTCCGCGTCCGACGGCTCGGGGCCACCGTCGGGTGAGTCGGTGTCTGCCCGACTCGGGTCCGGCGTCCTCGCTTCGGGGGCCGAGGACCCCTCCTCGGTCCTGAGCGGCCGGTCGTCGCCGTCCGCGGTCGCGGACTCGTCCGGGACCGGCGACTCGCCCGCGAGCACGTCGAGCACCGCTGACTTGTTCGCGCTGATGCGCTCGACGAGGTCGTCGAACAGCCGCCGCTCCTCGGACGTCATTCCCTCCTCGTCGACGGACATGTCGGCCGCGGCGAAGGAGGCGAGCTTGACGACCTTCCCGACCCGGCGCTCGTAGAGCGCCTCGGCGACCTCCTCCGCGGTCTCCACCTCGTCGGAGAGCCGGCGGACGTCGTCGTCGGAGAACGGGTTCTCGACCTGCTCGGCGCGGCGGTCGCGCGCGGCGCGCAGGTCCGCGACGTACGCGCCCACGTCGTCGTAAAACGAGTCCCGCAGGTGCTGGAGGCTGTCCTTCCGGCGCTCCTTCGCCTGCGCGGATCGGAGTTCGTCGAGGTTCATTTGTCGTCGGTCATCGTTCGGGAGCTTTCCGCGCCTCGCCGCGGGCCATCAGGAAGGCTCCCGCGAACTCGGGCACGGTGTTTCTACCGGATTCAACTCTGACGCGCTCGCCGTTTAATTCTACCGTCCGATCCGCGTCCGTCTCGATCCGGATCTCGCGGCCGACGAACCGGTCCGGGACCGCGTCCCGGAGCGGGTCGAAGTCGGCGAGCTCGTCGCGGTCGAGCGGCGTGACGACGAGCGCGGAGCCGCCGTGGAGCGTCCCCGGGAGCCGGATGAGCCGCCGGGTATCGGTCGTCACCGGCTCGTCGATCGGCGCGGCGTCGGTCGCGGCGACGCGCGCGGCGAGCGCGGAGACGAGCCGGCGGACGCCCGGCCCGCCGGCCTCCACGTTGCCCTCGCGCACGGCGGTCGGGTTCCGGTCAAACGCGCCGCGGATCGTCTCCGCGCGCCCCTCGCCGATCCCGTCGAGTTCCATGAGGCGCTCGCGCGCGGCCTCGTCGCCCATCTCGCGGAGGTCGTCGGCGTACTCGACCAGCGCGTCGTGAACGCGCGCGCCCCACCCGCCCTCGGTGCGGAGGACGCGCTTCGTTGTCCCCCGGTCGGAGACCGTCCGGATCAGTCCGTCGCTGTCGAGGTCGATGGCGCGCACGTAGTCGACGATCTCGCGGCGCGCCTCGCTGTCCAACTCCCGCACGCTCTCGTCCCGGACGTGGACGTGGTAGCCCCGCCCGCCGGAGAAGACGACCGTCACGTCTTCGAACGCGAAGTCGTCGTCGATGAAGTCCAGCAGCCGCACGAGCGCGTCCTTACACGCCGCCAGCATCTCCGGGTAGGAGGTGGTCTCGGGGTCGACGCCGGGGAGGTGGTCGGCGTCCAGGTCGAAGACGAGGTCGGCGTTCCGCCACCCCTTCTGCCCCATCGTCGTCGCTCCGGGGTCGTCGTAGCGCGCGGCCGAGAAGTAGGCGTGCCGGGGCGCGTTGTCGGCGAAGAAGGTGTCCACGTCGCCGAGGTCGTACAGCGACTGGTGACGGACCATCGTCGTCCCCGACCCGGGGGTCCACGGGATGTGCCCCCACTCGCGGAGGTTCGCGTCGGGGGGGAGCGACAGCGACACCGACCGGTAGTAGTCGCCGAACCGCCCCCGGAGGTACTCGCGAGTCCGGTCGTCCATTCGTCTCCTCTTGTACCCGCGGTCGACGTATCAACGTTACCGTTCGCCGGTGTCCGCGACAGCACTCATCGAAAAGACGCGGCGGCGCGTGGCGACGAGCGCTCGAAGAGCGCGAGCCGCGAGGCTGGGGAGGCGTGGGGCGCTGCGCGGTACGGGCGCGGCCCCGCGGCTGGGAATTTGCGGTGTCCTCTGTCGAACTACGATCCATATGTGTAACCAGGCGGCCGTGATTTGGCCTCAGGCCCTCTCCTCGTCACTGACCGTCGACAGCATTTAGTCCGGCACCGTCGTCGGCCGAACACGGCCGGTCCCCATGCTCGACGAGACACTCGACCTGCTCATCGACGAGGTCGCAAAGCTGGTCCCCGATGTCGTGTTGGGCGCGATATTTCTGGTGACCGGTCTCCTGACGGCGATGCTCGGTGTGGCGACGCTTCTCGGCGTGGCGACGGTCGGGTGGTCACCGCGGTTCGGCGGGGTACTGACCGCCGTCGGCGCACTCCTCGTGGTCGGCGTGGTCGTCTGGTGGTATCGATGACCCTCCGGATCCGGTGAGCCCTCAGTCAGTCGCGAGAGTCTCGGCGACGGCGCCCCGTCAACCGCTCGACACCCTTCCGGCCACAACACTATCCGGGACCGCTCCGTACCGAGTGGTATGCGTTCGGAAGAGGAGATCAGAGAGCAGTACGAGTTCCTGCGCGAGCAGTTGGACGACGAAGAGATGAACCACCGCGGCGTCGAGGAGCTGTTCGCGCACTACAAGCGCGCGCTCGGCTGGGTGTTAGAAGAAGAACACATGTGAGCGGCGTACAACACGTTTATTACGCTCTACCTGCTATCGTCAGGTGACGCTTCGTCTGGAGGGCCGAAGCGTCAGCGGGGACCAATCGGCAGGCTCGACGCGGCTTTTTTCCGCGTCGGGCGTGCCTTCTTCGAGCGCGAATCCGACAGCGTCCGGCATATCCTGCTTCGATAGCGCCTCGCACGCCCTGATCCGATCGCGCCTCGCCTCCGTCTCGTCGCGCCCGATCGGAGCCGCTCGGTTTCTCTCCGATCGGCGCCCTGCTCCGACAGCCAGTCGTTCCTGTGAGCCGCGGGTTCCGGGCACGTATCAGGTAACCGTAACGACTTCCCATCGCCGAATACCCGCTCTATTTCGGATGACAGTTACGGAGTTGACAGAACGAACCCGTCGGTTACGGAGGCGTAGGTGCCGCCGGCTGGTCGTATGAGGACAGATGTAACGGTATATTTATTTATTTTCGGATAATATGTCTAAGCAGTCGTATGTATGACCTCACAGGTTTTCAGCGAGACCTGCTCTACGTGATCGCGGGGCTCGACGAGCCGCACGGGCTGGCCATCAAGGAGGAACTCGAAGAGTACTACGAAAAGGAGATCCACCACGGCCGCCTCTACCCGAACCTCGACACGCTCGTCGAGAAGGGGCTCGTCGAGAAGGGCCAGCGCGACCGCCGCACCAACTACTACACGCTGACCCGCCGCGGCCGCCGCGAGATCGAGGCCCGGACCGACTGGGAAGCCGAGTACATCGAGCACTGACCCGGCCGCCCGCCGCTCCCGCACTCGGTCGATAGCCGTCGGCCTCTCTTCTTCCTCGCCGTTTTTGCGATGCTCCTGTCGCGCCGCCTCGAACGGTTGGATTCAAGTCCGCCCCGGCGGAAGCGGAGCGTATGCAACCGGGAGATCGCGTCCGCGTCGAGCGCGGGGGCGTCACCAACGAGGGCGTACTGCTCCCCTCCACGACGCGCGACCACCTCGTCGTCAAGCTGGACGGCGGCTACAACGTCGGCATCGACCGCGAGGCGGCCGATGTCGAGGTGCTGGACTCCGCCGCCCGCGAGGTCGACCCTGCGGCCGAGACCGACGACGAAGCCGACGCCACCTCCGAGATCACCTTCGACGAGGACCTCCCCACCGTCTCGCTCATCTCCACCGGCGGGACGATCGCCTCCACCGTCGACTACCGGACCGGCGCCGTCACCGCGCAGTTCGACGCCGAGGACGTCCTCCGCGCCGTCCCAGAACTCGCCGGGCGCGCGAACTACCGCGGGCGCGTCGTCGCGAACATCCTCTCGGAGAACATGGAGCCGTCCATCTGGCGCGACCTCGCCGACGCGGTCGCCGAGGAGATCGAGGCCGGCGCCGACGGCGTCGTCGTGATGCACGGCACCGACACGATGCAGTACTCCGCGTCCGCGCTATCCTTTATGCTCGACTCGCCCGTCCCGGTCGTGTTCACGGGGAGCCAGCGCTCCGCGGACCGGCCCTCGTCGGACAACGTGATGAACGCGGTGTGCGCCGTCGAGGCCGTGAAGGCCGAGCATAGCGAGACCCTCGTCTGTATGCACGCCGACCCCTCCGACGACGCCTGCGCGCTCCACCGCGGCACGCGCGTCCGCAAGAATCACACCTCGCGCCGGGACGCCTTCGAGACGGTCGGCGCCGCGCCCCTCGGGCTGATCGACTACGAGCGCGCCGCGGAGGCGGGCGCCGACGGTGACGCGGCCGACGCTGCGATCGAGTGGAACCGCGAGCCGCGCTCGCGGGGCGGAACCGACGGGAGCGACGCGGCCGACGGCGACGCGATCGCGCTTGAGCCCTACCTCGACGGCGACGTGGAGCTGGTGAAGTTCACGCCCGGAATGGACCCGGCCGCGTGGGCGTACCTCGACGACAAGGACGGCGTCGTGATCGAGGGCACCGGGCTCGGCCACGTCCACACCGACCTCATCCCGCGGATCGAGGAGCTGGTCGAGGGCGGGACTGTCGTCGCGATGACGAGCCAGTGCCTCGAAGGTCGGGTCTGCGACCGCGTGTACGACACCGGCCGCGACCTGCTGGACGCCGGCGTCGTCGAGGCGGGCGACACCCTCCCCGGAACCGCGAAGGTGAAGCTGATGTGGGCGCTCGCGAACCGCGCGGACCCCGCCGACGCGATGACGCGTGACCTCGCGGGCGAGCTGACAGAGGAGTCGCGGCCCTGGCGATGAGCGAGGCAGCCGACGACGCCGACGAGGCCGACGCAGCGCCGACCGTCGTCGTCCGCGAGGCGCGCCCGGCCGACGCCGACGCGGTCGCGGCGTTCACCCGCGACACGTGGGGCGAGCGCCACGAGGACTACATCCCTCGCGTGTTCCCGGAGTGGGCCGCGTCCGACGACCCGGACCGCGGCACCTTCGTGGCGACGCTCCCCCCGGACGCCGCCGACGTGGGCGACCTCGACGGCAGAGACGCGGGCGACACGCACGTCACGGGCGACGGCGACGGCGCCGCCGACGCGGGCGACCCCGAGGCGGTCGTCGGCTGTATCCAGGGCGCGCTCCTCAGCGAGTGGGAGGCGTGGGGACAGGGGATCCGCGTCGACCCCGCCGCGCGCGGCCACGGCGTCGGGACCGCCCTCTCGGAGGCGGTGCTCGACTGGGCGCGCGGACGCGGCGCGACCGTCTGCCGCAACATGGTGTTCTCGTGGAACGTCATGGGACTCGGCCAGTCGCGCGCGGTCGGCTTCGACCCCGCGACGGAGTTCCGGTTCGCGGAGCCGGCGCCCGACCCGGACGCAATCGACCGCGACGCCGCCGGTCTCGACCGTCTCCCCGACCCCGACCCGAACGCGGCGTGGGCGTTCTGGAGCGACAGCGCCGCCCGCGACCGCCTGCGCGGCCTCGCGCTCGACCCGGACGAGTCGTGGGCCTGCTCCCGGCTCACCCGCGACGAGCTCGCGACAGCGGCCGCCGAGGACCGACTGCTCGCGGTTGCCGACGCCGACGCGCTCGCCGGCTTCGCGGTCCGGACCCGCGTGACGGAGCGCGAGGTCGACGGCGAGCCCACGCGGACCGCGGTCTACGGCGTCGCCGCGTGGCGCGACGTCGGCGCGGCGGGCGCGCTGTACGACGCGATCGCCGCCGACGCCGCGGCGGCGGACGCCGACCGCGCTCGCGTGCTGATCCCCGAGACGGTCGAGCACGTCAGCGACACCGGCGCGAACCGCGTGCCGGTCGCGGCGGAGCCGGACTTCGTCATGTGCGCCGACCTCACCGGTGGAGACGGATGACCCTCTTCGGTCTCGCTCTCCCGTGGTCGCTGCCGCTCACGCTCGTGATCTACGGCGTCGTCGTCGCCGCCGCGGTGTGGATCTACCGCGACGCGAGGGCGCGCGGGAGCCGCTACGCGGTCGTTTGGGCCGCCTCGACGCTCCTCTTCACGATCGTTCCGGTGCTGGCGTACCTCTATCTCCACCGCGACGCCGGTCCGGCGCGCTAAATTGGTCGCGCGCGGCACCGGTCCGAGCCCCCCGCCGAACCCCCGGCCGCTTATGTACGCCGACCCGGAACGACCGACGGATGCCCTCCTCTCGCCCGCCCGACGGGTTGCGCGCGCTGGCCCGCGGCCGTCGTCCCCGAGTCCTCTCGGTCGCGCTCGCGAACCTGCTCCCGCTCGTCGGCGTGGTCTCGCTCGGCTGGAACGCGGCCGCGCTGATGACGCTGTACTGGTTCGAACTCGGGATCGCCTCCGGGTGGGCGCTCGTCCGCGCGCTGTTCGCCGGACGCCCGTCCGAGATAGAACGCGACGGGCTGCTCATCGGCCCGCTCGCACAGCGACGGGTCGCCCTGTCGATCCCGTGGACCGGCGTTCAGGTCCGGCTCTCGTCGCTGCTCGTCCTCCCCGTCGCCGCGCCGATCCTCGCGGTCGTCTGGCTGGTCGTCGGCACGCTCACGGTCGGCGTCGTCGTCGAGGAGGGGACCGTCTCGACCGTGGTCGACACGGTCGCGCTCGCGACGCTCGCCCTCTTCATCGGCGAGGGGGTCACGACGCTCGTCGAGTACTTCGGTCGCGGCGAGCACCGGGATCACAGCGCGCAGACCGCGATCCAAGGCGTGTTCGCTCAGGGCGCGGCGATCTTCTTCGGCGCGCTGTTCACCGTCACGATCGTCGGCGCGGGAACGCTGGAGGAGGACACGCCGATCTCTGCGATCGATCCGGACGCGATCGGGATTCCCCTCCTGCTCGGCATCGTCGCGGTGAAGTTCGCTTTCGACCTCGCGAGCCTGTACGGCGACCGACTGGCCGCGTTCGACGAGTCGTCGTCGCTCGATCTGGGGCTCTCCTACGACCCGCCCGCGGCCGAGCCGGTCGACGGATCGCTCGCGAAGCCGACCGAGACGGTCCGCCAGCCCCGCCGCGCTCGTCTCGCCGGGGCGCTGACGACGCCGCTCGGCCACCCGGGGCTCTGGTACGTCGGCGGGGGCCTCGCGCTCCTCGGCCTCCTGTTCGCGTTCGGCGGCGACTGGGGGACCGTCGCCCTCCTCCTCGCGGCCGCGCTCGCGGTCCCGCTCGCGCTCGCCGCGCTCGACCACGAACTCCGGCACGGGCTCGTCGAGTACCGCGCCGGCGACGGCGCGCTCGTCGCGCGCGACCGCCTGTCCGGCGCGACGATGTGGCGCGTCGAGCCGTGGGACGAGACGGATCTGCGGGTGGAGCGCCGGCGGCTCGACCGGCGGCTCGGGACCGAGACCGTCGTGATCGAACTGCGCGACGACGAGTACCGGATCCCGGGCCTCGACGACCCGGAGCCTGTCCTCGACGTGTTCGATCGGCGGCCGGACCGGCCGGACGGCTGACGGCTATCGATATCGATACGCGAACCCGAACGCCTAATTGGTCCCGTCTCGCCCGTGGAGACATGGTTGCGACGCTGCCGGACCTCCTCCGACTCGTCGTCGTCCCCGTGTTCGCGTGGGCGGCGATCCGGGACGTCCGGACCCGGCGCCTCCCGAACAGGCTGTGGCCGCCGCTGTACCTGTTCGGCGCGCTGCTTCTGGTCTGGGAGATTGTGACGATCTGGCCTCTCGGGGGGTTCGTGGAGATGCGATTCCTGGTGCGAGTCGCGATCAGTCTGCTTTTCGTCGCGCCGCTGGGCTACGCGTTCTGGTACCTCGGGGCGTTCGGCGGCGCCGACGCCAAGGCGATGATCGCGCTCGCGGTGCTCTTCCCGACGTTCCCGGCGTACGACCTCGCCGGGGTCACGCTCCCGCTCGTCGACACCCAGCTCGGCGTGTTCTCGCTGACGATCCTCACGAACACCGTCCTCCTCGGGCTCGCGTACCCGGTCGGCCTCGCCGTCTTCAACCTCGTCCGCGGCGAGGCCTCGCGGCTCATGTTCTTCGCGCGACCGGTCGCGACCGACTCGCTGCCCGACCGGCACGGGCGGCTGTTCGAGGACCCCGACGGGCCGACCCGGAACGGCCTCGATCTCGACGCGCTCCGGATGTATCTCCGGTGGCGCGGCCGCACGCTCGCCGACGTGCGGGCCGACCCCGACGACCTCCGCGACCCCGCCTCGGTCGGCGAGACGTTCGCCCCGACCGACGGCGGGACCCACGTCGGTCCGCGGACCGACGGGGGGCGCGCAGTTGACGACGCGCCTACCGACGGGGGGCGCGCAGTTGACGACGCGCCCACCGACGGAGGACGGGCAGTTGACGACGCGGCCCCGGACGGCGGGCATGCGGCCGACGCGGAGACCGACAGCGACGCCGACCGCGAGTCCGACGACCCGTGGGCGGCAGAGCGGTTCCTAGACGAGATCGATCACGGCGCGTACGGCACCGACGCCGCGACGCTCCGCGAGGGCCTCGACGTCGTCGCCCGCGAGGACCGCGTGCTGGTCTCGCCCGGGATGCCGTTCGTCGTCCCGATGGCGGTCGGACTCGTCGCCTCGCTGACGTACGGCGACGCGCTGTTCGCGGCGCTGGGCGCGCTCGGGCTGGTGTGAGCCGACACTGACGACGCCATTTATAAACATATGAGCGGTGCGGCGGCGTGTGCCGACGAGCGGCCGCAGGCCGCGAGTCGCACGCGCGAGGGAGTTGCTGGCCCCGGAGCGAAGCGGAGGGCGCCAGCGACGAGGCTGGGGAGGCGTGAGGTGCGGCTGCTGTGCGGTCGGGTGAGACTCAAAGGGGCAGTCGCGATTCCCGCGAGCGAAGCGAGCGGGAATCGCGGCTGGGGCTTTGGAGGCGTTCGCCGCCGATCGCCAATCGCTCTTTTATCGGCGAGCAGCTGCGACTTTAGCGGTTTTTACCGCCGATCGGCGATCGACGATCCGTAAGCGATCAACGACGACCTCCCCGTCTCGCTAGCTCCCAGCGCGGAGGGCGGCCGCCGTCAGTACCCGCGTTCCGACCGGGCGCTTCACGAACTCCCCGAGGTCGCGGCCGACGAGGTCGCCGACCCCGCGCTGGGCCGCCACGTCGAGCAGCCGCTGGTCGACGGTGCCGTCGACAACGACGGCTCGCGGCGCGGGCTCGGCCCCCTCCACCGCGTCGAACGCGTCTCCCGCGTCGACCTCATCGACGACGCCGAACTCGTCGCCGAGGAGCCGGGCGCGGCCGGTCTCGCCGTCGACGACCTCGTCGACGTGCGCCGCGATCGACCGCGGTTCGTCGTGCTCGCCGGTCGCGCCGTCCGTCGGTTCCTCGTTCGCGGTCGCGCCGTCCGAAGGTTCCTCGTCCGCGGTCGCGTTGTCGCTAGCCATCTCGTCCGCGGTCGCGTCGCCTCCGGACACCTCGTCGGTCTCTCCGGCGGCGTCGTCCGCGACGGTGTCGGTACCGCCGGCTTCTTCGGGAGTTGACGCCGAATCCGCCGGTTCTACTTCGCCACCGGAGGCGGACGCGCCGCTCGTTCCGGCGACTTCGGCGTCGGCGTCCGTCGCGTCGCGCGATTCGGTCGTCGACCCGGCAGTCGGCGGCTCGGTCGATTCGGGCGACGGGTCGACCGCGTCGCCGCCCGCGGAACCGCTCGGCACCGCGCCGCCGTCGCCGACGCGCGCGGCCGACTCGGGACCGTCGTCGTCGGGTGCCACGTCGTCGGTAGTCGTCCCGTCGCTGACGGACGCCCCGTCGCCGTCCTCGGGATCCTCGTCGCCGGCGGCCGCTCGGAGATCGCCGGCGTCCGCGAGGCTCGCGTACGGGACCTTCCCGCGGAGCGCCTCGAAGACGGCGTCGCGGTCGAGGTCCTCGACGGACTCGCCGGGCGGCGCGAACGCGACGTAGTCCACGTCGCCCACCTGCGCGAGCTCGCGGAGGATGAGCTCCCCGCCGCGGTCGCCGTCGAGGAACGCGGTGACGGTCCGGTCGGCGGTCAGCTCGGCGACCGCCTCGGGGACGTTCGTCCCCTCGACCGCGACGGCGTTCTTGATCCCGCAGTCGAGCAGCGTGAGCACGTCGGCGCGGCCCTCGACGACGATGACGGCGTCTGAGTCGCCGACGCGCGGCCCGGCCGGGAGCCCCTCGTAGTCGACGATGCCCTCGACGCGGGCGGCGTCGCGCACCTCGTCTAACACGTCGCTGCTCGCGAGGCTCGTCTCCTCGAAGCCGCCCGCGATCAGCTCCTTTGCGCGCTCGACGACCTCGCGGCGCTTGGCCGCCCGTACGTCCTCGATGCTCGTCACCTCGACGGAGGCGTGACAGGGGCCGATGCGATCGATCGTCTCCAGCGCGGCGGCCAGGATCGCGGTCTCGACCTTGTCCAGGCTCGACGCGACGGTGACCTCGCCGAACGACTGGCCGTTCTCGGACTCGACGGAGACGTCGATCCGACCCACGCGCGAGGACTCCTGGAGGTCCCGGAGGTCCAGCTCGTCGCCGAGCAGCCCCTCCGTCTGGCCGAACACCGCCCCGACGACGTCGCTCCGCTCGACGACGCCGTCGGCCGCGATGGTGGCGTGTATCAGGTATTTCTCTGTGTCTTTCATGAGTGGTGAATGGTGATAGCGGGCGGTAGCGCCCGTCCGTGTATCGTTGCGCTCCTCGCGGAAAATAGCTATCGCCACGTCCCTCCGGCAACAGTTATCGAAGAAAATTTCTCTTCGATATGTGTGTTCGAACTTATTCGATAGCTCTTTGTGTTTATAGTCGTAGTTTCATTGTACATGACGCGCTTACGGAGCGATCTCGTTTGGATACCGACGTTCGCGATACTCGTTGCGTTCGCGGTGCCGTGGCCGCTGTGGGGCGTCGACCGCGTCGCCGCCGGGCTCCCGGTGTGGATCTGGTGGCACGTGGCGTGGCTCGGGCTGTGTGCGGGCCTGTTCGCGCTGTTCGTCCGGAGCGGCGCGTGGGAGCGCGGGATGGGCAGGCGGGTGGGGACCGACGCCGTGGCCGCAGATTCCGCGGCCGCCGACACCGTGGCCACAGATTCCGCGGCCGCCGACACCGTGGCCACAGATTCCGCCGCCGTGGACGGCGCGACGAGCCGCGACCCGTCGGAGCCGACCGGGGGTGACCGCCGGTGACGCTCGGCCTTTCGCTCGGCGTCGTCGTCGGCTACCTCGTCGTCGCGCTCGCGCTCGGCCTCGTCGCGTACCGCGTCTCGGAGACGACCGCCGAGGACTACTACCTCGCGAACCGGTCGATCGGCACGCTCGTGCTGCTCTTCACGACCTTCGCCACCCTGCTGTCGGCGTTCACGTTCTTCGGCGGGCCGAACCTCGCCTACCGCGCCGGCCCAGAGTGGCTGATCGTTATGGGGACCTTAGACGGCGTCCTGTTCGCGGTGCTGTGGTACGTCATCGGCTACAAGCAGTGGCTGATCGGCGCTCGTAACGGCTACGTGACGCTCGGCGAGATGCTCGGCGACCGCTTCGGCTCGACCGGGCTGCGCGCGCTGATCGCCGGCGTCAGCCTCCTGTGGCTGTTCCCGTACGTCATGCTCCAGCAGATGGGCGCCGGGGAGGCGCTCGTCGGCCTCACCGACGGCGTCGTCCCGTACTGGGGCGGCGCGGCGCTCATCACCGGGTTCATGATCCTCTACGTCGCCGTTGCCGGACTCCGCGGCGTGGCGTGGACCGACACGCTCCAGGGGCTGTTCATGCTCTCCGTCGTCTGGGTCGCCGCGGCGTGGGTCGTCTCGGCGCTCGGCGGCGTCGGCGCCGCGACCGAGGGGATGCTGGCGGCCCGGCCCGAGTTTGGGGGCTTCGGCGGCGGCGCGTACACGCCGGAGTTCATCGTCTCCACGGCGATCACCATCGCGTTCGGAGTGACGATGTTCCCGCAGATCAACCAGCGCTTCTTCGTCGCGAAGTCGGCCGCGACGCTGAAGCGGTCGTTCGCGCTGTGGCCCGTCCTCGTCCTGCTGCTGTTCCTCCCCGCGTTCATGCTCGGCGCGTGGGCGGCCGGGACGCCGGTCGAGGTGCCAACGGATGCGAACGTGCTCCCGGTCGTGCTCGGCGAGTACACCCCTGCGTGGTTCGCCGCGCTCGTCGTCGCGGGCGCGATGGCGGCGATGATGTCCTCGTCGGACTCGATGCTGCTCTCGGGGTCGTCGTACTTCACCCGCGACCTGTACCGACCGCTCGTCGACGCCGACGCCTCCGAGCGACGCGAGGCGTGGATCGCGCGGATCGGCGTGGCGGCGTTCGCGACGCTCGCGTTCGCCGCGAGCCTGTTCCGCCCGGGGACGCTGATCGAGGTCGGCGACACGGCGTTCTCCGGGTTCGCGCTGCTCGCGCTCCCCGTGATCTGCGCGCTCTACTGGCCGCGGACGACCCGCACGGGGATGATCGCCGGCGTCGCGGTCCCCCAGGCGGCGTACCTGCTCGTCGTGCTGTCCGCCGTCGTCGGTGCCGTCCCGACCCTGCCGAAGACGGTCCTCGGCGGCTGGGACGTTGCGCTCGGGCTGATGGCGCTGTCCGGCGCGCTCACTGTGGGGGTCTCGCTGCTCACGGCGCCGACCGAGGAGGGCGACGCCTCGCGGTTCGCGGTGGCCGGGGACTGACTCGGCCGATCCCCGTCAGTCGGGATTCGACCGCCGTCGGTCTCACTCGTTCCGCAGGAACCGGAGCGTCTTCGGATCGGGCCCGTCGTAGTACCGGTCGAGCGCGGTCCCGAACGGACCGTCCCCGTCCGCGACCGCGTCGAACAGCGTCATCGACGACCGGAACTTCAGGTCGTCCGGCGACCCGAACACCTCGTGGGCCGACCGCCCCTCCAGCCCGTTGACGATCGCCGTACACTCCCGCAGCCGCGGCCCCAGCGTCGGGTGCGCGAGGTACGCGGTCGCCTCCTCGCGGGAACCGATCGCGTAGCGCTGCGACCTCCGACTGGTCCCCAACCCCTCGACCTGCGGGAACACGAACCACATCCAGTGGCTCCGCTTCCGTCCCGCGCGCAGTTCCCGCTTGGCCGACTCGATCACGCCGGCCTGCGCCTCGACGAACCGTCGGAGGTCGTGGGAGTCGTTCGGGTCGGCCATCTCCTCGGGGACGTTCTCGTCGCTTGTTTATAAGAGTGGCCGGCAGTGCCCGTTCCCGCCGCGTCGAACCCGGCGAAAGCCAAAAGACCGCTTCGCCCCGACAACGCGTATGAACGAGCCCGGCACCGAGGGCGTGCTGTTGGACCAAGAGACGCTCCACGATCGGCTCGACGACGCGTCGCCGTGGTTTCAGGAGCACTACCGGACCTTCCGGGAGTCGATGCTCGGCGAGCGCGACGGGTCCCCGTTCCCCTGCTACTTCGGGATCGAGGTCGAGCGCGAGGGCGACATGTTGTACGCCGCCTGCGAGTCGACCACGGACCCGGCCGCGCTGTTGCGGCTGCGCGATGTCCTCTCAGAGTACCTCGACACGTACCCGGACCACGCCGACCGCGCGCCGCTCGCGGTGTTCTTCAGGCCGCCCGACGACGACCGCGGCGAGGCGCACTACCACGAGCGGCTCTGGCACGTCCTGGAGTTCCTCCACGTCCACGACCCGGAGCCGTGGCCGGACGACATCCCGGTCGACCCCGACACCCCGCGGTGGGAGTTCTGCTTCGGCGGCGAGGCGCTGTTCCCGACCTCGCGCGCCCCCTTCTACGACGACCGGAAGAGCCGCTACTCGCCGGTCGGCTTAGAGATCACCTTCCAACCCCGGAGCGTCTTCGAGGGGATCACCGCCGACACCGAGGCGGGCGAGCGCGCCCGCGAGACGATCCGAGGCCGGATGGAGGAGTACGACGGGGTCTGTCCCCACGCCGACCTCGGCGACTGGGGCGCCGAGGGCGACCGCGAGTGGAAGCAGTACCTGTTCCGCGAGGACGACGACGCGAGCCCGGACGCCTGTCCGCTCGACCCGACGCGCGAACACCCCAAGGCGTCCGAGTCGCTGCTCGAACCCGGCGCGTGGCGGGCGTTCGACGCGGCCGACACCGGGAGCGAATCCGACGCGCCCGTCAGTTCCGGACTCGGCGATGACTGACGACGCGGTCCTCCTCCTCGTCGACTTCCAAGTCGGGTTCGACGAGCCGGGGTGGGGCGAGCGCAACAACCCCGACGCCGAGGCGGTCGCGGCCGCGCTCCTCGACCGCTGGCGCGAGACGAACCGACCGGTCGCGCACGTCCGCCACGCCTCGACGGAACCCGACTCGCCGCTGCGTCCGGACGCCCCCGGCTTCGCGTGGAAGCCGGAAACGGCGCCCGCCGGGGGCGAGCCGACCTTCGAGAAGTCGGTCAACGGCGCGTTCCTCGACTCCGGGCTCGACGAGTGGCTCCGCGAGGCCGGGTACGAGTCGCTCGTCGTCTGCGGACTCACCACCGACCACTGCGTCTCGACGACGACGCGCGAGGCCGAGAACCGAGGCTACGACGTGCGCGTGGTCGCCGACGCGACCGCGACGCACGCCCGCGAAGCGCCCGACGGGGAGCGGATCGACCCGGAGACCTCCCACCGCGTCGCGCTCGCGCACCTGAACGGCGAGTTCGCGACGGTCGTCGAGAGCGACGACCTGCTCGCCGACCGCTGAGGAGAACCGCCCGTACGGCCCGTCGGTGACGGCGTCGCGGTCGACCTCGAACGTCGAGGAATTCGGTATTCCGACGGAGCCACCAAGCGCGGGGATCTACCGCGACCCGCACAGCAGAGAACGGAGGGACGCCGCGCCGGTCGCGGCCGCTCCGTGCCCCGCACGCGGCCGCCCGGCGCCCGCGAAGGGAAACCTCTTAATGGACTACGCGCGGAGTTCGTGGTATATGAGCAACGGCGATGATGACCCGGCCGACGCCGCGGACGACGGCGAGCCGGCGGAGACGGCCGCTCCGACGCTCCCCGACGACGCGACCGAGGAGTCCCTCACCGAGTACCTCGACGAGATCGCCGACCGCCTCGAGGCCGCCGAGACGGAGGCCGACCTCGACGACGTTGAGGCGCTCTTAGCCGACGCGGAGACCGGTATCGATGAGGCCGACCTCCCCGAGCCGGACGAGGACGATGAGGACGCGGACGACCCGCGCGGCGACCTCGAAGACCGCGTCGCGGAGCTTCGCGACGGCGTGGACGACGCCCGCGGCCCCTACGGGGAGGACGTCGTCGACGCGATCGAATCCGCCGCCGGGACGGTCGAAGACACGGAGTGGACCGACGACGGGCGCGAGGACGTCGCGGCCGCCGTCGAGTCGTTCGTCGACGCGGCCGCCGACGCGATCGACGACGCGCTCGGCGACGCCGACGAGGAT
The DNA here is from genome assembly GCF_005435235.1 of Halorubrum sp. GN12_10-3_MGM. NCBI lineage: Archaea > Methanobacteriati > Methanobacteriota > Halobacteria > Halobacteriales > Haloferacaceae > Halorubrum > Halorubrum sp. GN12_10-3_MGM. The sequence goes on from NZ_SGUB01000001.1 coordinate 139,674, forward strand.
CCCGAGGCGCTTCTCGCGGAAGGCGAGGCGGCCGACGCCGCGGCGCCGGCCCCCGTCGATCAGCTCGTCGCGGCGCTCGACGCGGTCGCCGGCGCGGTCACTGACGCCGACCTCGACGCGGACGACGACGCCGACGACATCGCCGCGCTGCTGGACGCGACCGACGAGCTGGAGGCCGGCCTCGACGACGCCGAGGAGTGGGACGACCTCGAAACCCACGAGCAGCTCCGTGCGCAGGGATACTACGACGTGCTCGGCCACTACAAGGACTTCCCCGTCGAGTGGGCGGCGCTGAAGGAACACGAGGCGCGGGGCAACGTCGACATGATCCTGCTCGCGCTCGACTCGCTCCAGTCCGAGTTCATGGAGCGCCACTGCCTGGAGGCGTTCGAGCGGATGGGCAAGCGCGGCAAGACCGAGGCGTCGGTCGAGGAGATCCTCGGCCGCGCCGAGAAGCGCGACCAGCCCGCGATCCGGATCCTCGGGACGATGGCGGCCGAAGAGGCGACCGACACCCTCGTCGAGTACGTCCCCGAGGACTCGAACCCGCAGCTCCAGAAGGTCGTGTTCAAGGCGCTCGGCGAAATCGGCGCGTCCGAGGCGGTCCAGCCGCTCGCGAACCAGCTCGACCCCGACGGCGACACCGACGAGCTCGTCCGCCCCCACGCCGCCCGCGCGCTCGGGCTGATCGGCGACACCCGCGCCGTCGACCCCCTCGCCGACGCGCTCGAGGCGCACCCGTCCGACGACGTCCGCGCGGCCGCCGGCTGGGCGCTCCGCCAGATCGGCACCCGCGAGGCGCTCGAAGCGGTCGCCGAGTACGCCGACGAACACTCCTTCGTCGTCTCGACCGAGGGCGAGAAGGCCCGGGACGCGCTCGACGACGAGGCGGAACCGGCGCCGACCGCCTGACGCGGCCCGCGTGATGCGGACCGCCTGACCCGACCCGCTCCGCCCGCCGTTCGACCGACCCTTTTCACCGATACCGAGGGCACTCCCCTCGTGTCACCCGCTCCGTTCCGTGTCCCGATCCACTCGACCGCGAGCGTCGCCGCCGTCGTCGCGCTCGGACTGCTCGTCTCCGCGGCCGTCGTCCCGGTCGCCGTCGCTGGCGATGCCGGAACCGGCCCGGGAGTCGGCAGACTCGACCCCGGCGGCGCCGCCACCGCACCGTCGAACGAGAGCCCCGAGAACCTGACGCTCGTGTCCACAACGCCGCGGATCGTCGAGCTGTTCCCGAACCCGACGACCGCGGAGAACCGCGGCGAGTACCTCGTCGTCCGGCTCCCCGAGCGCGGGAACTGGTCGCTCGCCGACGGACACCACGAGGCGGAGGTCCCGGCGAACGCCAGCGGCGTCGTCGCCCTCTCGATGGACCCCGCGAACGCGACGCCCCTGCTCGCCGACGAGACCGCGGTCGCCGGCAACGGCGGCACCGGGGACCCGACGCTCCGCGCGCTCGACGACCACTTCCCGCTCGCCGCGTCGGGCGACCGGATCGCGCTCCGCCGGAACGGGACGACGGTCGCCGCGGTCGACTACGACCGCGCGCCCGAGGGACACCGGTGGCGCGCCGACTGGGGGGAGTGGCGACCCCGCGGGTACGAACGGCGGTCGCCGCGTCGGACCGCGAACGCCGCCGTGACGCCGTTCGTTCTCCCCGACAGCCCCGGCCTGCCGGTCGAGCCGCTCCGCGACGCCGAGGACCGCCTGTTCGTCGCCGGCTACACGCTGACCTCGGAGCGGGTCGCCGACGCGCTCGTCGCCGCCGCGGACCGCGGCGTCCGCGTCCGCGTGCTGCTGGAGGGGTCGCCGGTCGGCGGTTTCCCGGCGCGGAGCGCGGAGCTGATCGACCGGTTGACGGCCGCCGGCGTCGAGGTCCGGATCCTCGACGGCGAGGTCGAGCGGTTCCGGTTCCACCACCCGAAGTACGCGGTCGCCGACGACCGCGCGGTCGTCCTCACGGAGAACTGGAAGCGGTCCGGCACGGGCGGGCGGAGCAACCGCGGCTGGGGCGTCGTCGTCGGAAGCGACGACACCGTGGACGCGGGCGGTCCCGGGACCGAGCGCGACGCGCTCGTCGCGGAGGACCTCGCCGCGCTGTTCGCCGCGGACTTCCGGGCGCGGGACGCGCGCTCGTGGCGCGCCTTCCGCGCCGACACCGAGTTCCATGGCGGCGGGCGCGTGAACGGCTCGTACCCGACGCGGTTCGACGCGCCCGCGAAGCCCGCCACGGCGAACGTGACCGTCCTGACCGCGCCGGGGAACGCCGCCGACCGGATCGTCGCGCGGATCGACGCCGCGGACGAGCGGGTGCTCGCGGTCGTGCCGCGGGTCGGCGGTCCCGACGATCGGATCGTCCGCGCGCTCCGACGCGCAGCCGACCGCGGGGTCGACGTCCACCTGCTGCTCTCGGACGCGTGGTACGACCGGGAGGGGAACCGGAACCTCTCCGAGTCGCTCAGGGACGAGCCGATCGCCGTCGACCTCGCCGAGCCGCGCGGCCGGTTCGAGAAGGTCCACGCGAAGGGGCTGGTCGTCGACGACACGGCGCTCGTCGGCAGCCTCAACTGGAATCCGAGCGCGGAGACGAACAACCGCGAGGTGGTGCTCGCGGTCGAGAACGAGTCGGTCGCCGACTTCTACGCTCGCGCGTACGCGGCCGACTGGCGGGGCGGCGGAATCCAGCTTCCGATCGCCTTCGTCGCCGGGTTCGGCGTCGCGCTCGCGGGAGCCGGCGCCGTCGCTCGACGGGAGCTCGCGTTCGGCTGAGAAACGAGGTCGGTGCGAACGGCCGCGGCGGTCGGCTCAGTCGTCGAGCGCGATCGTCGACGAGAGCGCCTCGTCGATCTCCGCCCCCGCCATCTTCTCGACCAGCGTCTCGATCACTTCGCTGCGGCGGCGCTTCACGAACTTGATCGAGCCGACGACGAGGTGGCCGCCCCCGGAGACGCCGGCCTCGGGGAGTTCCTCGTTCAGCTCGGTCACCATGTTCGGGATGTCGAGCCGGACGCCGTCGGACCGGAGGACGCAGAAGTCGGGGCCGTAGCCGATGGTGATGACGGGGTCGCCGGTCTCTTTCACTCTCGTGTCGTGGAGCTCGCCGGTCGTCTTGCCCGGCGCGGGGTAGGTGAATCGGTGCGCGTACTCGTCTAAGTCGATCCGGTAGAGGTGCGCGCCGGAGGCGAGCCGCTCGTGGTCGACGTGGTCCTCGACGGCGTCGAGCTGGCGCTCCACGTCGCGCTCGGCGCGCTCCGAGAGGAACTCGACGAGCTCCTCGTGGCGCGCCTCGTCGTCGCAACCGACGTTGAGCGCGTCGTTGACCAGGGTCTTCCCCTCGGAGTAGCGGAGCCAGTGGGCGGCGTAGTCGAGCGCCTCGCCGATGTCGAGGAGGTCGGACTCGTCGTACCCCGCGCCCTCGGCGAGCGCGACGTAGTCGTCCATCGCCTCCGCCTTCGAGCGGTCGGAGAGGCCGGCAACCGCCGGCACGTGTTCGAGCTCCTCGGTGAGCGACGGGTCGACGAGCCGGGCGAGCTCGACGCACATCATCCCGGTGGTGACCCGGTAGTCCTCGCCGTGGAGGTAGGGGTTCACGTGGGCGTCGAGCAGCGGCCCGACCGCCTCGGGGTCGGGGTGGTGGTGATCGACGGCCGCGATGGGGATGTCGTAGTGCGCGAGGTTCTCGTAGGCCGGCACGTCCTCCTCTGTCGACCCGTTGTCGAGCATGAGGAGGAAGGGGAGCTTCTGCCCGTGGCGCGCGCGGCCCTCCAAGGCGAAATTGAGGTCGCGGGTGACGTCCTCCATCTCGTAGTAGGGCGCCTTGCTCGGGAGCCGCTTGAACAGGTGTCGGGCGGCGTCGGGGTCGCCGTGGACCTCCTCGATGAGGTTCTCAACGGCGAGCTGTACCGGGATCGCGGCGCACATCCCGTCGCCGTCGGCGTGGTGTCGGACACGGATCGGGCGGCCGGCGAGGACCGTCCGGCGGAGCAACCGCGCGAGCTCGCGGAGGTCCTCGTGGATCGGCTCGAACGCCTCCCAGTCGACGAGCGGCTCGACGTCGGCCGGCTCGGCGCGCTCGTCGAGGGCCGCCTCGAAGCGATCGCGGGCTTCGGCGGCGCGCTCGTCGGGGAGCCGCGTCAGCGAGTCGACCTCCAACTGGAGCGCGTTCTCGCGGCTCTCGATCGCCCCCGAGACGTGGACCATGTCGCCGACCTCGACCTCGGGGTACGCCCGGACCCCGGCGGACTCGAAGGCGGCACAGGAGAGGACGCCGGAGGCGTCCGCGACGGCGAAGACGGTGGGACCCCCCGTCTGTTTCGCCTGAACGACCTCGCCCTCGACGGTCACCTCGTCGCCCGGCGTGAGGCCCCGGACCCGAGAGACCGTCGGCTCGTGGGCGACCGTCTCGGTGCGGTAGTCGTCGGGGTCGACGTCGTCGAACGCCACGTCGCCGTTCTCCTTGACCTCGGTGAGCCGGACGATCAGCCGGTCGCCGACCGCGTAGTCGCCGTCGAGGTTCGACTCGTGGACCAGCCCGCTCACGGCGTCGGAGAGGTCGACGAACACGCCGTAGTCGACGACGCCGTTGACTTCGGCGTGGTACAGCTCGTCGACTGCGGCGTCTTCGAGGGTACAGTCCGGCGCCAGATCGTAGACGGTCGGCCGGTCGTCGGCCGCCCCCTCCGCCGCGTCGGCGTCGGGTTCGGGGCTCGAATCGCCCCGCGTGCCGGAATCCCCGGCGAAGTTTTCGCTCATGGGCAGCCTTCGGGAACGGCCGGTGTTAAGCCTGTTCTCTCGGGGCTCGGGCCGGGAGTCCGCGTCGCGTTCCGCGGTCCGGAACCCCTATGAGGCGACGGCGACTTATCCCGCTTATGCGACTGTTCCGCTCGGACGAGCTCCTCGGCATCGCCCGAGAGACCCTGGATTTCGTCCTCGAGGCGAGCGAGGAGACGCACCCCAACGAGTACATGGGGTTCCTCCGCGCGGACGACGCCCGGAAGCTCGATCTCGACCGGGACGGACAGGTGATCACCGACGTGCTCGTCATCCCGGGCACGGAGTCGAGCCCGACGAGCGCCAGCGTCCGGACACACATGAAGCCGAACGACATGCGCGCGGTCGGGTCGGTCCACTCCCACCCCAACGGCGCGCTGCGGCCGAGCGACGCCGACCTCGCGACCTTCGGGCAGGGGAAAGTACACATCATCGTCGGCGCCCCCTACGGCTGGGGCGACTGGAAGGCGTTCGACAACGAGGGGCGACAGACCACCCTCGACGTCCTCGACGTGGAGGTGCCCGACGAGCACTTCTTCGATTTCACCCAGGAGGACATCGACCGGGAGCTCGACGAGCGCGACCGCGGCGGCTTCCTCTCGTGGTTCCGATGACGCGGGTCGTCGCGCAGGGGACGTTCGACCTGCTCCACCCCGGCCACGTCCACTACCTGGAGGACGCCGCGGCCCGCGGCGACGAGCTCCACGCCATCGTCGCCCGCCGGACCAACGTCACGCACAAGCCCGCACCGGTGCTGTGCGCCCGCCAACGGCGCGACATGGTCGCGGCGCTCGACGCGGTCGACGAGGCGCACCTCGGCGATCCGGGGGACGTGTTCGTCCCCATCGAGCGGCTCGACCCCGACGTGATCGTGTTGGGGTTCGACCAGCACCACGACGAGGCCGACATCGCCGACGCGCTCGCGGACCGGGGTATCGACTGCCGGGTCGAGCGCGCGTCCGGCCGCGAGCCGAAGTACGAGGACGAACTGCTCTCCAGCGGCGACATCGTCGACCGGATCCTCCGAGAGCGCGGCGGCGAGGCGGACGCGGACCGGGACTGAGCGCTGACGGACGCCATCCACTCGGGTCCGCGTTTTCGCCCGCCGCTTGCCGCCGTTTTGTCGAAGCGCGGAACATATATGGGTCCGATTCGTAATTCACGCCACGTGACGCTCCCAGACAGATTCCCCGCGGTGTTGGCCGCGGCCGCGATGGGCGTGTACCTGCTCGTCGTCGTCGGCGCCACCACCTCGCTCACCGAGGCGGCGACCGCCTGCGGCGCCTGGCCGGCCTGCGGGAACGGCGCCGCCCTCCCGACGGCGACCGAGGGGTGGATCGCCCTCGGCCACCGCGCCCTCGCCGCCGTCGTCGGTCTCCTCGTCGCGCTCTCCGCCGCGCTCGCGTGGCGGGACGGCGCCGACCGCCGGGTCAGGGTCGCGCTCGCCGTCGCGCTCGTCGTCTATCCCGCGCAGGCCGGCGTTGGCGCGCTCGTCGCGCTCGGCGACCTCCCGGCCGCGCTCGGCTCCGCGCACCTCCTGATCGGTATCGGAATCTTCGGGGCCGTCCTCGCCGCGCTCGCCTGGTGGCTGGAGGCCGAGACGGGCGACCCGGACGACGCGCCCGACGAGTTCGAACCCGGGACCGACGACCTGCCGCCGGTCGAGGAGGCCCCGGAACCGGACATCCCGTCGGCGGCGCTCCCGCGGCTGAAGGCGACCGCGACCGCGTACTTCCGGCTGATGAAGCCGCGGCTGATGTGGCTGCTCTGCCTCGTCGCCGCGGCCGCGATGGCGCTGGCGGGCGGCTCCGGTTTCACGCCGCCCGTCGTGGCGGCGACGCTCGCCGGCGGTGCGCTCTCGATCGGCGCCTCCGGGACGTTCAACCACGTCCTCGAACGCGACGTGGACAAGCGGATGCAACGCACCAGCGACCGCCCGCTCGCGACGGACCTCGTGCCCGTTCCGCACGCCCTCGCGTTCGGCGGTCTGCTGACGCTCGTCTCGCTCGGCCTGTTCTGGACGGTGAACTCCTTGACGGCCGCGCTCGGGCTCGTCGCGATACTGTTCTACAGCGTCGTCTACACGCTCGTCCTCAAACCGAACACGGTCCAAAACACCGTCATCGGCGGCGCGGCCGGCGCGCTGCCGGCGCTCATCGGGTGGGCCGCAGTCACGGGCGAGGTCGGCGGCGGCGGGGTGCTGCTCGCCGCGGTCATCTTCCTGTGGACGCCCGCACACTTCTACAACCTCGCGCTGGCGTACAAGGACGACTACGAGCGCGGCGGCTTCCCGATGATGCCCGTCGTCCGCGGGGAGACCGCGACGCGTCGGCACATCCTCTGGTACCTCGGCGCGACGCTGGTCGCCGCGGTCGCGCTCGCCGCGGCCGCCGACCCGCTCGGCGCGCTGTACGCGGTCGTCGGCGTCGGCGTCGGCGGGGTCTTCCTCTGGATGGTCGTCCGGCTCCACTACGAGCAGACCGAGGGGGCCGCCTTCCGCGCGTTCCACGCCTCGAACGCCTACCTCGGCCTGTTGCTGTTCGCCGTCGTCTTCGACGCGCTGGTGGTCTGACACGGCGATATCGTCGCGAGCGCGCCGCGACCGACCGGGACCTGTCCCTTTAATCCTGTTCGTGTCCTACGCTGTGCCATGACACGCGTTGAAGTCGAGTACTGCGTCCCCTGTGGCATGTTGAACCGCGCCCGAGACGTCTCCGAGGCGATCCTCAAGCAGTTCGGCGAGAGCGTCGACGAGGTCGCTCTGGTGACCGGCGACGACGGCGTGTTCGTCGTCCGCGCTGACGGCGAGGTCGTCTTCGACAAGACCGAAGACGAGTACGACGTCGACGCCATCGTCCGCGCGGTCAAGCCGCACGTCGGCGCGACGGCGTAGTCACTCGGCTGTTCTCAGACTGGAGACGCCCGAGGAGGACTCTTCGACGGGTTACATTGATCACTGTTCTCACGCCGCAAGCTAATTACGACTCGCCGACAAATCTCGGTGACGATGTCGGACTCATCGGAACGGACCCGGACCGAGGCGGTCGCCCCCGGCGATCCGGCGGTCGACGCCGCCGCCGAGAACCGGTCGCGGCTCGCGCGGACGTGGTACCGGTCGCGGTTCGGCGTCGGCGTCATCGCCGCCGACGTGCTCCTCACCGTCGGCCTCGCCGCCGGGGCGCTGCTGGTGACCGACGGCCCGTTCCCCGGGTTCGCCGGCCTCGGTTCCGGAGTCGTTCCGCCGTTCGTCCCCCTGTTCAGCCTGCTCGGCGCTCTGGGGTTCGTGTTCACCGCCCTCGTCGAGCGGTTCGACGCCTCCGTCGGCACGCTCGTCCGGTACAACCTCCGGCTGCCGGCCGCCCTGCCGCTCGGCGTCGGGGTGTACCTGCTCTCCGACATCCTTCTCGGCGGGACGACCGGCGACGCGCCCCTCGTCGCCGGCGTCGTCTTCCTCTCGGGACTGTACGTGAACCTCGCGTACAAGCGCCTGGGGGCGTTGGCGCGCCGCCTCCTCCCCGCGAGCGCCGATCGGAGCGCGGGCTCGGGAGACGGGGAGAGCTGACCCCGGCCACGCCGGACTCAGTCGGGGTCGAACACCGCACGCGCGGAGTTGGTCACGACGAGGATGCTGCTCGACGCCATCGCGAGCGCGGCCAGCAGCGGGTTGAGGACGCCGGATAACGCCAACGGGATCGCGACCGCGTTGTAGACGAACGCCCAGCCGAGGTTCTGTTTCAGCCGTCGGTTCGTCCCGCGCGTGACGGCGAACAGTTCGGGGACCGCCGAGAGCCGGTCCTCCAGGAGGACGGCGTCGGCCGCGTCCGCGGCGAGGTCGGTGCCGGAGGCGATCGAGACCCCGAGGTCGGCCGCGGCGAGCGCCGGCGCGTCGTTGCTCCCGTCGCCGACCATCGCGACCGAGCCGTCGGTGCCGAGCCGCCGGACCGTCTCGGCCTTCGCCTCCGGCGGCACCTCGGCGAACACCTCGTCGATCGCGGGGTGCTCCGCGAACCGCCTCGCGGCCGCGGGCGCGTCGCCGGTGAGCACCACCACCCGACGGCCGTCCGCGTCGAGGTCGGCGACCACCGACTCCCACCCGTCGCGCACCTCGTCGCCGACCGTCAGGACGCCGCGGCCGCGACCATCCCAGCCGACGTAGACGGGCACGTTCCCGCGGTCGCGGGCGGTCGCTCCCGCCTCGCGGAGCGTGTCCGGTATCGGCCAGCCGCGCTCGTCGAACAGGCCGGGGTGGCCGACGACGACCTCGTCGCCGTCGACGCGCCCCGCGACCCCGCGGTCGAAGACGTCCACGTCCGTCGCTGACGGGCCGCTCGGGGCGGGCGCGTCGTCGGTCTCGCCGACGCCGTCGGCGGTCGAGTCCGCCGCGGTCGCCGCGCCGCCGTCGGTCGCCGGCCGCTCAACAGTTCGCCCCTCCGAGTCCCCCAGCACTCCGGAGACGATCGCCTCGGCGACCGGGTGGACCGAGGCGCGCTCGACGGCGGCGGCGCGGTCTCGCACGCGGTCGACCGGCGTCCCCGCCGCGGCCGTCGCGTCGAGCAGCCGCATCTCGCCGTCGGTGAGCGTCCCGGTCTTGTCGAGGACGACGGTGTCGACGTCGCTCGCCGACTCGAAGACGGCGTCGGAGACGACGACGATGCCGCGGTTCGCGGCGTCGCGGATCCCGGCGGCGACCGCGAGCGGCGTCGCCAGGCCGAGCGCACACGGACACGAGACGATGAGCACCGTCAGCCCGACGAGCGCGGCCTCGATCGGCGCCGACCCGAGCGCCAGCGTCGCGGCGGCGCCGACGGTCGCGACCGCGACGACGAGGGGGACGAACACCGTCGCCAAGCGGTCGACGAGCCGCTGGACGCCGGACCGCGAGCTCTGGATCTCCCACAGCAGCCGCACGAGGGTGTCAAGGGTGTTCGCCGCGTCCTCGCCGACCTTGACGACGACCGGCGAGTCGGTGACGACGGTCCCGCCCCGGACCGCGTCGCCCTCGCGTTTCGTGGCGGGGAGGGACTCGCCGGTGACGAGCGCCTCGTCGACAGCGGCCGTTCCCTCGGCGACGGTCCCGTCGAAGGGCACGCGCTCGCCGGGGCGCACGAGCAGCCGGTCGCCGGGGTCGACCGCGTCGGCGGCGACGGTCTCGCCCGCCTCGGTCCGCACCGTCCGGTCCTCGGTCGTCGTCAGGTCGGCGAGCATGCCGGTCGCCCGCCGCTTGATGATCGACTCGTAGTGGTTGCCGGCGGTGACGACCAGGATGACGGCGATGGTCACGTCGAAGTAGAGGTCGGTCCGGCCGACGAACAGCGCGAGCGTGCTGTAGACGTACGAGCTCGCGGCCGCGAGCGACACCAACAGGTCCATGTTCGGCTGCCGGGCCCGGAGGCTCACGTACGCGCCCCGCAGGATCGGGTAGCCGGTGTAAAACAGGACGATGGAGGCGAACACCCAGATCTGCGCGAACAGGTACGTCCCGGAGACGCCGCCTAAGTCGAGTATCGGCTCGTACCCGAAGTAGGTCGGATACAGGAAGAGGACGTACCACAGCATCGCCATCATGCCGAAGAACCCGCCGCCGATCAGGAATCGCACGACTGCGTCGTTGTCCTCCGCGTCCGGGTCCGCACGGTCGCTCGCCGAGTAGCCCGCGACCGAGAGCTGCCCGGGAAGCTCCTCGGCGCTCACGGCGTCGGGGTCGTAGTCGACCCGGATCGTGTCCGTGGCGTAGCTCGCCTCGGCGGCCGCGACCCCCTCCTGCTCGCCGGCCGTCATCTCGAGGAACGACTCGCAGGTGGCGCAGTGCATCCCGTCGACGTGGAGGAACGTCGTCTCGCCGTCGAACTCGTCGCCCGGCGTCGCGTCCGGCCGCTGCTCGTCGAGGTCGTCGAGGTCCTCGACGTCGTCCAGCGACCGCGCGACGGTCAGACAGCCCCGGCAGCAGAACTCGCCGTCGACGTCGGGCGCGGTGTGCGGGTCGTCCCCAGTCGGGAGGTCACAGAGCGTACAGCCTGTCATTGGTGGTCCGTTCGCGGTCGGTGGGGCGGTCCGCGGACCGGGGGCGGCGGGTCCCGCGGTTCGTGATCGATTACGCGTGCTCGGAGTCGGCCGAGTCGCCGGCGAACCCCGGGAGGGCCCCGCCGGTCGCGATCCGGAGGCTCCCCCAGATGAGCAGGACGTTCACCAGCGTCACCGCCACGACGAACTCCGCCCGATCGGCGATGAACACCATCGCGGGGACGAGTCCGCCGAGGACGAGGAGTACGGCCTGTTGGATCGAGAAGTCCATGCCGTAACCATGCGCTCGCCGGAAATATATAACACCCGTGTTTTCAGGGTGCGAGAACGGGTAGATCTTATATGGCTCTCTACTGTCAAAGTCGCCTATGGGCCAAAGTGAGGCAGCAAACGCTCCGACTGACGATGTCGGCGGCGAGGGAGAGGATTTCGACCCGATCGGCACGCTCACGCTCATCGGAATTTACTTCGCAATCTTGGTACTCGCGTGGGTGTACATCTACTTCGTAGAGTTCCTCGGCCGGGACCTCGTCGTGGTGGGGTGATCACACGTGCACATTCACGCCTACGAGAAGCTCTGGCTCGCGCTGTCGATCGTCCTGATTCTCGCGCTCATCGGCACCGTGACCTACGGGGCGGTCGGTCCCGGCGTGGCGATGGTCGCCGACTCGCAGTCGACGGTCGACGCCGCGGCGCTCGACGAGGACGAGCGGTTCTCCGAGCCCCGCGTCGAGCAGGTGGGCGAAAACGAGTACGAGGCGTACATCGTCGCCTACCAGTTCGGCTTCGAACCGTCTCCGATCGTCGTGCCGGCGAACAGCACCGTGACGTTACACGTCACCTCTCGCGACGTGATACACGGCTTCGAGGTCGTCGGCACGAGTGCGAACACGATGGCCGTCCCCGGCGAGGTCTCGGAGATCACGGTCGAGACCGAGGAGCCGACGGAGTACGGGCTCGTCTGTAACGAGTACTGCGGCGCCGGTCACCACGTCATGGAAGGAAAGATCAACGTCGTGAGCCAGTCGGAGTTCGAGAGCCGCGGAGGTGACTCAGAATGAGCACCGCCATCGAGTCCGAACAGACGTTCGTCGACAAGTTCCCGGACGAGGCGAGGGTCGTCCGCGCGGCCTTCCTGAGCTCCTTCTTCGCCCTGTTGCTCGGCGCGATCTTCGGGATCATCCAGACGCTCCACCGGACCGACGTCGCGCGGATCATCCCCTCGACCGACTACTACACCGTCCTCACCGCGCACGGCGTGTTCATGGTGATCAGCTTCACGATATTCTTCCTCGTCGGGCTGTTCACCTGGGCGCTGACGCGCAGTCTGGACCGGCCGCTCCTGAACATCAAGATCACGTGGACGTGGTACGGGCTGATGGCGACCGGCATGACGCTCACGGGGATCTCGATCCTCGCCGGGTTCGTCGATTCCATCGACATGAGCGCGGACGTGCTGTACACGTTCTACGCGCCGCTTCAGGCGCACCCGCTGTTCTACGCCGGGCTCACCGTGTTCATCGTCGGGACGTGGATCGCGGGCGCCGACTGGTTCCGGACGTTCCTCGCGTGGCGGCGCGAGCACCCCGACGAGCGGATCCCGCTCCAGACGTTCATGGTGCTGACGACGATGACGATGTGGTACATCGCCTCGTCCGCCGTCGCCGCCTCCGTCCTGCTGTTCCTGCTCCCGTGGTCGCTCGGCTTCATCGACCAGGTGAACCCGACGCTCACCCGGACGCTGTTCTGGTTCTTCGGCCACCCGGTCGTCTACTTCTGGCTCATGCCGGCGTACATGCTCTGGTACACCGTCCTGCCGAAGATCGCCGGCGGCCGCCTCTTCAGCGACCCGCTGGCCCGGGTCGTGTTCGTGCTGTTCGTTCTCCTCTCGACGCCGGTCGGGATCCACCACCAGTACCTCGACCCGGGGATCGCCGAGGGGTTCAAGTTCATCTCGATGACGAACACGATGTTCCTGCTGTTGCCCAGCCTGCTCACCGCGTTCACGGTCGTCGCGAGCGTCGAGTACGGCGCCCGTCAGCGCGGCGGCACCGGGCTGTTAGGCTGGCTCACGAACCTCCCGTGGCGCAAGCCGGAGTTCACCGGCATGATGCTTGCCGGCCTGATGTTCGCGGCCGGCGGCTTCTCGGGCATGGTCAACGCCGGGATGAACATCAACTATCTCATCCACAACACGCTGTGGGTGCCGGGTCACTTCCACCTCACCGTCGGGACCGCGGTCGCGCTGACGATGATGGCCGGGACCTACTGGATCTGGCCGCAGATCAGCAACAAGCCGATCTACAGCAGCCAGATCGGGCTGTTCCAGGTCGTCCTCTGGTTCATCGGCATGGCGCTGATGTCGAACGCGATGCACGCGCAGGGGCTCCTCGGCGTCCCGCGACGCACCGCCGAGCCGGAGTACTCCGGCTTCGACTACCCGACGATGTTCGGCGGCTTCGAGGAGCTCAACATCCAGATCGCGATCGGCGGGACCCTGCTCTTCGTCTCGACGATCCTCTTCCTCGGGAACCTCGTGTTGACGATGGGGAACCCGAAGGTGTCCGGGCTCGCGGAGCCGCTCCCCAGTCCGGTCTCCGGCGCGGAGGACGCGCCGCAGGTGCTCGATAACCTCCGCCTGTGGGTCGGCATCGCGCTCACGCTCGTCGTCCTCGCGTACGCGCTGCCGATCGCGGCGATCATCAACCGCGGCGGACTGCTCGGACCGGGCGTCGGCACCTATCCGGTGTGGCTCGCGCCGCTGTTCGACGCGCTGGCGGACGCGGCCGCCCCGCTGTTCGGCGCCGTCGCCGACCTCTCGGCCTCGCTCATTGAGGTGGTCCGATGAGCGTCGACATCTCTCGCGGCGGGCTGCTCGTGACGCTCGCGATCTTCGGCGTGATCGTCTACGAGCTCCGGACCGTGCTCGACTTCGTCGGTGTCGAGCTGCCGATCATCCCGTACATGGGGGCCGTCTTCGTCCTCGCCGGGGCCTCCGTCTGGTACGTCACGCTGAAGGGCGGGTGGCGGACCGAGCCCGAGCCCGACGAACCGGCGTAGCGACGCCGGTCATTCCCGCCGACGCGCCCTCGCGCTCTTCTCTCCGACGCCGACCGCGTCGACGGAAGCAGTTATCACCGTCGACGCCCAATAATGCGTATGGAATCCAATACTGCCTCGAACGCCTCCGAGGCGCCCTCCTCCGGATCGTCCGGCACCGACCGGCCCGTTTCGCTCGCGGACGAGGACGCTCTCGACGCCTTCGTCGCCGACGCGGACGCCGCGCTCGTGGAGTTTTACACCGACGGCTGCGGCATCTGTGCCAGCATGGAGCCGGTGATCGGGAACGTGGCCCGCGGCGCCGAGGCCGACTTGGCGGTCGGCCTGGTGAATCCCCGCGACGACCCGCCGCTGGTCGAGCGGTTCGACGTGCGGAGCGTCCCGCTGTTCGTCCTCTTCGTCGACGGCGAGCCGGTCGCGCGGCGCGCCGACGGGTTCATTTCGGGCGACGACCTGACGGCGTGGGTCGACGAGCACGCGGCCTGACCGAGGCTGATGTGTCGGTTCGGACTCGTTCCGGGGGTCGCCGACGGACACCACTGAAGCCCCAGTCGCGAGCCGGGCGCACGCTCGTTGCGTTCCTCGCTCAGTCGCTCCACTCTGTCGCTGTGGTACGTACACCGCCTTTGCCCGCCTCACGACTGCCCCTTCGAGTGCCACCCCGTACCGCTCGGCCCCGCACCTCACACCTCCCCAGCCTCGGCGGACGCACCGGCGCGGGCGCCGCCGCGCCGGCCCGCCGCCTCCCTCGCGCGTGCTGGCTTCGCGGCCGCCGCTGACGGCCGCTCGCAGGTGCGCGCCACCGCACTTTCCGTACTCACTCGTCGTTTGGCTCTCACCTATTTATAAACGATCGCGCTCGACGGAACCCTTTTGAGCCGGAGCGGCGTACTGTGCGCCAGTATGGGACTGGGCTCGGACATGTACCGACAGCAGATCCTCGACCACTACAAGAACCCGCGAAACTACGGGGAACTCGAGGATCCGGACTTCACGCACGTCGGCGAGAACCCCTCCTGTGGCGACACGATCCGGATGGACGTGGACCTCGACGACGAGGAGCAGACGATCGAGGCGGTGCGGTTCACGGGCGACGGGTGCGCCATCTCGATGGCCTCCGCGAGCATGCTCTCGGAGCGGCTCCACGGGATGAACGTCGACGAACTCGACGGGCTCGACACCGACGACGTCACCGAGATGCTCGGCGTCGACATCTCGCCGATGCGCGTGAAGTGCGCGGTGCTGGGGCGACAGGTCGCGCAGGACGGCGCGAAGATCCACCGCGGCGAGCTCGACCCCGACGACCGGACGGTCACCGAGGAGTGAGCCCGCGGGCCGACGGCGCCCGTCGGCTCCCGCCACGGCTCGTCCCGAGCCCACCGGACTTTTGCCCGCGAACCACGTTCGTCAGCCCATGAGCGACGACTTCGACAAGGAGGCGGAACGCGAGAAGCTCCGCGAGAAGTTCGCGGACGACGAGCAGAAGCGCGAGCACACCCAGCGGATGTCCGAGCTCCTCCTGAAGGGCGCGACGATGACGAACCGCCACTGCGAGGAGTGCGGCGACCCCATCTTCCGTCACGACGGTCGCGAGTTCTGTCCCACCTGCGGGAACGAGGCCGGCGGCGCGGCGGGGGCGAACGAGGCGACCGGGACCGCGGCGGAGCCGGACGCGGCGGGAGGCACCGAGGCGACGGGAGCCCCGCCGGACGTGGACGCCGGCGCGGCGGACGGCGTCGCCGAGAACGGCTCGGTGGGTGCCGACTCCGGTGTGACCGATCCCGCCACGACCGAGTCCGGTGCGACCGAGAGCGCGGGGCCGCGGCCCTCCCGCTCGGCCGCCGTGCAGTCACAGGGGTCGGCGCCGCCGCAGGGGTCAGCGCCGCCGCAGCAGTCCGACTCCCAGCGGCCCGAGCCGCGGCGGCCCGACTCCCGACCGCCCGAGTCCGGGCGACCCACCCCGCCTCAGTTGACGGACGACGCCGAGGGCGTCGGCGCCGCCCGCGCGTCGCTGACCCGGACGCTGACGCGGTTCGCCCGTGCCGCCGAGGAGACGGACGACCCGCGGCGCGCCCGCGACCACCTCGAAGCGGCCCGCGAGGCGGCCGAGGCGCTGGCGGCGCTGGACTGACGCTACTTATAAACACGTCTCCGTGTCGCGGCCGCGGTCGAGGTCTCGGCTGTCGGTTAACAACCTGATCCCGGTAGATCGGCGGCGAGCCCCACCAGAGTCTCGGCCGACCGTTTATGAGTAATCGACTGCGGATCGCCGGCAATCACCGCCAAAGCCCCGCGACCGCGCCTCACGCCTCCCCAACCTCGCGGCTCCCTCCGCTTCGCTCCGGTCGCCGCGTCCCTCGCGCGTGCTGTCTCGCGGCCGCCGGTGGCGGCCGCTCGTAGGCACGCGCCACCGCAGTTTCGATTATCAAATAGCCTGCGCTACCGCCCGCTCTCGACGGCGACGCGCATGTCCGCCGCCAGCCGCTCGGCGCGGTCGGCGTCGGCGGACTCGGCGTAGATCCGGATCTTCGGCTCGGTGCCCGAGGGGCGGACCAGCACCCACGCGTCGCCGTAGTCGAGCCGATAGCCGTCCGTCGTGTTCGGCTCCGCGTCGGCGGTCTCGACGTAGGCGCGGGCGGCCGAGAGCATCTCGTCGCGCTCGTCGTCGTCCGCGTACTCGACGTTCTCCCGCACGAAGTGGTAGTCGGTGTACGGCGCGACGACCTCGCTGACGGGCGCGCCGTCCGCGGCCGCGAGCAGTTCGAGGAAGCGCGCGCCGATGTACGCCCCGTCCCGCGAGAGCCGGTACGGCGGGAAGAACAGCCCGCCGTTCCCCTCGCCCGCGATGGGGACGTTGACCCCCTCGTCGTGGAGGTCGCGCGTCCGGGTGATGATGTTCGTCGCGCCGATGGGCGTCAGTTCGAGGTCGGCGTCGTTGGCGGCGCAGACGTCGACGAGCCGCTGGGAGACGTTGACCGCGCTAACGACTGCGTCGCCCGGTTCGAGACAGGCGTCCGCCAGCGCCGCGAAGGAGGTGTCGCCGTCGACGAACCGCCCCCGCTCGTCGACGAAGACGGCACGGTCTGCGTCGCCGTCGTGCGCGATCCCCACGTCGGCGTCGGAGGTCGCGACCAGCCGCGAGAGGTCCGCGAGGTTCTCGGGGACCGGCTCGGAGTCGCGGCCGGGGAAGTGGCCGTCCGGCGTCGCGTTCACCGTCAACACCTCGCAGCCGAGTTCGCGGTAGATCCGGGGGGACGCGACCGAGGCCGCGCCGTGACCGGGGTCGACTGCGACCGTGAGGTCGGCGTCCGCGACCGCCTCGCGGTCGACCGCAGCGGTCAGTTGGTCGGCGTAGTCGTCGACGGCGCCATCGATCGGCGTCGTCGCGCCGGCCGACCGCCAGTCGGCGTGGTCGTACTCGTCGTCGAGGACGCGCCGCTCGATGCGCTCTAACACGTCGACGGAGAGCTCGACGCCGTCGGCGCCCACCAGCTTGATGCCGTTGAACTCCGGCGGGTTGTGCGAGGCGGTGACGAGGACCGCGGGGACCCCGTCGGCCTCGCAGTAGTTCCCGACCGCGGGCGTGGGCACGACGCCGAGGCGGTCGACGTCGCAGCCGACCGCGGCGAGGCCGCTCGCGGCCGCGTTCGCGAACAGCTCGCCGGTGGTCCGCGTGTCGCGCGCGACGGCGACGCGGTCGGCGTCCCACACCGTTCCGGCCGCCTTCGCGATGTCGAGGACGAGCGCGGGCGTGAGGTACCGCAGCGCGACCCCGCGGATGCCACTCGATCCGAACAGCTCCATGCGGGGCCATCCGCCGGCCGAGGGGAAAGCGGTTCCGAACCGCTCGGCCGGTCGCGTGTCGCTCGACCGACATCCGCGGTCGTTCCCGCGACGACGCGTGCGGTTCATGCCGGTGGCGTTCGTTCGACCCGTATGGACCACACGCGACGCGACGCGCTCGCCGGGAGCGCGCTCGCCCTGTCCGTCGCGACGGCGGGCTGTCTCGACTTCGCGGCGGGCGACGGACCGCAGGGCCCGGAGGGAACGCCGGCGACGCTGACCTGCGACGACGACGGGTTCGTCCGCCTCGGTCAGCCGTTCGAGGCGTCGGTCACCGAGACCCTCGTCGAGACGGACGAGACGACCGTTGAGCTCTCCACGGAGGGAGCGACCGAGACGTACGGCCAGTCGCTCCGGCTCGTCCTCCGGAACACCGGCGACGCTCCCGCCGCCACGCTCGGCGAATCCGCCTACTCGCTCCAGCGCGAGACGGGGGAGGGGTGGCTCGACATCCGCGGCTCCACCTCGGGCGAGGCGGTCGAACTCCTCCGGACCGAGGCGTCGCTCGACACGAGTTCGGCGTACTCCTGGGACATCACGTTGACCGAGTCGGCGATCGCCGACGCGGTCGACGGCGTCGACTTGGAGGTCTGCCCGCCGCTGGGCGACGGCACCTACCGGTTTGTCTACTGGGGGCTCGTCGACGCGCCCCCGATCGGCGCGGAGTTCGAACTGGTGGGGTGAGGCCGGTTCGACGCGAGCCGCGGGGATCTCGGGCCACGGTGCGGCTCCCGGCTCAGAAGGGCTCCCAGTCCGACGGCTGGCCGACCCGGCCACGGACGCGGAACTCCCGCGCGTCGTCGTCGACGCGGGTCTCGACGACGACCTCGAACGGCTCGTGGAGGGTGTGAACGACCTGTTCGTCGTGGGCGGTCGAGCCGACGACCCCGACGAACGGCCACCCCTCGCCGGAGGTCTGCGAGGTCATTACCCGGGTGAACCGGTAGATACGCTCTGGCTCCCAGTACATCAACAGCTGGGACAGCGAGTAGACGCCGACTGCGCGGTCGCGGCCCACGGAGGACTCGACGATGTCGGTAAACTTGATCCCGATGTCGGTGAGGTTGCCGGCGCTGGCGACGTACTTCGTCGCCGGCGTGTCCTCGCGCTTGTCGCCCTGCTCGTGGGTGACGCAGTCGATGACGACCACGTCGTCGCCGTCCGCCCCCGTCAGCTCCTCGTAGTCCTCGCGGACCTTCTCCGCGGTCCGTCCCGTCGAGATCACGACCGGGCCCGTGGACCACCCTGCGAGCAGCCGGTTGAACAGGTCGTACTTCCCTCTCATCGGCGGACCGCTGATGAGGACGCTGTCGGCACCGCGGACAGCGTCGGGAAGCACAGTCATTTTGTGGACGTGAGAGTGTGTCGGGTAAAACCCTTCCGAGGGATCACTTTCGAAGCATGGAGGGGAGGTCGAGCGACGAGGGCGGGCCCTCCCGCGGCCCGTCGGTGAGTGTCAGTTCGCGTATCGCCCCGGGGAGCGCGGCCGGCACCGGAGACTCGCGCGGTGCGCCGGCGCCGTCGACGAGCGACGACCAGACAGCCTCGTCCTCCGGGTCGTCCCGCTCCGCTTTCGCCTCCAGCGCCTTCGTTCGCCCCTCGTCGTAGGCCAGCTCGACGATGCTCCGGTCGTAGCTCCCCGAGAACGTCTCCAGCACGCGGTCGAGCTCTTCCGGGCGGGGGTTGTCGACGCCGGCCGCGACGCCCAGCGCGAAGGCGCGCTCGACCGCCTCCTCGCGGGAGAGGTCGTCCCACTCCGTGCCGAACGTGCGGTCGTACATCAGTGCGTCACCGTCGCCGCCGGGCCGACGCGGAGCCCGCCGTCGGTGAACTCCACGTCTTGGATGTCGGTGTCGACGTCCGTTCCCCGCATTTTCAGCACCTGGACCCCGCGGCGCATCCCCTCGTCTTCGAGGTAGTTGTGCATGAAGACGACGCCGTGCGCGAGGTAGTGCTCCTCGGAGTACGCGCTCGGGTCGGTCATCTCGGAGATCAGAAGCGTCGTCGCGTCGGTCCGCTTCAGCGAGGAGAGCAGCTGGATCATCGTGTCCTCGTCGTCGTCTAAGAGGAACCGCAGCAGCATCGTCGAGTCGAAGACGACGCGGTCGATGTCGCGGGAGTTGATGAACCCGGTGAGCCGGTTGGTGACCCCCGAGCGGTCGCGGCGGTCGCCGGGGAGCCCGAAGAAGCGCCGGCCGTCCGACGAGAAGGAGTCGAGGAAGGTGACGCGGTCGGAGTCGAGCGCGCGGTCGAACCCGAAGTCGTAGCCGCTCATGTCCTCGCGGATCCCGTCCTTCGTCTCGTGCATGCTGATGTAGAGGACGTCCTCGCCGTTCCGAGCGCCTTGGGCCGCGAACTGTGAGCAAAACGTCGTTTTCCCGCTCCCGGGCGGGCCGCTGACAACGTAGAGGCGGTCCTCGGGGAACCCGCCGTCGACGAGGTCGTCGAACCCCGGGACGCCGCTTGAGACGCGCATACGTAGGGACCCGTTGGACGGCTGATAAGCGTTGGCACCCGGTTCTCACCCGTGAGAACCGATCGCCGGCGGACGCCGACGCGGTCGCCCGGCGCTCGCTCCGCCCTCTCGGCTACGCTTCCGCGGCCTCGACGTCGTCGAGGTCGCCTGCGATGGCCTCGTCGACGTCCGGCGAGACCCACACGACAAACCGGTCGTCCGACTTGACGATACCGCGGACGCCCTCGTCCTCGACGGTAGTGCTCTGATCGACGTCCTCGGGCGAGACGTCGCGAACCTGGAACACCTCATCGACCATCCAGCCGACCGTGCCGCCCTCGTCGATCTCGTCGTCGTCGAAGACGACGATCCGCTCTCGCGGACCGGCCTCGTCGATGTCGAACAGCGTCTTCGGGTCGACGATCGTCGTCGTCCGGCCGCGGAGGTCCATGACGCCCTCGACGTGGTCCGGCGAGTTGGGGATCCGCGTGAGCTCGCCGGCGTCGACGATCTCGTCGATGACGCCGATGTCCAGACAGTACGTCCCGTCGCCCAGGCCGAACTCCAGCACCTTGGTCGGTTCGGCGTCCGCCTCTGTGGCTGCCATGCCCGTACCTGCGGTGAACCGACAAATAACCGTGTTCCCTGAATTATCAGGGGTGATTACTGGGTCCGTGGATTTATGCTGATTCTGGGCGCGCTGTGGAGTATGAGCAGGACGACGGATCGGCGCGGCGGTCGGGACGGGTCGCCGCGGGTGGTGGTCGTCGACGATTCTCCGTTCATGCGGGGATTGATAAGCGACCTCTTGAGCGACGCCGGGGTCGCGGTCGTCGGCGAGGCGGGGGACGGAGAGGAGGCGCTCTCGGTGGTGGCCGAGACGCGCCCCGACGTCGTGACGATGGACGTCGAGATGCCCGGAATGGGCGGGCTCGAAGCCGTCGAGCGCCTGATGGAGGAGACGCCGACGCCGGTGTTGATGCTGTCCGCGCACACGGACGAGGGGGCAGAAGTCACCTTCGAGGCGCTCGACCGGGGCGCGGTCGACTTCTTCGCGAAGCCGGGCGGCGAGGTGTCTACCGGCGTCTCGCGGGAGTCGGACCGGCTCGTCGAGGCGGTGCGCTCGGTTGCGGACGCCGACCTCGACGCCGCGACCCGCGAGCGTGACGATCCGAGCGCCGCGGCGTCGCGCTCGCCGGGCGCCGCGTCGGAGGCGGACGCCGCGGACGTCGACGGCCCGCTGACGGTCGTGATCGCGGCCTCGACCGGCGGCCCGAACGCAGTCGAGCGCGTGCTGTCGGCGCTGCCGATGGCGGACTGCCGCGTGGTGATCGTCCAGCACATGCCCGAGGCGTTCACCTCGCGGTTCGCGAACCGGCTCGACGAGGCCTCAGCGTACGACGTGCGGGAGGCGAGCGACGGCGCCCGGATCGGCGCCGGCGAGGCGCTCGTCGCCCGCGGCGGAAGCCACACACGCATCGACAGCTACCGGTCGGGGCGGCTCCGGGTGAAGCTCGACGAAGACGACGACTCCCACACTGTCACCCCCGCGGCGGACGTGACGATGCGCTCCGCGGCCGAGGTGATCGACGACCCGCTCGTCGGCGTCGTGCTGACCGGCATGGGCTCGGACGCGGCCGAGGGGATCCGCGCGATGGCCGACGCCGGGGCGTACACGCTAGCGCAGAGCGAGGACACCTGCGTCATCTACGGCATGCCGAAGCGCGCCGTCGAGACGGGCGGCGTCGACGCGGTGTGCGACCTCGACGACGTCGCCGGCGCGATAGTGGGGGGTGAGGCCTGATGGACTCCCACCGCGCCGCGTTCGTCGCCGAGGCCGAAGACGGGATCACCGACCTCAACAACGCCCTGCTCGCGCTCGAAGCGGACCCCGAGGACGCCGAGGCGATGGACGACGTGTTCCGCGTCGCTCACACCCTGAAGGGCAACGCCGCGGCGATGGGGTACGAGGGCGTCTCCGACTTCGGGCACGCCCTCGAAGACCTGCTCGACGCGGTCCGACAGGGCGAGCGCGAGGTGACGCCCGAGCTGATGGACCTCCTCTTCGAGGGGGTCGACACCGTCGAGGCGATGGTCGACGAGATCGCCGACACCGGCGAGGTGTCGACGGACCCCTCCGACCTCGAATCGCGCCTGCGCGAGATGGAGGAGCACGGCACCGTCGGCGGGAGCGACGCCGGCGGAGACGGCGATTCGGCCGGCGGCGCCGGCGATGCCGCGGCCGACGAAGGCGACGCCGGCGGTGACGATGATGGCGGAACCGAAGCCGACGCGGACGGGGAGGCCCCCGACATCTCGGTGCCGGAGCCGCCGGCGGCCGCGGACGACCTCCCGGACCCGGTCGCGTACGCGGACGTGACGATCGGCGAGGCCCAGATGCCGGGCGTCGACGCGGCGCTCGTCCTCCAAGCCCTCGACGAGCAGTTCGACGGGCACGTCACCGATCCCGCGCCCGAGGCGCTGGAGGACGGCGAGTACGACGAGGGGTTCGACGCCTTCGTCGGCGGCGCCGACCCCGAGGTCGTCGCCGAGGGGCTCCGGGCGCTCACGCAGGTCGAGGCGGTGACGGCGGCCGCGGTCGGCGGCGGCGACGCCGCCGAGGTCGAATCGAGCGACCCGGACGCCGAATCGGCGGCCCCCGAGCAGTCAGCCGCCGAGTCGGGCGACGCCGGGCCCGAACCCGCCGACCCCGGCGACGCTGACTCGGGCGAGATCGACGCCGAAGGCGCGGCGGAGCCGGCCGCGGCCGACGCGGACGACGAGCCCGACCAGTCCGACGACGACGGCGAAGCCGAGCCGTCCGCTGACGACTCCAGTTCGCCGTCGGACGACTCCAGTTCGCCGTCGGACGACTCCAGTTCGCCGTCGGACGACTCCAGTTCGCCGTCGGACGACTCCGGGTCCGCCGGCGGGACCGACTCCAAGTCCGGCGACGAGATCAAGTCGATCCGCGTCGACGTCGATCAGGTCGACGAGCTGTACGGGCTCGTCGAGCAGCTGGTGACGAGCCGGATCAAGCTCCGCCGCGAGATCGAGGGGACGGACGCGGAGTCGGACGCCTTAGACGAGCTCGACAAGCTCGCCTCCAGCCTCCAAGACACGGCGATGGACATGCGGCTCATCCCGTTCTCGCAGGTGTCCGACTCGTTCCCGCGGCTCGTCCGCGACATCTCGCGGGACCTCGACAAGCGGATCGACTTCGAGATCGAGGGCGACGACGTCGAGCTGGACCGCACGATCCTCACGGAGATGCGCGACCCGCTCGTCCACGTCCTGCGGAACGCGGTCGACCACGGGATCGAGTCGCCCGAGGAGCGCGAAGCGGCCGGCAAGGACCCGACCGGCCACGTGTCGCTCACGGCGGAGCGCGAGCGCGACCACGTGATCATCGAGGTGTCGGACGACGGCGGCGGGCTTGACCCCGACCAGCTCCGCGAGAAGGCGGTCGACGAGGACGTCAAGAGCCGCGAGGCGGTCGAGGCGATGGAGGACGACGAGGTGTACGACCTCGTCTTCCACCCCGGCTTCTCGACCGCGGAGGAGGTCACCGACGTCTCCGGCCGCGGGGTCGGGATGGACGTGGTCCGGACGACCGCGCGCGACCTCGACGGCTCCGTCTCGATCGAGAGCGAGCCCGGCGAGGGGAGCACGGTCCGGTTCCGGCTCCCGGTCACCGTCGCCATCGTGAAGGTGATGTTCGTCGACGTGGGCGGCACGGAGTACGGCATCCCGATCAAGTCGATCGCGGAGGTCGCCCGCGCCGACGACGTCGAGGAGGTCCACGGCGACGAGGTCGTCAGACACGAGGACGACCTCTACCCCGTCGTCCGGCTGAACGAACGTCTCGGCGAGATCGATCCGACCGCGGCGGAACGGCCGACCGAGACGCCAGCCGCCGACGGCGGCGTCGCGGCCGACGAGCCGGGAGACGACGGGTTCGTCCCGGCCGACCCCGCGGCGCCCGACGGGTCCGGCGAGGGCCCGAGCGACGACGGCATGCTCGTCCGGATCCGCGAGGAGACGCGCAAGGTCGCGCTCCACTGCGACGCGGTGCTAGACCAGGAGGAAGTGGTCGTCAAACCCCTCGACGGCCCGCTCTCGGGGACGCCGGGCCTCAGCGGCACGGCCGTCCTCGGGGACGGGGACGTCGTGGCCGTCCTCGACGTGGTGAGCCTATGAGCGGGTCGGCGGACGACGGCGAGACGGCGTTCGAAGGCGTCCTCCGGCAGATCGACGACACGGTGCCGTTCGAGCCGGGGTACTACAACGAGTCGTACCTCGACCGCCGGATCACGGCGCGGATGCGGCGGCGCGACACGGAGTCGCACGCCGAGTACGAGCGGATACTCCGCGAGGACGCCGACGAGCGGCAGGCGCTGATGGACGCGCTCACGATCAACGTGACGGAGTTCTTCCGAAACCCGGAGATGTGGGACGTGCTCCGGGACGTGCTCCGCGAGCGGACCGCAGACCAGCGGCGCGTCCGCGTCTGGTCCGCGCCCTCGGCGGACGGCCGGGAGCCGTACTCCGTCGCGATGCTGGCCCGGGACGACCCGGAGATCGACGAGTCGCGGATCGAGGTGCTCGGCTCCGACATCAGCGAGGAAGCCCTCGAAAACGCCCGCGAGGGCGTCTACCACACGACGCGCACAACGGACATCGCCGAGGAGCTGGAGCCGCTCTCCGACCCCGACAAGTACGTCGAGCGCGACGAGGACACGTTTCAGGTGCGCCCGGCGGTCAAGCGCCTCGTCGACTTCGAGACGCACGACCTGATCCGCGACGGCGCCCGCGACCCGTTCGACGTGGTGCTGTGCCGGAACCTGCTGATCTACATCGACGTGGACCACAAGGCCGCCCTGTTCGACACGCTGGAGGCGTCGCTGGCGGACGACGGCGTCTTAGTGTTGGGGATGACGGAGAGCGTCCCCCCGGACCGCACCGACCGCTACGAACCGATCGACAAGCGACGACGGGTGTTCGGGAGGCGCTGATGTCGCTGTACCAGCACGCCCGGGACGGGAACGCGGAGCGCCTCCGGGACGCGCTCGGCAGCGACAGCGCGGCCGTCAGGCGGCGGGCGGCGGAGTTCCTCGGCGAAGTCGGCGAGGAGAGCGATCAGGCGACGGTCGACGGGCTGCTCCGCGCGGCGACGACGGACGACGACCCAGAGGTCCGCGGGTCGGCGGTCGACGCGCTCGACGCGATCGGCGAGGAAGCGCTCCAACAGCTCCTTGAGGAGCTCACGGGCGGCGGCGGCGACGCCGAGGCCGAGTGGGTCACCGCGCGGAAGTTCGCCCGCGCGCTGAAGGCTGACCGCCCGGAGCTCCGGATGGCGGCAGCGAACGCGCTCGGGCGGCTCGACGACGCGAGCGGGGTCCAGCCGCTCGTCGGCGCGCTCGACGACGAGGACGCCCGCGTCCGGCTCCGCGCGGCGCAGGCCTGCGGGACCTTCGCGGACGCCCGAGCGGTCCCCGGCCTCCGCGAGCGGCTGGACGACGACGACCCGCGCGTGCGCCGCGCCGCGGCCAACGCGCTGGGGACGATCGGCACCGACGAGGCGCTGTCGCCGCTGTTGGACCTGCTCGACGACGGCGACGAGTCGATCCGCCGGATCGCGGCCGGGGCCCTCGGGAAGGCGAGCACGCCCGAACCGGTCGAGCCGCTCGCGCGGGCGCTCGGCGACGAGAGCGCGGTCGTGCGCAACGCGGCGGTGTACTCGGTGATCGAGCTGCTCTCGAACGTGCCCACCCAACAGAGCCACGCGGTCCGCGACCAGGTGGTCTCGGAGCTGAAGGCGGCCGACGACGCGACCGTCGTCGAGCCGCTCGTCGAGATCCTCACCGACGGCCAGCAGAGCCGCCAGCGGCGGAACGCGGCGTGGATCCTCGGCCGGGTGGCGGACCCGGACGCGTCGACGGCGGTGGAGGCGCTCGCCGACGCGCTCGCGGACGACGACCCGCAGACCGCGCAGTTCGCGGCCACGAGCCTCAAGAGCCTCGGCGGGCCGGTCGTCGAGGACCGTCTGCTCGACAAGCTGAGCCCCGAACACCCGGAGGACGCCCGCGCGAAGGCGGTGTTCGTCCTCGGACAGATCGGCGGACAGGAGACGCTCAACCGCTTGGAAGAGTACGCGGACGACGACAGTCAGGCCGTCAGGAAGCGCGTGTTCTCGGCCGTCTCGAAGCTCCGCGCGGGGGGTCCGTAAATGGCGCAGGACCAGGGCGAGTACAAGATCACCGACACGCAGGCGAAGTTCGCGGTCGCGGTCCGCGAGGGGCGGAAGGTGAGCGACGTCTCGTGGACGCCCGGGCGCGTCCTGCTCTCGAACCGGCGGCTAATCCTGGCCGGCAACGACGGGAAGCGGACGATTCCGCTGTCGAAGCTGGAGCGGCTCGGCGGCCGCCACGACGCGAACCAGTCCGTCGCGCGCGTCTCCAACTACGTGAGCTTCGACTTAGGCGATCAGGTCATGCTCGTCGCCGCCTCCGACCACGAGTCGTTCGAGCGCGACGTCTACCGCGCCCTGCTTGACCAGAAGACCGTGATGGCGAAACACCCCGCGATCGAGGGGGGCGTCGTCCAGGACACCGAGTGGGAGCAGGCCCGCGTGAAGATCGACGAGAACGGGCTCAACGCCGCCTTGGAGCGCGGCGCGTTCGTGAAGTTCGACCTCGACGACATCAGCGGGCTCGACGCCGCGAAGCGCACGGTGAACGGCGAGAAAAAGCCCGTCATCGAGGTGTCGCACACGGACGACGAGGGGACGAGCATCGAGACGCACGTCGCTGGCGACCCGAGCCGGATGCGGTTCGTCGAGTCGTGGCTCCGGAAGGGCGAGGAGCGGTCGTCGACGAACGTCGACCTCTCCAGCCGCGACCGCGAGGTGCTGATGGCGCTGTACTCCGGCGTCTCGCCGTTCGAGATCCCCTCGTTCCTCGGGATGGACGTCGACGACGTCGAGGAGACGTTTGAGCGGCTGGTCGAGCTCGAAGTGGTCGAGGAGGTCCGGATCCGCCGCGAGGTGGCGCTCAACTCCCGCGGCCGCAACATCGCCAGCGAGGCGATGAACGAGCAGTGAGGCGCGGTCTCCGCTTCTCGACCGCGCGGTGTCGCCGCGTCGAATCACAGTTAAGTCGGTGCCGCGTCGAGTCCGCACATGAGCTACGAGGCGGTCCTCTTCGACCTCGACAACACGCTGTACCCGTACGCCCCCTGTAACGAGGCGGGCAAGCGGGCCGCGCTCGACGCCCTCCGCGAGCGCGGGTACGAGCTCGACCGCGCGGCGTTTGACGACCTCTACGCGACCGGTCGACGGGAGGCGAAACGCGAGACGCGAACCACCGCCGCCTGCCACGACCGGCACGTCTACTTCAAGCGCGGGCTGTACCGTCGCTCCGGCGAGCCGGACGTCGCGGCCGCGCTGGCGGCCGGCGACGCCTACTGGGACGGATTCCTCGCGGAGATGTCGCCCTGCGACGGCGTCGAACCGGCCTTCGACGCGCTCGACGCGGCCGGGATCGACGTCGCGGTCGTGACCAACCTCACGACGCGGATCCAGCTGCGCAAGCTCACGGCGCTCGGGGTCGACGACCGGATCGACTTGCTCGTCACCTCCGAGGAGGTCGGCCGCGAGAAGCCGAGCGCGCTCCCGTTCACGACCGCGCTCGCCGAGCTGGACCGCCGGCCGAGCGAGGCGCTGGCGGTCGGCGACAACCCCGAGACGGACGTCGCCGGCGCGAACGCGGTCGGTCTCGACACCGCCCTCTTCGTCGCCGACGGCGACGCGCCCGCCGAGGCGGACCTCTCGGCGCGGCAGCGCCCCGACCGTCGGCTCGACGCGCTCACCGAGTTGACGGAGGTGGCGGCGTGACCCGCGACGACGCCGGGGGAGACCCCGAGCCGGGAGCGAACCCCGACCTCCTGCGCGAGGCGCGCGACGCGGTCGCCGAGTACGCGCCGGCGCTCGCCGATCTGACGCCCGGCCGGACCGGAAACCTGAGCGTCCGCGACGGCGACGCGGTGGCGGTCACGCCCACCGGCGTCCCCTACGACTCCTTCGACGCGGGGGACGTGCCCGTGGTGTCGCTGGACGGTGAGCGGCTCGCCGGGCGCATGGCGCCGTCGAGCGAAGTGCCGATGCACACGGGCATCTACGGGCACGACCGGCCGGGCGCGATCGTCCACACCCACTCGCCGTGGGCGACGACGATGGCGACGCTCGGCCGGAAGCTCCCGCCGGTCCACTACATGATCGCCGCGGTCGGCCGTGAGGTGCCGCTGGCCGACTACGCGCCGTACGGGACCGAGGAGCTGGCCGCGAACGTCGTCGCCGCGATGGCCGAGGCGGACTCCGACGCCGCAATCTTAGCGAACCACGGGCTCGTCGTCACCGGCCCGGACGTGGAGACGGCGGTCGAGAACACCCGCCACGTCGAGGACATCTGCCGGCTCTACCTGCGCGCGTCCGCGGTCGGCGAGCCGCACGTCCTCACCGACGAGCAGATGGCGACCGTCGAGGAGCGGTTCGAGAGCTACGGCCAGCAGCCGGACGCGGAGTAGGGGCGGCGGCGCCGGCAGTCGGCCGGTTTTATAAATACACGGGCGGCTACCGGATCGGTATGACAGACACGGAGCCGGCGCCGGCGGTCCGTGAGACCGCCGAGTCGATCGCGACGATGGAGATCCGCGGCGCGGCGACCATCGCCTCCGCGGCCGCCGAGGCCCTCGCCGAGCAGGCGGAGGCGGCGGCCGCGGCGGACGCGACCGCGAGCGACCCCGCGGCGTTCCGCGCGTCGATGCGCGCCGCGGCCCGCACGCTCCGCGAGACGCGCCCGACCGCGGTGTCGCTGCCCAACGCGCTCCGATACGTCCTCCAGCGGATGGAGGGCGACTCGGTCGACCGACTCCGCCTGAGCGTCGCCGACGCGAGCGAGGCGTTCGTCCGTCAGCTCGACCGCGCGCAGGAGGACCTCGGGCGGGTCGGCGCGAACCGCCTCGCCGACGGCGACACGGTGATGACCCACTGCCACTCCACCGACGCGCTCGCGTGTATCGAGGCGGCCGTCGAGCAGGGGAAGTCGATCTCGGCGGTCGTCAAGGAGACGCGCCCGCGCCAGCAGGGCCACATCACCGCCGAACAGCTCCGCGACGCGGGCGTCCCCGTCACGCTCATCGTCGACTCCGCGGCGCGGCGGTACCTCGACGAGGTCGACCACGTCGTCGTCGGCGCGGACTCGATCGCCGCCGACGGCGGCGTCATCAACAAGATCGGCACCTCGGGGCTCGCGGTCAACGCCCGCGAACGCGGCGTCCCGATCATGACCGCGGCACAGACGATCAAGCTCCACCCGGAGACGCTGACGGGCCACACCGTCGAGATCGAGATGCGGGACGAGAGCGAGGTCATCGACGCCGAGACCCGCGGGGAGATCGGTGAGATCGCGGTCGAGAACCCAGCGTTCGACGTGACGCCGCCGCGGTACATGGACGCGATCGTCACCGAGCAGGGGCAGTTCCCGCCCGAGAGCATCGTGACGCTGATGCGGGAGCTGTTCGGCGAGGGCGCGGCCGAGCCGTGGGCGGAACCATGAGCGGACGCGACGGCGCGGGCGACGACGACATCGCGTCCGAACCTGGCGACGGCGAGGGCGTCGACGACTGGGACGAGACGGTCGCGGCGTGGGGCCGCGAGGTCGACGAGTGGGAGGGCGAAGGTTCCGAGGATCGAGGGGACGGCGACGGCGGCACCGCGACCGACGGGGCAGCCGACGACGGCGCGGGGAACGACGGCGCGGGGAACGAGGCCGCCGACGGCGGTGCGCCCCCCGCCGGCGACGGGGTCGACCCGTCGGTCGACCGCGACCCCGACCTGAACCCCGACGACGCCGACCGCGTCCCGAAGGTCGTCTCGGCGGGCCACATCAACTGGGACGTGACGATCCACGTCGACCGCCTCCCCGAGCCCGACGGCGAGACGCGGATCGACCGGCTCGAACAGTCCGGCGGCGGCAGCGCCGCGAACGTCGCGGTCGGGCTCGTCGACCTCGGCGGCCAGTCGGTCGTCTACGGCAGCGTCGGCGGTGACGAGTCGGGCGCGCTGGCGCTGCGCGAGCTCGCCAGCGCCGGCGTCGATCCCGGCCAGGTACTCGTCGACGCCGCCGAGCCGACCTCGGTGAAGTACGTCATCGTCGACGGCGGCGGCGAGCTGCTCATGCTCGCGAACGACGGCGCGAACGAGTCGTTCTCC
Organism: Halorubrum sp. GN12_10-3_MGM; assembly: GCF_005435235.1. Classification (NCBI taxonomy): domain Archaea; kingdom Methanobacteriati; phylum Methanobacteriota; class Halobacteria; order Halobacteriales; family Haloferacaceae; genus Halorubrum; species Halorubrum sp. GN12_10-3_MGM. Next base: position 170,096 of record NZ_SGUB01000001.1, read on the forward strand.
GCGGCCGGGCTCGACCGCGACACACTCGCAGCCGCCGACCACCTCCACCTCACCGGCCAGCAGCCCGAGACCGCCGCGGCGCTCGCGACCGCGGCCGCCGAGGCGGGTGCGACCCGGAGCTTCGACCCCGGGCGCCGCGTCGCGGACCGGGAGTTCGACGCCGCGCTCCACGCGAGCGACGTGCTCTTCGTGAACGACCGGGAGGCCGACGCGCTCGCGGCGGCCACGGACGTCGATCCGTGGGAGCCGGAGGACCGCGTCGTCGCGATCAAGCTCGGCGACGAAGGCGCGACGGTGCGGACGCCGCACGGCAGCGTCTCGCACCCCGGGTTCGACGTCGACCCGGTCGACACGACCGGCGCCGGCGACGCCTTCGCGGCCGGGTTCCTCGCGGCCGCGCTGCGGGAGCCGGAGATCACCGGCGACGGGTTCTCGCACGACCCGCGCGACTACCAGGTCCCGATCCTGGTCGGCAACGCCTGCGGCGCGGTCGCCACCGAGTCGGTGACCGCGCGCACGGACCTCTCGTGGGACCGCGTGCGGGACCGGATGGGCGAGTCGCCCGAGACGGACCTCCTCATCGAGGTCCGCGGCTGAGACGCCGCGGTTTGACGCCGGGCCGCCGCGTCAGTCCTCGTAGTCGAACGCGACGGCGAGGTCGTCGGCGCCGAAGAAGACGAACCGATAGCGGCCGGGAACGAGGTCCGGACAGACCCGGAACGCGTCCGCCTGCGGCCCGTCCCCGACGAGCCCGGACTCGCTCATCTCGAACTCCCACGTCAGCGTCCCCCCGGGCGGGACGCCGATCGCCACGTCGTCGTAGCCGACGGCGGGGTCGCCCTCCGTCGCGCGGAGCTCGGTCCAGCCCGCCTCGGTCAGGATCTCCAGGTTGTACTGCCCGCGACTACCGACGTACGCCGTGCGACCGGAGACGTTCGTCAGTTCGATCCGGAACGCAGTCCCGCGGCCGATCGCGAGCGGATCGGACCCGGGGGCGTCGTCGCCGGGGATCACAACGCGGAGCGCGAGCGGGCCGTCGCCGCCGGCGCTAGTGCCGACCCCGCCCGCGCCGCCCCAGTTGACGCCGCCCTCGTAGAGCTGTGGGTGACGCTCGGCCCCCTCCGCGCCGCAGTCGAACGAGGCGGGGACGTTCGACGGCCCGTGGTCGGGTCGGATCTCCCCGGCGAGCCCCTCCGGGTCGCGGATTCCGTCGGCGTCGCGCACCGTCCCGGTCTCGCCCCAGCCGTCGGTGACCGAGAGCCGCGCCGCCCGGGGGAGGGGATCGCTCGTGACCCGGAGCAGCGCGGCCGAGTAGGTGATCGCCTCGCCGCAGGTGACATCGTCGCCCCCCGGCCCCTGAACCGTCGCGTTCGCGACGAGGGTGCCGTCCTCGACCGCGACCCCGCCGAACGCGATCTCGTCGTGACAGGTGTCCGGCCCGACGGACTCGACGTAGCAGAGCCTCGACGCCGCGAAGTCGGTCTCCTCGACGAACGCGCGGACCCGTTCGGGCGCGTCGTCGAACAGCCCCGTGCCCTCGCCGTGCTCCTCGGTGATCAGCGCGCAGAACCCGCGTCGCTCGTTCCGGTTCCACGCCGGCCCGGAGAGGGCCGCGCCGACCTGCTGAACCGCCGTCGTCACCCCGTCGCCGCCGTCCCCGCCGTCGCTCGCGTTACCGTCGCCGTCGCGTCGGTCGCCGCCGTCCGTTCCGTTTCCGCCCGGGATCGGGTCGCCCGCCTCGGTACATCCCGCGAGCGCGGCGACGCCTCCGACGGCGACGCCGTGGAGGGCCGCTCGCCGCGTGAGACCAGTCATACCTCGCGGTACGCTGTCGATACGTAAGTCCCTCCTGTAGACGCAAACGCGCGTCTAACCAACCGGTCCGCGGCCGGTCCGGGAGCGCGGGACGCGTTCCGGCCGGCCTACGCCGGCGGTGCGAACAGCGCCTCGACCCCCTCGGCGTCGAGGTCGGCGGCGAGGCCGAGCGCGAGCGCGACGCGCGCCTTCGGGGCCGGGAGGTCGCCGGCGAACGTGACGCCGTGGTCGGCGAGCGTGACGGCGCCGCCGGCGGTCCCGTACACCGGCTCCGTCGGCCCGGCGGGCGGGCGCCCGGCCACGACGACCGGCACGGACTCGACCGCTTCGCCGATCGCCTCTCCGAGCGCCCCGGTGACGTTCCCGAGACCGGTCCCCTCGACGACGATCCCGCCGACCCCCGCGTCGAGCGCGTGTTCGAGCGCGCCCGCACCGACGCCGGTGCCCGAGTGGATCACCGGGACCTCAGGCACGTCCTCAGCACCCTCGACGGCGTCTGCGAGGGGATCGACCGAGACGCCGCGCTCGGGGGTGCGGACGACGCGCGAGGCGGCGCGGGTGAACGTCGCGACCGGACCCGCGCCCGGCGAGGTCATCGTCGACAGCGCGTTGCTGTGGCCCTTCACGACGTCGCGGGCGGCGTGGAGTTCGTCGTCGAACGCGACGTGGACGCCGCGCGAGAACCGGCTGTCCGCGGCCGCCCGAACCGCGAGCGCGAGGTTCGCCGGTACGTCGCTGGAGGGCTCGTCGAGCCGCCGCTGCGCGCCGGTGACGACGACCGGCGCGTCGAGGTCCGTGAGGAGGTCCAGCGCGAACGCGGTGTCCGCCAGGGTGTCCGTCCCGTGGGTGACGACGATGCTGTCGGCAGCCTCGTCCGCGCTCACGCCCGTCCGGTCCGGGCCTTCGCCCACCGCCTCGCGCGCCGCCGCCGCGGTCGCGAGCACGTCGCGCCACCGGACGTCGAACCCCGGCCGCGAGCAGACCTCTCTGGCCGTCACCCGCGCGTGGTCGCTCACGGCCGGCACCGCCGCCACGAGGTCGTCGCCGGTCTTCTCCGGCGCCGCACCGTCCTCGCCCGGTTCCGAGGCGATAGTGCCGCCGCAGGCCACCACCGCCACGCCCGGGCGACCGCCGTCGGTTCGCGCCGCGGGTCGCTCTCGGTCGCTTCCGGTGCCGCCGCGCCGGCCGTTCGAGTCGCCGCGCCGGTCGCGGTGATCGGTCTCGGTCATACCGGTCCTCGCTCCCCGACGGACAAAGCGATTGGTACCGCGGCAGGCGCTCGGCTCGGCGCGCGCCGGACCGCGACCGGGGTCGACTACCGGCGGCTCGCGGCGGTCGGACTGCTCCGCGGGCCCAGACGCTCCGAAACCCTCGGTTCGGCACAGATCTCGAAACAAAGGATTAGCGGAGCCGATAAACAGTTAAAATATCTCTGAGCGGGTTTTAAAACGTCCAAACCGACCGAGAAACGTGGTGAAATTCGTCGAACCCTCGTCGGGCTATATGTGGTCCCCCTTCCTACGGAGAGGTGTCCATGTCAACCCCCGCTCCCACGCAGATCGCCTCCGGCGAACGGCTCGCCGGGCTGATGACCGGCACCGTGAAAGCCGCCGCCTTCTGGGCGGCCATCGCCATCCCGGCCGCGTACCCCGCCCTCCTGTACGCGGGCCTCGACGGCGGCACCGGGCAGCTGTTCGTCGCCCTGCTGTTCGCGAACGCCCTCGCGCTCGCGCTCGGTCACGACCACAAGCGCTGAGACCGCCGCCGCCGACTCGACCGCTCGCCGACCGCCGAGGCGTCGCGTGGACACCGACGCTGCGCCCTCCCGCCCTCCTCCGGGCCGTTCTCCTATCTCCGGGCCCTCCTCCCGGCCGCCCCCGCGCGCTTTCAGGCCGCGCCGTTCCGCTCTCGAAGCGCTTACCCCCGTCCCGGGCCGACTGCGGGTATGAGCGACGAGACCCGCGTCGAGTGGCGCGACTGGGGCCCCGAGGCGTTCGCCGAGGCCGACGAGCGCGACCGCCCGGTGCTGCTCTCGCTGTCGGCCACCTGGTGCGAGGGCTGTCACGAGATGGACGCGATCACCTACGCGGAGCCGCGGATCGCTGCCAACGTCAACGAGGGGTTCGTCCCCCTCCGCGTCGACGTCGACCGCCACCCGCGGGTGCGCGAGCGCTACAACATGGGCGGGTTCCCGACGACCGCCTTCCTCACGCCCGAGGGGAGACTGCTGACCGGCGCGGGCTACCTCGACGTCGACGGGATGCGGCAGGTCCTCGAATCGGTCCGACAGATGTGGACCGACAAGGGCCGCGACGCGGGGCGCGTCCCCCGGGCGCTCGACGCCGACCTGCCGCCCCGCGGCGACGTGACCGACGGGATAGAGAGCCACCTCGCCGGGCAGCTAGAGGCGAAGTACGACGCCGAGAACGCCGGCTGGGGGACAGACGCGAAGTTCCCGCTCCCGCGGACCGTCGAGTTCGCGCTGAAGCGGGACCGGAACCGCGCGCTCCGGACGCTCGACGCGGTCCGCGACCACCTCACCGACGACGTCGACGGCGGATTCTTCCGCTACGCGGGGACGTCCGACTGGGGGGACGTCGCCTACGAGAAGCCGCTCGACACAAACGCCGCCGTGACCCGCGCGTTCGCGAACGCCTTCCTCTACACCGGTGACGAGGCGTACCTCGACCCAGCGCTCGACGCCGTGGACTTCCTCACCGACGACCTCTGGACCGGCTACGGCGTCGGCGGCAGCCTCGGTCCCGGGCTCGGCCGCGCCTACTACGCCGCCCCCGCCGAGGACCGCGCGGACCTCGACGACCCCCGCCGCGACCTGACCGTGTTCGCCGGCGGCAACGCGCTCGCCGCGGACGCGCTGCTCGCGGTGGCCGCCTACACCGACGACGAGGGGGCCCGCGAGTACGCCGACCGGATCCTCGACGGCCTCGAACGCGACCTGATCGACGCCGACAGCGGCGCGGTCACCCACTACCGCGGCAGCGACGAGGCCGGCGAGTCCGACCTGTTGGAGGACGCCGCCCGCGTGGTCGGGGCGTACGTCCGCGCTGCCGGCGTCCGCGGCGAGGGGGCCGACGTGGCCTGCGCGGTCGCGGACCGAGCGATCGACCGGCTCCACGTCGAGGGGTCGTTCGTCGACGGGCCGCGCTCGGGGGCGGGACTGCTCGACCGGTCGTTCCGCCCGCTCGACGCCAACGTCGAGATGGCGACGGCGCTCCTCGACCTCGCGGCGCTCACCGGCGAGGACCGCTACCGCGAGGTCGCCCGCGAGACGGCCGAGGCGTTCGCCGGCGCGACCGAGCGCCTGAGCGTTCAGGTCGCCGCGTACGGGAGCCTCGCCGCCCGGCTCCGGCGCGGCACGACCGTCATCGCGGTCGGGACCGAGCCCGGGAGCGACCTCCACCGCGCCGCGTGGCGGGTCGCCGACCACGAGAAGGTGATCGCACCGAACGCACACGAGGCCGACGCGCCCGCGCCGCGGACGGTGCCGGAAGGAACCGCGGTCGTCCTCGCGGGCGACGAGACCTCCGAGCCGGCGGAAACGCCCGACGAGTTGATGCGTCGCGTCGGCGACGTCCTAGCGTAAGTCGCGCCGATACGCCGGGCAAAAATCGCCGCGTCGCGCCGGTGGCGGCGAGGACGCCCGATCGGTCGGTCCGGATCGTAAACGGGCGACGCGTTTATACGGGTGCCGCGGCATCCCCGGGTATGGCATCTCTCCGCGACCTGGGGCTCTCAGAGTACGAGGCCCGGGCGTACCGCGCGCTCCTCCGGACCGGTCCGACGACGGCGAAGGACCTCTCTCGGGCCAGCGAGGTCCCGATGGGGCGGATATACGACGTGCTCAACAGCTTAGAGCAGCACAGCCTCGTCCGCAGTCAGGCCGCCAGCCGACCGAAGAAGTACGTCGCGGTCGAGCCCGACGCCGCGTTGGACCGCCTGCTCGACGAGAAGAAACAGGAGCTGCGGACGCAGGCCGAGCAGTACGAGTCGGTGGTCGACGACCTCTCCGCCGAGCTCGACGCCGGCGAGCCGGTCGACGGCCAGTTCTGGACCGCGGCGGTCGGGGCCGAGGAGGCGACGGACCTCCTCTTGGAGCGGATCGCCGCCGCGGAGCGCAGGGTGGTCGTGGTCGCGGGCGCGCCGGCGACTGGCTTCGACCTCGGCACGATCGGTGAGCGCGTCACCGCCGAGCTGGAGTCCGCGCTCGAACGCGGCGTGGAGATCCGGGTGCTGCTGTCGCCGGCGACGGTCGACGAGCTCCCGCGGAGCGTTGGCAGCCGGTACACCTCCGAACTCGCCGACATGGACGGGTTCGAGGTCCGGACGTCGCCGAACGTGGACGGGACGTTCAACGTGTTCGACGAGATCGAGGTGTGCATCGAGGTGCCACACCCCCTGTCGGCGGACGAGCCGTTCGCGATGATCGACGTCAAGGACATCGACTTCGCGACGAGCGTGAAAGAGCAGTTCGAGCCGCGGTGGGCGGAGGCGGAGCCGCTGACGTTCGGGTGAGCTGACACCGAGACGGGACGCGGCGCGCGGTGCGAGACGCTTACCGGCCGAGTTCGCCGCGCAGGTCGCCTAGTCTGACCTCGCGTTCGGCGTGGGCGTTGTGCTGGTGGATCGACTCGTCGTTCGACTGTTTCATGCGGATCACGGCGTCGTCCGAGAGGTGCGGGAACTCCTCGACGGTGCCCTCGGCGAGCGCGCGGACGCAGTCCTCGACGAACTTCGCGTCGGCGTGGGCCTCGTAGGTCATGTGGTCCTCGTCGGGCCGCTTCGCCATGTTGTAGATGCGCGCGCTCATCGAGTCCCGGGCGACGTCGATCACGTCGCGGAGGTCGACGTCGGGGTGGCCGTCGGTCGTGATCGTCAGGGTCGCGTGGCCGCGCTGGGAGTGGCCCGGCTGCGGGACGGCGTCCAAGAACTCCTCGGTCGTCTCCTCGTCGATGCCGAGTTCGGCGAGCTTGTCGCGGGCCCGCGACTCGCTCATCCCCTGCGAGCAGGGGCAGACGGTCATCCCCGTCACTTCGGCGCCGATCTCCTCGCGCGTGCCGTCCTCGGTCGCCTCGGCGCTGGCGACGATCGTCGCCGTACTCTGCGTCTCGATGTCGGAGGCGGGCGTGTTCTCGCGGGTGACGAGCTCCGCCGTCATCGACACCTCGGCGGTGGTGGTGTAGTCGTGTTTCTCGAGGAGTCGCTCGGCGGCGTCGCCGCAGACGTCCTCGACGCGGTACGCCTCCTCGCGGGTGATGTCTTCGAGGATCTCGTCGACCGTCGCGAGGTTCCGCGACATGTCGATCCCCTTGCGACCGCTCGGGAGGTCGACGAACACCTCGAACTCCGCCATGAGGACGATGGGCCGTTTGTCGCCGCGCGCCAGCTTCACGAGCTTCTCCACGCCGGTGACCCCGACCTGCGACAGCCCGACGGTGACATCGGGGGCCGAGGCCTGTACGTCCGGCAGCTGATGACTCATTACGAACATGATAGTGACTCTCGGGATTAGCCCTTTCGGAAGGGGGAGGTACGTCGGGTAGTCGCGCGCGTGCGTCCCGGCCGCGCACGACGCGAAACGTGAGGGGCACCGCCGATCCGCGCGTGTGAGACCTCCACGCCCCGCGGGCCGTAACGCACGATTTATAACGGCGGCAGCGGAAGGTGTTCCAAGACCATGCCGAGTTCCAATGGGCCGCAGAAGGCGACTCGCGACAAGCTCTCGAACAAGCCCCGCAACCGCGGCACCTCCCCGCCGCAGCGAGCGATCCAGGAGTTCGAGGAGGGGTCGCAGGTCCACCTCAAGATCGACCCGAGCGTCCCCAAGGGGCGCTTCCACCCGCGCTTCGACGGCCGGACGGGCACCGTCATCGGCAAGCAGGGGTCGGCGTTCAAAGTCGAGATTCCGGACGGCGGCAAGACGAAGACGCTCATCGTCACCGCCGCTCACATGCGGGCGCAGCAGAACTGAGATGACGATCTTCAAAGAGAATCCCGTTACTGCGCGTTAGTATTCAACGCCGCTGTTTTTCTCGGATCACCGCGCTCAGAGAGACGGGTGTGCCTATGATCTCGCTCTTATGTAGAACTACGGAAAGCCCCCATAACAAGGCAGTCAATGGTGATATCGACGGATGCGCCTGTGAGATTCAGCGATCTAATGATCCCGAATGTATGAGCGGCCTGTTCCAAGCCTTGCTTGGACAGGCCGCGGAACTTCCGCAGCCACGGTTGAACAAGCGAAAACAGGCATTCTGCCTGATTGATGTGGACTCCGTCAGGCGATACGTACCTCTCTTTGTGGACGACCGTTCGGTGATCCCGATCCATCTCGCGGTACGCTTGGAGTCCATCTGTCCAGACCTCTCCCAGCCGCTGGGAGAGGTCTTCAGCTTCCTGAATCACTGGCTCAAGATCGCCTTCGTAGTCGATCCCACGCTGTCCGCGAATCACACGAAGCGAGTCGCGGCACGCCGCGACGAGCGTCAGCTGGTCACCGTGACGCCCTCGCCAGCGTGATCGGCCAGTGCGCGACGAGCCGCCGCGAGAACGACTGTTTCGCGGCGGCTCTTGACCTTTGTAACCAGAACAGACTTTGCCAGATTCGTCGACCTGTGTCGGTCCATCGATGGTCTGGTTAAACAGTTCCCAGGTGAGGGGGAAGCCGCGCTGAACCGCGGCTTCCGCCTCCCGAATCGCCGTGTGAATGGTTTTGTAAGCACGACCGAGCAGCGGCGCAATCTGGTTGATGCTCAGCAGTGTATCTGCGTAGAGGGTGAAAGCGAGAAGCACCTCACCGCAGGAGAGGTGCTTCTCGTGAAATGGCGTTCCATGGGTGTATACTGGCTTAAATTCGCAATTACGACACCGAACTCGGTCGTGTTTTTCCCACGTCATAATGCTCTGGTGACCGCAGCGAGGACAGGATGTATTCTCCCAGAACTGCTTGAGCCGCCGCTCGATGCGGGCATCGAGCGGCTCGGTGTTGATCTCGATAACTCCGAGCTCGATTAGCTGCCGAAACATCCCGCCGAACGCTGACCCAGTGGAAGACATATCGCCAGATTAGAACTGTCTGAGTGTAATTATACGGGCTTTCCGCGTTTCTACATAAGAGCGTATGATCTTAACCAACGAGAACGGCGGTTGTCGGATGTTGTTGGTTAATAGTATCTCCCCGTCTTAGGCAAGGCTGGTGGAGGCCAGCCCGTGGGTGTTGTCGCTCACCCGACTATCACGCTCCGTCAGTCTCTGCGCTCGCCCCAAGTTAGTTTGCCATCGGTGGTGAGTTGTAGGCATGGCTGTCAATACAGCGGTGAACTTCCTCACGTTCGTCATCGAGGAGGTCGGGGCTTTCGCTTTCGGTGCCGCCGTTGTCGGGTGGGTGGCAAGGGATCTAATCAGCCAGCACTTCGACAAGGAGTTGAGCAAGTATCAGGCGGAGGTCGACAAAGAACTGAATCGGTATCAAACCGAATTGGAGAAGGACAAACTACAGTTCTCCGAGCTACATACCCAACGGGCGGAGATAACTGCGGAGCTATACGAGCGGTTCGTGGAGTTCGAGGAGGACATGCGGAGTCTCACAGACCTAATGGAACGATCAGATGAACCACCGAAAGACGAGAAACTGGAAATAGCAGCAGAGTCAGGGAATCAGTTCATCAACTTCTACATGAAGAACAAGATATACTTCCCCCCGCAAATCTGTGAGACAGTCGAGGAACTGAACGAGGAAATGAGAGACATATTTGTAACATTCAGGATTTATATGACGTACGACGGTTCGCCAGGCGACCCACACGACCTTGACCAATGGCATGAGTCTTGGAAAAGGGTAACAGAGGATGAAGTCCCTGAACTGAAATCCGAGCTGGAAGACCGCTTTCGAGATCTCTTGGGTGTCGAATTTGAACGGGATAACGACACTCTACGAAAGGTGGAAACGGAGCAAGAGTCCGAGACGGACACAGCGAAAGAATAGAACGGACTGCGGGTGCTTTACGCTAGCTCTGCCGTCAGCTCCACCGACTCTATCTCATGTGTCTCCACGTCGGCGCGGATCGTCGCACGGATCACTCCGTCCCGATCCCGCCCCTCGACGTGGAGCGGTTCCGCGAGATAGACGACGATCGTCTCCTCTATGATCTCGGGGCGGGTCGGCTCGGGATTGAACAGGAGTTGATCGAGGGCAATCTGTGGCGGAACTAAGCCGTGCGTGTTGGCAGTCACCACGTCGGCGTCGGCATCGAGGCAGCGGGCGTTGCCAGCCACGTCCCGAACGGCGGAGTCCGAAGGGATCGGAACGGTCGACATACTGCCAAAGTCGGGGGTGCGCTCCGTGTTCCACGTCCAACTGTGTGACTGACTCATAGTGAATCACCGTGATTCGCCGCGTAAGGCGCACATTTCGCTATCTCCGCTCGGAGCGGATGCGGAGCCGTCGCCGCCGTCTCCGTGATACTCTCGTCGCTGTTGCGTCCGTCGTTGGGCTTATCGCCCGTGGTTGCGTTGGTCGACATGGGTTCTGCTCTGACATCGAACCCACCCGCTCGCGGTCCCTACACCGCGGGCATCTTCTGCCTGGGGCGGGTTCGACGTATAGACTGTATCGCGGATACCACTTGAAACTATTGGATTTTGATACTTCTTTAAACAGACACCCAAACAGAGGCGTTTTAGGCGCTCTAACCCACCACCACGTTGATTACAGAGCAGACAGAGTATATCAACATGTAGGGAGGTGTTCCCCTTCGCGCCGTTTTGCCGTGGATATTCACGGGTTACAGGCACCCCTGCGGGCAGGGATACCGCTGTGCGTTCCGCACAGGATAGGTCGGCCCGCAGGACTCCCCACGGGGATTGTTGTGTGAGGGAAGAATCCCGATCACCCCGCCGACTCACTCACAGAATTTTACCAAATAGTGTCAAACATCTACCTACGTCAAATCGTTCACCCTCACGTCAGGTAGTCCCGAGCAAGTTGGTGGGCCGACAACTGTTAGTCGGATACGTTCATAGCCAGATCTGTGTCCTCAGTAAACGAAACCGAAACATTCTGATCAAAGTATGCCTCTTGATTTACTTGAAGCTGAGCCGATGACGTATCTTCTGGCACAGAAAATACGGTCAGCCCTGAGTATGACGCACCAGGGTTGAGAGAGACACTGGATAGGCTGTTACCAGAGCCGAACAGTCCCTGGTAATCATATACGACTCCATTAGATTCTAATCGTAGTAGCCGTGGTGTCAACTCTATCTGATTGTCGCCTGTGTTTGTGATTTCCATCCGTACAACGACAAACTTCTCTCCATCATTAGATCTATAAGTGGAAAGATCCTCCGCGTCCAAATCGACAGCAGACTGTGCTCGGGAGTTCCATCTGATTTCAAGTGATTGACTGGCGTCTGGTGGTGAAGCATCTTGAGCTGAGACACTAACATTCGAGACATCTGCTCCTGGGATGGAACCACCGCCGCCACCTGATAACGCGACAACAAGAAGAACGGCGACGGCAGCTATTATTGCGAACGTTCCGATTCCAATAGTAGCACCACGCGAAAAATTAATCCCTGCTCTACTAGCGATTAAGCGTCTAATCGGCGGGAGAATGAGCAGTCCTAGCACTAATGGCACTAAGCCAAGGAATGACTGAATCGTAAGCAGCAGAGAAACAAGAACCAGCGGTATGCCAACTACATAGCTAACAATTTTACCAAGTGTTATGTCCATATGACTACATTACTACTATACACATTATACTTTTGGGAGTGAACATTACGCACGTCGAGAGTCGAGGAGTTACAGGAACTGAAATATACGCTGGTCCCTGTAAATCAGACACAGCCTTTGTGTATCACAACAGCTCCCCGATCTATTCAGTAAATATAGTGATTATAGATAGTGGTTTAGCCATCATCCCATATCCCACAGAGATCGATGGCGACTGGAAGATTTCGCAGTTGGAGGAGAAAATTGGGCAGATTCTAACTAATGATGTAGGCCTGTTCTATGACAGGCTGAAAGAAGCAGGCATCGACGTTACGGACGATACAATTACGCCGCGTTGGCGCTATTTGCTGAGGGAATAAGTTCACCTCTGTTTGCCCGCTTCTCGGGTATGTTCTGTAATGGACTACGGCGGGCAACCACCCCGCCGTCCCGTACCGTCCCTCAACGGGGAGGATACGTACCCTTCGTAGGGTGACATGCGCACGCGCGCAAAACCCTGCCAAACGCTTATTGGTTGACTCGCTGTCCGTTTGTGTAATGGCTGACGGGTGGGACTCGTACCCACACGACTGGGATGAACGTCGCCGTGCGGTCTACCAGCGGGACGAATATCAATGTCAGAACTGTGGTCGACGTGGTGGCGCGGCAGGGAACGCCGAACTACACTGCCATCATATTGTGCCTAAAAGCAAGGGCGGATCACACGACACGAGCAATCTTGTGACGCTCTGTCGGGATTGTCACAACCAAGCCCACGATCACCACATCCCGAAGATGTCGAACGTGAGTAGTGGGAGTCGTGGACAGAACGCAGGGTTAGACGACTGGCAGTCCTCGACGCAGGCAAGTGAGAGCCTTCAGGCAGTTGCGGATGAACACTTTGAGTCCAATACAGAGAACCACAACGATTCAGATAGTGCCAATACATCCAGCAAAGAAGCGTCTGCGGGCGATAGTGGTCCTTCTCGTCGGATGCCTACTCGGACGTGGGTCGGCTCGTTCGGTTGGATTCTGTATGGGACTATGTTGTTTGGATTTGTGGTTCTCATTCTAAGTGGAAGCTCCGACGTGGGCTTAATCAGCCTCAGCTCATCGTTCTACCTCTTTGGTATCCCGATAATCCTTCTCTGGACGAGTCCGTATAGAAAGGAGACAATTAGTGTACTCCTGTTAGCGGTCCCTGTTTGTTTCGCACTTGGTATTGTTGGAGGGATAGTACCAGAGGGAAGTCTCATTAGATCTTGGACCGCTCTCATGGCAGTCGCATTTTCATACGCTCTGTCCCGCTGTGAGACTTCAGGCACCTCCTACTACGGAAAGATACGAGAACGGTATACCATGGACATGGAGACCAACGGACCAAACCACAACTAATCTGGTCGACCCTATGGGATAGACTCCGCCTCAAATTCTCGAAGGGTGTCCATCGCATCAGCAAGTTTCGTGTGATTCTGACTGCCGCCGAACGTGTGGCGGTTGTCTGAGGCAACATCGATGAACGCTGCTGTCTCGACCGCGGCGTCAGGTTCGGCCCCTTTGAGCGCGAGTTGCGGGAATTGCTTTGCGAGGTAAATCGCCCCACGGGATTGTACGTCGCCGTCGGTGAGTCGGTCTGCGCCCGTCTCGTCACGAAGGATGTCGTCAAACACACCCGTCCCGCTCGTCTTTGCTGACAGTCTCTCGGGGTTGGCGAGGAGTGGGTCAGGTTCGACACGAACGACGCCGTCCGTGAGTTCCACGTCGTCGGGGGCGTACTCGACGGGCTGACTTTCGACGGCGGCGGTGTCGTTGGCGGCGGACTGTTTGGTGGTTTCACCATCGAAGTCCCCACCGCCACGGGAGTCCCCGCCGTCATGCGGTTTCCCGTCATCCCCGTCGTCTTTGATCTCTATGTGTGACTCCACGGACCCGAAGGCTGCCGCGTTGAGGTATCTCGTCACCATCCGAGTGAAATCGGAACGTTCGACGGCGTCGAATCGGTCATAGTAATACAGGTAGCAATGGACGTGCGGCGTGGCCCAGTCATCGGTCCCTGCGAGGCTCCACACGTACGAGAGAAGGCCCTCTCCGACGTTTCTCGGAATTTCGTCGCGGGCTTCGGCCCATGAGTCCTTCGTATCTTGGACGAGCGTGTACGGCGTCACGAGCTTCTCACGGACATCTGTGGGCGACGGACGGAGACTTACGAGCACCGTCGTAATGTGGTCCGTACAAATCGGCCCGTTGGCGGTGTAGCCGTCGCCGTTTGTTGGATTCGGGCCGTTTGCTCGGAACGCCGCCGAGTCCGCCTTTGTCGTTTTCGAGTATTTCTGTGTCCCGCGCTGTACGTCGTCGCCGTCGCGGTCATCGGCAGCGACGTTCGCGCCCTCGGCTTTGCGATAGATACGACGAGCGCCTGCGAGGGTCACGGGGATGGGTGCGGGACAGTCAATCGATCCCCCGTCGCCGTCAAGGAAGTGACGCTCGTCGCAGTTGCCGCACCCACAGGCGACATACTTCGCAGGGAAGTCCTCGCTATACGGGGCTGACGGCGGCGCGACCAATGACTCGTCTCTGTGCTGCTTTGTGACTCGGTAATCACTCGGTGTCACGTCAGTCGGGCCTTTATATACCCCTGTCCCGCGGTCTGAGTTGGGATTGCTGGTGTGAGTGGGTGACTCCGTAGATTGGGAGTCATGAGAAGGGCGGAAGTGGGGTGTTGTCGACAGTGTATCGTCCCACGCACCACCCCCCTCTAACGGGACTGGCTCGAAGCAGTCTGTGTCGTAGGGGTGGACTGGCGTCGAATCCTCTCGCTGGATATAGAAACTCGGTGGTTGCCCTGGCTCTGTTCCATCGACTCCTTCCAGCACGTCTGCGAAAACCCCGTCTTTTTCCGCGTGACGGATGTCGTATTCCTTCTTCGCACGACCGACGGTACTTTTCGACACATCAATATCAAACGCCTCGCTAATTGCCTCGGCAGCGTCTCGAAGCGATAAGACGTGTTTCTGAAACGCACAACGAAGGACCGCGGGCTGACGGTAGGGATCGCGTCCGTCGTCAGGGTCGTAGCGATCTTGTAGATCGGCGGATAGTCCCGTCGACACTATTCGACCCCCCGTCCGCTGTCGTCGACATCCTTGATCTGTTCCGTCGCGTTACTGTCGTCGTTTTCGCTGGTGTCTGCCATCGTTGGATTGACAGACCCGACGGCGTCACTCGTCGCGGATCCGATTGACCCGAACCGTTTTTAGCGGAGAGAACGTAGAATGATACGGACACAGTCCCATCGTGTCTGTCTCACAGAGGCGTTAGTGCGCCTCGTTCCCCCACCTTATCGAGCGAAACTCGGACTGGTTAGTCTACTATGTAGTTCGTGGTGTGGATACAAAAATCTTGATTAGGTGTGTGAACGTAAGATAAACTTATATATCGGACAGCAAGGTTTCACGCTCGTTCGGTAGTTCTGCCGTGGGATTCAAATAGTGGACACACAAATCGTGTAATGCGAGAGATAGGACGTGATCCTTTGTTGGACAACCCGTCACACGGTTGCGCCGACAGGTCTTCAATGACAAAAGGACATACTCAGACCGTCACCACAGAACACGTCCGTACTCTCGCAGAGGCCGACAACCCCGCCGCCGACGTTGCCCGCTTCATCCTCGAAGTCGAGGGGGGCGGCGACGAACGGCAGGTGGTATCAGCCTCGGTCCGTGGCGAGACGGAAACGCCCGCCGACTGATACTCGTGCGGTGACGCACCCGTCGTTCCCGCGGGCCAAATCACTCGTCTCCCAGAAACTTCTCTACAAGCTCAGGGTTCTCTGCTGCGACTTCTGGATTCTCTTGGATATACGTGCGGACGGCGTCGACAGCGTCCTTTTCGGCGTCCGTGTCTGCTTCCATTGCGCCTTCGTGTACCGCGTCTTCTATCGCATTCTGTGCCGACTTCGCGTCGGGCGTGAACACGGTCCCGCACCGAACGCAGGCCTTCGCGTTGTCGGGTAGCGGCTCCCCGCAACTCGGACAGTATTCCTCGGGGGATAACGAGGACTCTCCCTCCTCGCGGATTCCCGCACCAATCTCGGCTTTGACGGCGTAGTCTTCCCCTGAAAGGTGGTTGTACGTCGTACTCATGACGTTGCTGTCGGGATCGTGGCCGATCAGAAATTTCACCGTTTCGTTGTCTTGGTTATATTCCCGTTTACAGATTGAGACGAAATTGTGTCTCATCATGTGGGGATGAAGTGGCTTGTCGATCCCCGTTTCCTCCTTTACTTTCTCCATCACCCGTGAGATAGTCCGATCCGAGACTGGCTCTGTGGGATCGACCCGCCCCCACTTCGGGCGTCCTGTAATGAGATACGCATCTTCGTTGTCGGGGTCGGGGTGGTACCGAAGCCACGCACGGATTGCCCCGACAGCGCCGAGAAGCGGGCGGGGCTGGTTCGGACGAGAAAAGTCTTTGAGTCCATCGGCGTCGGTATTCACGTAGTACCGCCCGTTCTCTGTGTCCAGATCGACATCCCCGATTCGGAGCGTTCGGAGAGCTGTGTTCCGAAGCCCCGTGTAGAGCAAGAGATAGACGACAGCCTCGTCCCGCGGATTATCAGGCGCTTCACGCACCTTATCGACCTCCTCTTGGGTTAGCATATCCGATGGGTCGACGCCCGTGCTCTGTTGTTCAAACACTTGTATCTCATCGTAATCTACCTCAAGATCGTCGTGGAAGCGATAGAAGATCCGCGCCGTATTTTGGTAGGCTCGGGCCGACCCTTTCGTTATCTCGTCTTTGTCGGCAAGCTCACCGCGGATCATCTTTCCCGCTACCTGATTGATCTCTTTTGCCGTCGTATCGGTGAGAGTGAGATACTTCGCCCAGATGGTCAAGTGGTACATCCAGTTGGCGAGCGTCGACGCCTCCCGATATGACGTAAGTCGTGAGGGAGCATCACTCCACGTCGGTTTCGGTACCTCGGGCCGATCCTCATCGAAGGCATATACCACATCCTCTATTGCCTCCTTATCCTCGGAAGCCACTTCCCCGCTCTCAACGGCTTCCGATAGATACTCCCGTTTGCGTTGATAGAAATCAGGATATGACTGTGGCATCAACCGATCACGTGGTATCACCCACGCACAGTAGCGTCAAAAAAGTTCTTGTGAATACCGACACCCTATGACAATATTCAAAGAGAAGCTCGACGAGGAGTACGTCACCACCTCCGAGGCGAAGGAGATCCTCGTGGAGATCGAAGACGAGCGCGCGGCCGACGAGGACCGCGATCTCCGCTACGAGCTTGCCCGCGCGATCGAACACGTCAACCGCTTCGCGGACCTCGACGCCGACGAGTCCCGCGAGCTCGTCGAGGAGCTGACCGACCTCGACCAGGTCGACGTGCCGACCGCCGTGAAAATCACCGACCTACTCCCGGAGGACCGCACGGAGCTCCGCTCGGTGTTCGCCCAAGAGCGCTACTCGCTCGACGGCGAGGAGCTCGACGAGATCCTCGACGTCGTCGCGAAGTACGCCTGACCGCGAGATTCTTCCGGCCCGGTGGGGGGTCCGTCGCCACGTTTTTTCAGATTTCCGCCCGTATGTCGAGCCGCATGTACCAGACCACCCTCGTTCCGACCGGCGAGGGCGTCGCCGCCCTCGACGCGGTCGACGACGCGATCGACGTCACGGCGGCCGACGGGACGGTACACGTCCTCGGCGTCGTCGAGGAGATCCCGATGTACGACCGGTCCGGCAAGCCGGAGAAGTTCGACGACGACGACCCCGAGCGCCGCGACGAGCTGGAAGCGGCGGTCGACCGGGTCGCGACGGCCGTCGCGGACGCCGGCATCGACAGCGAGACCGCGGTCGAGTCCGGCGTCCCGGCCCACGAGATCGCGGCGTACGCCGACGCCGTCGACGCGGACGCCGTCGTGATGGGCAAACGCGGCCTCGACGCGGCGGCCGGCGACCTGCTCGGGAGCACGACCGAGCGCGTCATCCGGAACGCCGACGCGACGGTCGTCTCCGTCCCGGTCTCCGAGTGAGCACGCGCGGCCGCCCCCGCCCCGCGTCGTCGGCCCCCGTGCGTCACCGGTTCCGGCCGGTCTCAACGGCGATCGTCCCGAAGAGCCGCTGATCGCGCTCCCGGACCGCGGCGCCGTCGTCGAGCGCGCGACGCGCGGCGGCGGTGCGCTCCGCGAGCCTGCCGAGCGGGTCGTCGCCCCGCGCGTCGAAGAGGCGACCGTTCACCGCCACGAACGCCCGGAGCGCGGCGTTCGCCGCTCCGTTCCCCTCCGGGACAAACGCCGCGACGACGACGGCGTCCGCGAGGTCGCACCAGCGGCTCACGACCCGGTACGGGTCGGCGAACAGCGACGTGACGAACGTCGCGAGGACGCCGTCGGCGGCCGCGACGGGCGGGCGCTCGGCGTCGCCCTCGACGAGCGAGACGTTCCCCCAGTCGTGCCGCTCGACGAGCCCGGCCGCGCGGTCGAGCATCCGCGGCGAGACGTCGACGCCGACGACGCGCCCGCTCGGCCCCACCGCGTCGCGGAGCGCGGGGAGGTTCACTCCCGGCCCGCAGCCGAACTCGACGACCGTGTCGCCGGGGGCGAGGTCGAGCGCGCGGACGCAGGCGGCCCGGACGCCGCCGACGGACGCCGTAGCTCGCGCGAACCAGTCGTAGACCCGCGCCCACGCGTCGTAGCCGCGGCGGATCCGACGCAGTCGACGCGGATCCGTTTCCGGATCGCCGGCCACCACGGAGTCGCCGTCACGGTCCCGGGTCACGAGTCGACGCCGACGGCCGCCGGCGGGGTCTTCGGCCACCACCGCGCCGGCCCGTCGCGCGCGACTGTCGAGCGACACCGCTCCGAGTCCGTACAGCCCCGCGGCCGCTGGTAGGCGATCCCCCGCTCGGCCAGGTACGACACGTACCCGTCGTCGACGCGGTCCAGCTTCTCGTGACAGACCCACCGGTCGCCGCACGTTCCGGCGGCGACGCTCCGGTACGGGCAGGTGAACGTCGTCTCCTCGATGCCCGCCTCGGACGCGGTCTCGTCGATCCGCACGCCGACGGAGCGGTACGCCAGCCGGAGTCGCCGGACGACCGCGCTCGGCGACGACGCGCCGAGGAACAGGACGTGCGCGAGCGCGTATCCGAAGTCGTGGAGCAGCCGCTCGCCGCGCGTCAGCGACGCTCGGTCCCCTTCCAGCCGCGTCCGGAGCGTGCCGTACCACTCCGCTATCTCGCGGACCTCGTCGCGCAGCGCCGCCGCCTCCGCGAGCGCCTCTCGCCGCTCCGTCAGGGGCGTCGGCCCGTCGGAGAGGCGGAACGACGGCACCGCCTCGACGTGTTCGAGCACGCGCTCGCGGAGGCAGTCGCCGTCCGCGTGCGCCGCGGCTCGGCGGCGGAGCTCGGGGTACCAGTCCCGCGTCAGCGCGCCGTACGCGCCGTCGAGGAGCTCGTCGACCCGTGCCGCGTCCTCCGCTCCGCTCGCTCCGCCGCGATCCGTTCCGCCCGCCCCGGCGGTCCCCCCCGGGAACGTCTCGACGAGTCGCATCACCGCCGTCGGCTCCGGTTCTGCCATGGTATCACGTGTCACTCGACGCTATTGAATCCGCCCGGCGGCGGCCGCCGTCGCCGCGGCCCCGGCAGCGGTTTTTTCACCGCTCGGAGCGTTAAACGATACATGGACAACGCCGACGGCGACGGGACGCCGGAGGACGACCGAACGGGCGGCGACGCCGCTGCGGACGCCGGGGAGACGCCGGACGAAGACGCCGCCGGCGACGGCCGGGACGGACCGACCGCCGTCCTCCTCGACGTGCTGCCGAACGGGCGTCCCGACGACGACCGCCCGCAGTCCCGCAAGTCGCCGGTGGCGTACGGGCTCGGCGACGACTCGTTCGCGCTGTACGAGCTGATGCTCGCCGCTGACGCGGACGTCTCCGTCGGCGACCGGCTCGGGCTGGACGGGCCCAACGTCGGCCGCTACCGAGAGGTCTCCTTCGACGGCCTCACCCGGAACGCGGCCGCGGAGATCGAGTACGCGGCCGAGGCGATCGTCGAGGCCGACGAGGAGCGGTTCGTCGACTTCTACAACGAGGCGGGCCCGATCACCCTCCGGCTCCACCAGCTGAATCTGCTGCCGGGGATCGGCAAGAAGCTGCGGAACGACCTGCTCGACGAGCGGAAGCGCGGGCCGTTCGAGAGCTTCGCCGACGTCGAGGAGCGCATCTCCGGGCTCCACCGTCCCCGAGAGGTGATCCTCGAACGGATCGTCGAGGAGATCCGCGAGGACGACCTGAAGTACCGGACGTTCGTCGGCCGCGAGGAGTGAGCGACGGGCGGCCCGTGCCCCCCGCGACCGTGGGCACGACCGGGAGTCGCCGCGATCCGCCGCCGCGACGCCCCCGAAACGAGACTTTTACCCGAACACCGCGTGTATCCCGGCCATGACCGACTCACCGACGGGTGAAGCCGCCGGCTACGGGAGCCGCGATCCCGACGCGCTCGCGCGGCGGGCCGGCGCGCGGGCGGACCCCGACCGCGACCAGCACTTCCTCGTCGACGACCGGGTCCTCGACCGGATCCCCGGCTACCTCCCGGCCGACGCCGACGGGAGTCACCTCCTCGAGATCGGCGGCGGCGCGGGCGCGCTCACGGACCGCCTGCTGGCGGCGGCGACGGCCGACGGGACCGCGGACTCCGGCCGCGTCACCGTGATCGAGCGCGACGGGGCGTTCGCCGACTTCCTCCGCGAGGAGTTCGCCGCCGCCGTCGCCGACGGCCTCCTCGACGTGGTCGAGGGCGACGCGCTCGACGTCGACCTCCCGCCGTTCTCGGCCTGCGTCGCCAACCTCCCGTACGGCGTCTCCTCGGAGATCGCCTTCCGCCTGCTCCCCGAGAAGAAGCCGCTCGTGTTGATGTTCCAGGCGGAGTTCGCCGACCGGATGGTGGCGTCGGCGGGCGAGTCCGAGTACGGCCGCCTCTCGGTGTCGGCGCAGCACTACGCCGACGTAGAGATCGTCGAGCGCGTCCCGAAGGAGGCGTTCGACCCGCAGCCGGCCGTCGAGAGCGCCGTCGTGCGCTGTGCGCCGCGGGACCCCGACTACGTCGTCGGCGACGAGGCGTTCTTCCTCCGGTTCGTGAAGGCGCTGTTCACCCAGCGGCGCAAGACGGTGCGGAACGCGGTGCGGAACACGGCGCACATCTCCGGGCTCGACGAGCCGGAGGCCGTCGTCGACGCGGCCGACGAGGAGCTGTTGCGCAGTCGCCCGGGGAAGCTGGACCCGGCGGCGTTCGCCGCGCTGGCGGAGCTGGCCCGCGAGCGCGGCTCGCCCACGGGGGCGTGACATGGCCGGGTGGATCGGCCTCGTGGCGGCGGTTCAGCGCGCGCTCACGGGCAACGCGGAGCGGTTCGCCGCCTCCGCGGGTATCGTCGCCGCCGTGCTGATCGTCCGGTACCTCACGCGACGGCTGCGCCACGGCGACCGAGACCTCTCCTCCACCCAGCGGCTCCTGCTGTCGGCGGGGGTCGGCGTCGCCACCGCCGCGGGGGCGATCACGCTGATCGCGGTGTGGGACCGGAGCGGCGCGCTCTTCGAGACGGCGCAGTCGGCGCTCAGCGCCGATCAGGTGTCGAACGTCGTCCTCAGCGTGATCCTCCTGGCTATCGCGTACGCGCTCACCGACTTCCTCGGGGGCGTCATCCGCGAGATCGGTGCGGAGAGCGCGTCGATCTCGCAACACCAGCAGGAGGTGATCCTGCGAATCACGCAGCTGACCGTCTACACGTCGGCGGTCCTCGCGGTGGTGGGGCTGTTCACCGACAACGTCGGCAGCCTCCTCGTCGGCGCGGGGTTCCTCGGCATCGTGGTCGGCATGGCGGCCCGCCAGACGCTCGGGGCGATACTGGCCGGGTTCGTGCTGATGTTCTCCCGGCCGTTCGAGGTCGGCGACTGGGTCGAGATCGGCGACCACGAGGGGACCGTCACCGAGATATCGATCATGAGCACACGGCTCCGGTCGTTCGACGGCGAGGTGATCACGATGCCGAACGACGAGGTCCGGTCGGGGTCGATCGTCGACCGATCGCGGCGGAACCGGCTCCGGGTGGAGGTCGAGGTCGGCGTCGACTACGACACCGACGTCGAGCGCGCGGTCGCGGTCGTCGAGGAGGCGGTCGCGGGCGTCGAGGACGTCGCCGAGATGCCCGAGCCGAACGCCGTGACGAAGCGCTTCGACGACTCCGCGGTCGTCCTCGGCCTGCGCTACTGGATCCGCAACCCGAGCATGCGGAAGCGCTGGCGGACCCGGACCGCCGCGATGAACGCGATGAAGGGCGCGCTCGAGGACGAGGGGATCGTCATCCCGTTCCCGCAGCAGACGCTCTCCGCTCGCGCCGAGGGCGCCTCCGGGCCGCAGTTGGACGCGGCGGTCGAGGGCCGGGCGGCGACGCGGCCCGGCTCCGCCGACCCGAACGGCGCCGATGTCGACGCCGACGACGCCGGCGAAGCGACCGACGGCGACGCCGGGGAGGCCGACCGATGACCGACGACGCGAGCGAGGGCGACCTCGCGGCGCGCCGGGGTCTCGACGACGCCGTCGTCTACCAGCCGGCCGAGGACTCCGGCCTGCTCGCGGAGGCGGCGGTCGCGGAGGCGCGCGGCCGCGTGCTGGAGGTCGGAACGGGGTCGGGCTGGGTCGCCGCGCGGGTGGCGAGCGAGCGCGACCTCGACGTGGTCGGCAGCGACCTCAATCCGCACGCCGCGCGACAGGCGCGCGACCGCGGCGTCGGGGCCGTCGTCGCCGACCTGCTCTCGCCGTTCCGCGCGGACGCGTTCGACACGGTGTGTTTCAACCCGCCGTACCTCCCGACCGACCCCGAAAACGAGTGGAGCGACTGGATGGAACACGCGCTCTCGGGCGGCGAGTCCGGCCGGGAACTCATCGAACCGTTCCTCGCCGACGTGGGGCGCGTCCTCGCGCCGGGCGGGGTCGTCCTCCTGCTCGTCTCCTCGCTCACCGGGTACGAGGAGGTGCTCGCACTCATCGAGGAGGCCGGGTTCGACCACGAGGTCGTCGTCGAGGAGTCGTTCCCCTTCGAGACGCTCACGGTACTGGCGTTGCGTCGGGCGTAGCGGGGTCGCTCGGCAACTGATTACTACAAAACATAACGCGCATTAGCAAATATTATACGACGGTATATCCAACGATCGGTGATGACCGAACGTGTCGCGGCGACGCCGGGGCTGTATCCGCTCCCGGACCGGGCGAAAGAGACGCTCTCGGACCTGAAGGGCCACCAGAAGGGGGACCTCCTGAGCGGCGACGAGAGCGAGGCGATCGTGGCGGCGTACGACGAGGTGCGCGCCGAGTACGTCGACGACCAGCTGGACGCCGGCCTCGACCTGATCTCCGAGGGGCAGGGCCGCTGGGACGACATGATCGCGCACCCGCTGACCGTCAGCGACGCCGTCGAGACCGGCGGCATCGTCCGGTACTACGACAACAACAACTTCTACCGGGACCCGCGGGTCGTCGACGACCTCGACTTCTCGGGCGACGTGGCGGGCGAACTGGAGAAGGCGACCGACCTGCTCGCCGACGCCGACGGGGTCGACGACGCGTCGCTCGCGGCGACGCTTCCCGGGCCGTACTCGCTCGCCGACCTCGCGACCGACGAACACCGCGGCGACGAGGCCGATTTCCAGGCCGCCATCGCCGAGTTCCTCGCGGGCGAGGTCGAGGCGTTCCCCGACCACGAGACGCTGTTCCTCCTCGAACCGTCGCTCGTCACGAACCCGCCCGCCGAGGGCGAGGAGGCGGGCGCGACGGACGCCATCTCAACGGTCGCCGACGCGACCGACGCCGACGTGGTCGTCCAGACGTTCTACGGCGCGCTCGGCGAGAAGCTGTACGCGCACCTCGTCGACGAGGCGGGCGCGGACGCGCTCGGGCTTGACCTCGTCGCCGGCGACCGGGACGACACCGTCTACAACGTCCAGGAGTTCGGCTCGACCGACTCGCTGTCGCTCGGGCTCGTCGACGGGCAGAACACGCTGGTCGAGGAGCCGGAGACGATCGCGGAGCGCGTCGAGTGGTTCGAGTCGCAGATCCCGCTGGAGGGGTTCGACCGGACGTACCTCACGCCGAACACCGAGCTGTTCTACCTGCCGACGAACAAGTACCGCGCGAAGCTGAACGCCCTCGCCGACGCCGCGGAGGTGCTCGATTAATGGTCCGAAACCCGTCCGCCAACCGCGACCAGTTCCGTCCGGACGACCACCCGAACGACGCGTTCCTGCTCACGACCGTCGTCGGCTCGTACCCGAAGCCGAAGTGGCTCAACCGCGCCGACGAGCTCGTCGACGACCCCGACTCGAAGTTCGACGAGTCCGACCTCGAAGAGGCGCACGACGACGCCTGTCGGCTCATCACGCACGAACACGAGCGCGCCGGGCTCGACACGGTCGTCGACGGCGAGATGCGCCGCAACGAGATGGTGGAGTTCTTCGCCGACCGCATCGACGGCTACGAGTTCAACGGGCCGGTGAAGGTGTGGGGCCACAACTACTTTGACAAGCCGAGCGTGGTCGAGGAGGTTGCGTACGACGAGCCGTGGCTCGTCGACGAGTTCGAGTTCACCTCGAACGTCGCAGAGCGCCCGGTGAAGGTCCCGATCACGGGGCCGTACACGCTCGGCTTCTGGGCGTTCAACGAGGCGTACCCCTCCACCGAGGAACTCGTGTACGACCTCGCGGACCTCGTCAACGAGGAGGTTGAGAAGCTGGTCGAGGCGGGCGCGCGCTACATCCAGATCGACGAGCCCGCGCTGGCGACGACGCCGGAGGACCACGCCATCGTCGGCGAGGCGCTCGAACGCATCGTCTCGGGCATCGACGAGGACGTCCGGATCGGCCTCCACGTCTGCTACGGCGACTACTCGCGGATCTACCCCGAGATCAACGACTACCCGATCGACGAGTTCGACGTGGAGCTGTGTAACGGCGACTTCGAGCAGATCCCGACGTTCACCGACCCCGAGTTCGAGCCCGACCTCGCGCTCGGCGTCGTCGACGCCCACACCGCCGAGGTCGAGCCGGTCGAGGAGATCAAAGCGAACATCCGGCAGGGCCTCCGCGTCGTCCCGCCGGAGAAGCTCACGATCTCGCCCGACTGCGGGCTGAAGCTCCTCCCGCGCGACATCGCGTACGGCAAGACGGAGAACATGGTGACCGCGGTCCGCGAGGTCGAAGCGGAGATCGACGCCGGCGACATCGACCTCGACAACCCGCTCGCGGACGACTGATCCGCCGACGCTATTTATAAGAAGTCGCCGCACCCACCGTCCGGCATGGACATCGGGGTGACGGTCGGCGACGACCTCGACCGCCTCGCGGCGTCGCCGGCGCGGTTCGACTTCTGCGAACTCGGCGTCGGCGAGCCGACGCTCGTGCCGGACGAGGTCGACCCCGGCCGCCTGACGGACGCGCTCGGCGGCCGCGACCTGCTCGTCCACCTGCCGTACAGCCAGCGACTGGCCAGCTACGTCCCCGAGGTGAACGACGCCATCGTCGACTACCAGCGCCGGCTCCTGACCGCGGCCGGCGACCTCGGCGCGGAGAAGGCGGTCCTCCACGCCACCTCCGCCGACCGCGACGACGTGGCGTTCCGCGAGACCGCGGCCGACCAGCTCCGGCGCGTCGCCGACGTCGGCCGCGAGGCGGGCGTCGAGGTCGTCGTCGAGAACGTCGGCCACCAGCACGCGGGGCTCCAGCTCTCGGTCCTCGGCGACCTCGCCCGCGAGACCGACACGCCGATCTGCTTCGACGTGGGCCACGCGTACATGGAGGGCGGCAACAAGGCGATCAGGCGGTTCCTCCGCAGCCACGGCGACCGGATCTCGCACCTCCACTGTCACGACGTGCGCCGCCGCGGCGACACCCACCTCCCGGTCGGGGCCGGCGAGGTCGACTACGACCTCGTCGCGTCCGAGCTCGACGACTTCGGCGGGACGGTCGCGCTGGAGGTGTTCACCGACGATGCGGCGCTGCTCCTCGACTCGGCCGAGCGCGTCGCCGACCGCCTCGGCGCGTCCTTTTGACTCCGCGGCTCAGTTCGCTCCGCCGGCCGCGTCCTCGTCGTCCGCTCCGGGCGCGTCGTCGCTCGCGTCGGCCGCATCGCCGCTCGTCTCGGCCGCGTCGCCGTCGACCTGCTGTTTGATCGACTCCAGCTCGGACTCCACGTCGACCTCCGGCGGCTCGTCGGCGGCGTCACCGCTCGCATCGCCCTCACCGGGCGCCTCGTCGCCCGCGTCGTCGCTCTCGCCGGGTTCGGTCACGTCGATCCGGACGGGGTTCGCGCCGTCGCCTCGGTCGGACCGCTCCTCGGCGTCCCCTCGGCTCCGCGCGTTGCGGTCGCCGTCGGGGTCGCCGCCCAGCCGCCGGTCGCGCGCCGCGTCCGCCTCGCGGCGCCCCTCGTCGATGCGGGACTCGATCTCCGCGGTGAGGTCGCGCGCGTCGGCGATGATCGAGCGCGAGGCGGCGTCCTCGGGGAGGTCGGCCTCCGAGAGCGCGGTCCGGAGCTCCGAGAGGGAGCGCGAGAGCCCGGCAGTCGCGCCGTCGCGCACGTCCGCGAGGCGGTCGCCCGCCCCCTCTGCGCCCTCGGCGACGCTCCGCCCCGGGTCCGCGAGCCGGAGCGTCCCCCGGAGCAGTTCGAGCGACTTGATCGTCGTCTCCAGCAGCGCGATGACCGTCGGGATGGTGTACTGCTCGGTGAACCGCACTAGCTCCGAGAGCCGCGGCGGCCGCGGGGGACCCCGGCGGTCGCGCTCGCTCTCCCGGAGGTCGGCCCGGAGCTCGCCCAGCACGTCCTCGAGCTCGTCGAGCCGCTCCTCGAGGTCGTCGTCGCGTCGGTCGCGGGAACTCATGCCACCTGCTACGGCGCGCGCGGATAAAAAGCCCGGCAGCGGTCGCGCCCGGCCCAGACCGGCCGCACCGCCGCCGGTCAGAAGGCCTCGCGCAGGAACGTCGGCCGCGGCGGGAAGAGTGCGCCGAGGTCGGCGGCGAGCCCCTCGCCGAAAGCGCCGTCGCCGACGTCCAGCGCGCCGTGCGCCCGGAGGTCGTCGACGCCGCGGTACCCGGCGTACAGCTGCGAGAGCGGGCCGATTCCCGCCGCTACGTCGGCGTCGTCCGGGCTTCCGGGGTCTCCGCCGGCGTCGACCCGCTCGGCGTCGACCTCGCCGCCGGCGACTGTCACCCGGATCGGTCGGTCGTGCCAGCCGACGAGCGGGTCGTCGACCGCGAGCGTGAACTCGGCGTCGAGATCCGGGTCGGGGGCCAGCTCTCGCAGCGCCGCAGGGACATCGACGAGCCGGAACATCGGTCCGGCGCGAACCTCCTCGGTCACCGCCCGCGGGTCGTCGACGCGGTCGAGGAGGCTCACGTCCGCGGGGAGGCGGAGCCGGACGCGCTCGACCTGCGAGTCGTGGTCCCGACAGAAGCGGAACACCTCGTCCCACGCGGACGGGTCGGCGACGGCGGCGTCGGAGACGACCATCGCCTTCCCGTCGCCGTCGTCGCGCTCGGTGAACGTGTACGACAGCAGCGCGCGGAGGTCGTCGTCCCGTCCGAGGCCGTAGACGAAGGGATCGGTCTGCCACCCGCGGAGGGTGTTCTCGCGCCACCACGCCGCCGTCCGCGCCATCGTGAAGTCGTACCGGTCCGCGGTCGCGGCGAGGAGGTCTGCCGCCGCCTCGTAGTCGCCCTCGTCGAGCCGCCGGAATTTCCCCGTTTCGTCACCTCCGTCAGTCGCGTCGGCCGCGAACGCCAACTGTTCTGGCGGCGTCTTCACCCACCGATATCGACTCACCGTCCCCCACCCGTACCGGCGGTAGAAGGGGTGTTCGAACGGCCACAGCACGGAGTACCGAATCTCGTCTTCCCGGTACTCCGTCAGCGACTCGCGGAGGAGCCGCTCGATGTGGCCCTGGCGCCGGTGTTCCGGCGGGGAGGCGACCGCGGAGAGGCCGGCGGCGTCGCGGTCGCGCCCGCGGATCCGGAGCGTGAAGTCGTGGTGGCCGCACACCGCGACCGCCTCCTCGCCGTCGAACAGCCCCCGGTACTCGGCGAGGTGCTCGCGGTCGTCGTCGTCGGCCTCGGGGTCGTACGGCCCCTGCTCGGGAGAGAAGGCGTACCGCATGAACGCGCTGAACTCGTCCTCGCGCTTCTCCGGGAAGGGCCGGTAGTCGAGGTCGCCCATACGCCGTCGGCACCCGGGAGCCTGATAAGTGTTCCCGGCGCCTGCGTGTGGTTCTCACGCCACCGCCGCCCGCGGCCGGTCGCGCGGCCGGCTTAGTCGAACCGGCCGCGGCGGTACTGGACCGGCCACTCGACGTCCGCGCCGAGTTCGTGGGCGGCCTCTAGCGGCCAGTGCGGATGGCGGAGCAGCTCGCGGCCCAACGCCACGAGGTCGGCCCGCTCGTTCCGCACGAGGGCGTCGGCGTGGGTCGGCTCCGTGATCCCGCCGACCGCGGCGACGGGCACGTCGGTCCCCTCGCGGATCGCCTCGGCGTACGGCACCTGGTATCCCGGCCCCGCGCTCGGGAGCTCCTGGTCCGGGTGGATGCCGCCGCCGGAGACGTCTATCAGGTCGGCGCCGGCGTCGGCGAGGAGGGGGGCCAGCCGCACCGAGTCGTCCACGTCCCACGACTCGCGGTCGGGGAGCCAGTCGGTCGCGGAGATGCGGACGAAGACGGGTTTCCCGTCCGGCCAGACGTCGCGGACGGCCGCGACGACCTCGCGCAGGAGTCGCGTGCGGTCCTCGAAGCTTCCACCGTACTCGTCGTCGCGGTCGTTGGTGACGGGCGAGAGGAACTGGTGGAGGAGGTAGCCGTGGGCCGCGTGGACCTCCGCGACCTCGAACCCGGCGTCGCGCGAGCGTTCCGCGGCGGCCGCGAACGCGTCGATCACCTCGTCGATCCCCGCCTCGTCCAGCCGGCGGGTGTCGGCGAGTCCGTCCTCGCCGACCTCCGCGTGGGGGTAGGGCTCGCCGGTCGCGGAGACGGTCTCCCACCCGTCCGCCTCGTCCCCCGGAATGGGGTCGCCCCCCTCGGCCGGCGGCCGGTGTGAGGCCTTCCGACCGGCGTGTGCCAGTTGGATCCCCGGCGCCGCACCCTGCGACCGGACGAACTCGACGATCGGTTCGATCGCCTCGGCGTGCTCGTCGGACCAGATCCCGAGGCAGTCCGGCGTGATCCGTCCGCGGGCCTCGACCGCGGTCGCCTCCGTCATCACGACCCCGGCGCCCCCGGCGGCGCGGGCGCCGAGGTGGACCCGGTGCCAGTCGGTGGCCAGGCCGTCGTCGGCGGAGTACTGACACATCGGCGACAGCATGATGCGGTTCCGGAACTCGGTGTCGCGAAGCGAAAGCGGCGTGAACAGCGTGTCGGTCACGGATCGGCGCACGACCGCCGCGACGTAAGGCCCTCCGATCCCCCGCCCGGATCGCCGCCGCTGGTTTAGGCCGACCGAAATCTATATGCCCGCCGCTCCCTGAGCGGGGTGTAATGACAACGGGAGACCGGATCGAGCCGGACGCCGAGCCGGCGACCGAGGAGCGACCGACGGTCGCCGCGACCCGCTGCTCGGAGGAGCGGACCGTCTTCGCCGAACAGGGCAACACCGACGCGTGGATCGCGACCGACCTCACCGTCGATCTCGAACGGTAACGCGTCCTCAACGGCGCTCGACCGGCGCGGCGTCTCCTCCCGCCCAGCCCGTCGAGTTCACTCTTCCGAGCGGAGCGTCTCTCCGGTCGAACCGGCGGTCCGCGGCGTCGCAGCCGTTCCCGTGCCCCCTTCTTCCCTGCGCTGCGCGTCGGCGAGCGCGCGGATCCGGTCGAGGATCGCGTCGTATCGCCCGCGGTCGGATCCCTTCTCGAAGTAGGCGTCCGCGCCGGCGCCGAACGCCGCCGCCTCGCACTCCTCGCTCGGACACGTGCTGTGGAACACGACCGGGAGCGCCGGGTCGACCTCGCGCAACCGTTCGGTGAGGTCGACGCCGTGCCCGTCCGGGAGCCGCTGTTCGGTCACGACGCAGTCGACCGCGACCCGCTCGCCGCCGACCTCGATGCCGGTCTCGATGGCGTCGACCCCGTCGGCGAGGCGCTTCACGGACCGGACGTGGACGCGGTCCGTGATCCGCTCGGCGAACGTCTCGAAGAGCTCCGCGGAGCGGGCGTCGGGCTCGATCTGGAGGACGGCGATCGGCGCTTCGCGGTTCTCCTCGCTGACGGTCGTTTCGACTCGGTCGGTGGCCGCGGTCGTGTCCGCGTGTGTTTCGGACGGCGGTGTCTGGTCGGTCATGGGTTGTGGCGCTGGCGACGACTCGTCGAAGAATAACTTACTACGACGGTTGTAATCCTTCTACCAACAGTAGCCGCGGGAACGGTATAATAATTCCGCGATCACCGTTGTCACGCCCCTCAAACGCGATTATCCGGTAGTATTAGGTGAAAATTCCCGGACGTACGGAGGATTTCTCTCTCTGGGCCGCACGCGGCGCGACGCCGTGGGCGCGCGGCTCACGCCGGAGTGCCCGCTGACGGGATCGAGCGTCGCCGAAGGGCCCGTTACGGCGTCGAACGCCGCCGGCCGAGAGGCCTCAGGCGAACAGGTCGCGCGCCTCCCGGACCGCGTCGACCAGGGCGTCGACCTCCTCGACGGTGTTGTAGAAGTAGAAGGAGGCGCGCGCGGAGGCGGCGACGCCCATCTCGTCGTGGAGCGGCTGCGTACAGTGATCCCCGGCTCGGATCGCGACGCCGTAGTCGTTGAGGATGCTGGAGAGGTCGTGGGCGTGGACGCCGTCGACGTTGAACGCGACGAGGCCGCCGCGGTCGTCCCCGGGCGGGCCGTATATCTCGACGCCGCCGAGTTCGTCGAGTTCGTCGTAGGCGTACTCGGCCAGCAGGTCCTCGTGGGCCTCGATCCGGTCCATACCGATCGCTTCGACGTACTCGATCGCGGCCGCGAGGCCGATCCCCTGAGCGATGGATGGGGTTCCGGCCTCGAACTTCCACGGCAGGTCCTCCCACGTGGAGTCCTCGAAGGAGACCCGCCGGATCATGTCCCCGCCGTAGAGGTACGGGCTCATCTCGTCGAGGATCTCCTCGCGACCGTAGAGGACGCCGATCCCGGTCGGGCCGCACATCTTGTGGCCGGAGAAGGCGAGGAAGTCGACATCGAGCTCGTCGACGTCGACCGGGCGCGTCGGCACCGACTGCGCGGCGTCGGCGAAGACGTACGCGCCGTGATCGTGGGCCAGGTCGGCCAGCTCCCCGATCGGGTTCACGGTGCCGAGCGTGTTCGAGACGTGGACGACCGACACCATCTCGGTGTCGTCGTCGACGAGCTCCGCCGCGTGGTCCATGTCGAGCCGCCCCTCGTCGGTGACGTCGATGAAGCGCACGTCGGCGCCCGTCCGCTTGCCGATCTGCTGCCAGGTGACGAGCGAGGCGTGGTGTTCCATCTCGGAGAGGACGACGTTGTCGCCGGGGCCGAGCTCCTCCAGCCCCCAGGCGTACGCGACGAGGTTCATCGCCTCGGTCGTGTTCTTGGTGAAGACGATCTCCTCGCGGCCCGCCGCGCCGATGAAGTCGGCGACCGCGTCGTGGGCCTCCTCGTACGCGACGGAGGCCTCCTGGCTCAGCTGGTGGATCCCCCGGTGGACGTTCGCGTTGTAGCTCCGGTAGTAGTCGGAGATGGCGTCGACGACCGGGTCGGGCGTGTGCGAGGTCGCTGCGTTGTCGAGGTAGACCAGCGGGGTGTCGTCGCCCGCGCCCTCGCCGGCCGTCTCCGGGTCGCCGCCGACCTGCCGATCGAGGATCGGGAAATCGGTGCGGAGCGCCTCCACATCGAACGGGTACTGTTCGTGGACTCCCATTACCTGTTATCAGGCCCCGAGCACTAACACACCTTCGGTCCGGTACGTCTTGCGGGTATCGCAGACGCGCGATATCGGCCGGTCCGCGGCGGGGTACCCCCCGGATCCGCCCCGCGGCGACTTGCGCCTCGGACCGCCCGGCACCTCCTCGGACCCGCCCCCGCTCCGACGACTCCCGCGGCCGCCTACTCCCCCCAGTCCGGATCCGCCCGCGGCGGCGAGAAGATGTCGAAGCCGACGACCGGCTCGTCCGTCCGGTTCTCGGCCGCGTGCGGCTCGCCGCCGGGGATCACGTAGGTGTCGTCGGGGCCGACGACGCGCTCCTCGCCGTCCGCGACGAACGTCAGCCGCCCGGCCGTGATCACGCCGACCTGCTCGTGCGGGTGGTCGTGTTCGGGCACCGTCTCGCCCGGTTCGATCTCGAACCGCTGGATGCTCACGTCGTCGCCGACGGCCCCCTGCGTGAGGAACACGCCGTCGACCGCCTCGACCGCCTCCGCGTCCGCGTCGGGTGCGACGTCCATACGGTCCCCCGCGACCCCGAGCCACCTAAATCCGCGGGCACGGGCAGTCGGCGCCGGGAGGGTCGGACAGCACCGTCGGCGTCTCCGACCCAGCCGCAGTCACGGGAACGGGTGGTACGGCCGGTCGAGCGCGGGCTCGAACCCCATCGACCGCGGCACCTCGCGGGCGCGGTCGCCGAAGAACGGGTCGCCGGTGAACAGCGGCTGTGCGCCCGGCACGAGCACCCGCGCGGCCTCGAAGCCCACCGCAGCGAGGTCGCGGGTCGTCACCCGGGCGACGTACGGGTCGAGCCCGACGGCCTCGACGCGGTCGACGACGGCCGACAGCTCGGCCTCGCCCGTCAGCTCCGGCTCCCCGAGCCCCTCGGCCGAGACGGACGCGTCCGGGTCGAAGAACGCGGCCGTCTCCCCGGGCAGGTCGGCGTGGTGGCCGATCGCCGCCCCCTGCTCGTCGGCCGCCTCCCGCCCCATCGAGCGGAGCTCGGTCCAGTTCTGGAGCGCCTCGGCGAGCGCGCTCCGCGCCGCCGCGGCCGGGTCGAGGTCGGCGCCCGACCCCGCGGCGAACCGCGGCCAGTCGCCCTCGCGGCTGACCCCGACCGCGACGACGGGCACGTCCACGTCGGTCGTGACGAGCAGCGGCGTCACCGACAGCGACTCCGCCCGCGCTCGCTTCTCCAGTTCGGCGAAGCCCGGGTCGTCGACGTCGAGCCCGAGCGGCTCCGTCGTGGAGTACCAGCTCGTCATCGTCGCGTCGCGCTCGATCGCCTCGTACAGCCCGGAGAGCGCGGCGTCCGGACCCGAGCTACCGAGGCCGAGCCCGGTCGTGATCGGCGGCCGGTACCGCCGCTCCGGCGGCGGGAAGTGAACGAACTCCGCCGGGAGGCTCGCCGGTTCGCCCGTCCCGAGTCGTTCGCCGCGGACCCACGGGAGCCGGTCGTCGCGGTCGTACGCCTCGGCGCCGTCGGGGCGGACGAACGCGTCCGGGGTGACCGGGTTCGGAACGTTCGCGGCCGGCGCGCGCGTGAACGACGCCTCGCGGTAGACGCCCGCCGCGTACCGCTCTAGCCCCTCGCCGAGCGCCTTCATGAACGCGGCGTCCCAGTCGGCGGCCGCGCCACCGCCGAAGTCCGCCGCGTCGGCGTCGGAGAACGGGGTGGTGTCCGCGACCCGCGCGACGTAGTACGGCACGGGGAACGACTCCTGCTCGCCGACCTCCGCCAGCGCGCCGATCCGGCGGTCGACGGCGCGCTCCGCCCGGTCGATCGCCTCGTCGAGGCCGCGGTCGGCGTGGTCGCGCGGGAGCGCGTCCCCGGGGCCGTCGCCGCAGCCGCACCCCGGTATCGGGAGGAGGGTCCGCTCGCCGCCCGGCACCTCGACGACCGTGTCCGCCACCGGGTCGCCCGCCAGGAGCCGGATCGTCCGGCGTCCGGCCACCGCGCCGGCGTAGCGCACGGCGGACCGGCGGCCGGTCGGCGCGTCGGCGGGCTCCGACCCGCCGCTCTCGACCCGGGCGCGCAGGCAGTCGTAGCAGGCGTCGTCGAAGACGGTCACGGCGGCGTCGAGGTCGGCGAGGGGAACGCCGCCGAGCCCACCCACCTCGACCGCGACCCACCGATCGAGCATGTCGTCCGCGGCCCCGAACGTCGCCGACCCGGCGGTGTCGACGACGACCGCGGCGTCGAATCCGTCGAGGAGGTCGGCCTCGACCGGCATCGCGTTCACGTCGACGTCGCCGAGCGCGGCCTCGGCGGCCTCGACCGCGGGGCCGTCGCCGACAAGTCCGATGTCCATACCCGGTCGACGCGAGGCGGCGAAAAAAAGCCGCGGGTCCGCGGCGCGCGGCGGCTCGTTCGGCGCGTCCGCGGAGGGAGTCCGAGAGCGCTCGCGGGCGCGCTCAGGCGGGCGTCGCCGCCAGCATCTCGGCGGCCTCGGCGGCCAGCTCTGCGGCGTCGATGTCCCGGAGCCGGTCGTCGCCGAGCTTCAGGCGGAGCCGCGGTCGGCCGACGTCGATCGGGACCTTCTCCGTGTCGATGATCCCCTGATCTTCGAGGCGCGTCTTCGTCCGGGAGAACGTCGCCTTCGAGGCGATACCGACGTCCTCGCCCCACTTCGAGAGGTCGTAGAGGAGCACGTCGTTCTTCGCCGCGACGAGCAGCGAGACGGTCACCTCGTCGAGGTCCACCCCGTCGTCGCGCTCGGTCGCGTCGAGGACGGCGTCGAAGTCCGACCGGGCCTCCTCACCGATCTCGGACTCCAGCGTCTCGCGGACCCGGGCGATTGCTGGCGTGCGGAGCGCGTACGCCTCTGCGTCGTCGAAGGCGGCGCGCTGGGTCTCGTACACCTCCTCGACGAACTCCGCGTCGTCGGTCGAGAGCGCGGCGACGCCCTCCCCCGCGGTGACCAGGGCGACGACCCGAGAGGGCGAGACGAACAGGGCGTTGTCGACCTCCCCGTCCAGCACTCGGATATCCAGGTCGCCGTCGGCGACGAGGTCCGCGGCCCGGGACGCGACGACGAAGTCGTCGAGCACGTCCTTCAGGGTGCGTTCGTCGGCGAGCATCGACAGCTTCGGGAGGTCGTCCCACCCGACGGCCGTCTCGACCAGCGATACGATCGTCTCTGCGGCGGGGTCCACGACGAGCAGCTCGTCGTCGTCCCCGTCGAAGGCCGCTTCGAGCGCGGCCTCGACGTCGGCCGCCAGTAAATTCGATACCATTTGTCTCTCGGTATGAAAGCCGGTTGCGTATTTAATATTAACGGGGTTCATGGAACGAATAACCCGATAAGCGTGCTTGAGGCGGGTAAATTCGGCAGATCGGGGTTACCCAAGCGCAGTCGACGCGAGGCGGCCTCGCGTCCGGTCGCCGCGGGTCGCGCGCGCGCCGGCGACGGAAGGATTAATGCGCGGTCGCGCCCGGGTTCGCACATGGACCACGAGCACGTCCGGGAGGTCGATCCGGCGGTCGCCGACGCGCTGGCGGGCGAGCGCGACAGACAGGAGCAGACGCTCGCGATGATCGCGAGCGAGAACCACGTGAGCGAGGCGGTGCTGGAGGCGCAGGGGAGCGTCCTCACCAACAAGTACGCCGAGGGCTACCCCGGGTCGCGCTACTACGCCGGCTGCGAGTACGCCGACGAGGTCGAGGAGCTGGCCATCGAGCGCGCGAAGGAGCTTTGGGGCGCCGACCACGTCAACGTCCAGCCGCACTCCGGCACGCAGGCGAACCAGGCGGTGTACTACTCCGTCCTCGAACCGGGGGACAAGATCCTGTCGCTGAAGCTCAACGACGGCGGCCACCTCTCGCACGGCCACCCCGCGAACTTCACGGGGCAGCTGTACGAGGTCGAGCAGTACGAGGTCGACCCCGAGACGGGGTACATCGACTACGAGGGGCTCCGGGAGGTCGCCGAGGAGTTCGACCCCGACATCGTCGTCTCGGGCTACTCCGCGTACCCGCGCGCCGTCGAGTGGGAGAAAATCCAGGCGGCGGCCGACGCGGTCGACGCCTACCACCTCGCGGACATCGCCCACATCACCGGGCTCGTCGCGGCGGGCGTCCACCCCTCGCCGGTCGGCGTCGCCGACTTCGTCACGGGCTCGACCCACAAGACGATCCGCGCCGGCCGCGGCGGGATCGTGATGTGCGACGCGGAGTTCGCGGACGACATCGACTCGGCCGTCTTCCCCGGCGGGCAGGGCGGCCCGCTGATGCACAACGTCGCCGGCAAGGCGGTCGGGTTCAAGGAGGCCTTAGAGCCCGAGTTCGAGGAGTACGCCCAGCAGGTCGTTGACAACGCGGAGGTGCTCGCCGAGACGCTTCAGGAGCACGGGCTCTCTTTAGTCTCCGGCGGGACCGACAACCACCTCGTGTTGGCCGACCTGCGCGACTCCCACCCCGACCTCTCCGGCGGGGACGCGGAGGACGCGCTCGCGGCCGCGAACATCGTCCTCAACGGGAACACGGTCCCCGGCGAGACGCGGTCGGCGTTCGACCCCTCGGGGATCCGCGCGGGCACCGCCGGGCTCACCACCCGCGGCTTCGACGCCGACGCGATCGAGGAGGTCGGCGACCTGATCTACCGCGTCGTCGACGACGTCGACAGCGACGACGTCATCTACGAGGTCGGCGAGCGCGTCGTCGAGCTCTGCGAGGCGCACCCGCTGTACGAGTAACCGACCGCTGCGATGCGGGATCGCCCTGTCGCGAGACCGCACCGGCGCGGACGAATCCGTGCGTAAAAGTGGGGCCGGCTCGCAGGGGTCGGTATGGACGCTCCGCCGTTTCTCGCCGCCCGCCTCGACCGCGGCGCCGCACCGTTCGCCGTCGGGGACGTGATCGCGTTGATCCTGTTACTGACCGTCGGGACGCTCAACCACCAGACCGTCGAGTTCCTCACCGCGAACCCGCTGTACTTAGCGGGCGTGTTCGCTCCCTTCCTGATCGGCTGGGTCGTGGTCGCGCCGCTCGTGGGCGCCTACTCCGCCGGCGCGGTCGAGACCGCGAAGTCCTCGGTCCCGCTCGTGATCCGGTCGTGGATCCCGGCCGCGGTCGTCGGACTCGCGCTGCGCGCGTTCGTCTTCCGCGGCGGGGCCGAAGTCACGTTCGCCGCCGTCATGCTCGTGTTGGGATCCGTCGCCCTCGGCGGCTGGCGGGCCCTCTACTTCCGGTTCCGATAGTCACCCGCGCTCTCTGCGCGCCGAGCGCCCGACCGCGGTGCCTCGCTTCTCGCTGACGCGGTCGACCGGCCGACTGTGGTGTTGCTCTCCTTGCTGGCCGTTCTCCTCCCCGACCTCTCTTCCCA
The DNA here is from genome assembly GCF_005435235.1 of Halorubrum sp. GN12_10-3_MGM. Classification (NCBI taxonomy): domain Archaea; kingdom Methanobacteriati; phylum Methanobacteriota; class Halobacteria; order Halobacteriales; family Haloferacaceae; genus Halorubrum; species Halorubrum sp. GN12_10-3_MGM. The sequence goes on from NZ_SGUB01000001.1 coordinate 206,921, forward strand.
CTGGTCCCTCCTCTCGCCGACTTCCCATCCCGAGTCGACGGAGCCTCGGGCCAAGCCATAAGTTATGAGTAACATCCGCGTGTTCACGAGCGAACTGCTCCCGAACCGCGGGAAAAATTTAATATGGATTTTCGACTACTAGCTAATGGAAGCATGACTGGATACTACGACTACGTGCTTGGGCTCATCCCGGTGGCGTTGATCGGTGTGACCGCCTCGCTCACGCTGGTCGGACTGTCGTTGACGTCGGCGCTCCCGGTCGGTGCCGTCGCCGCGGCCACGGTGATGGCTCACGCGATGTTCGTCCGAAATCCAGTCGCGGACGGCGCCCCCGAACGGCGGCCGTTCGACGGCGACGCCGGCGAGCGCTCCGCGGGCGGCGGTTCCTCGGCGGGCACCGCCGACTGAGGCGCGGAGTGATTCCCGGTCGCCGCGGCGTCGCGTTCCCGGTCGCCGCGTCCTGTACCGTTTAGTCCCCGCGCCACGAGTGGCCGACTATGACGGAGACCCTGTTCCTCACTAGCTCCGAGGTCGACGGCCTCGCGGACCCGGCCGACTACGTCGCCGCCGTGCGCGACGCGTACCGACAAGTGGGCGAGGGAGCGCCCGCCGAGCCGCGGACGAAGCTCCTCAACCGCGAGCCGCCGGGCATGCTCACCACCTACGCCGCCCTCCTCCCGGAGACGGGCGCGATGGGCGGGTACACCTACTCGGCGGGGTTCGGCGCGGGCGACGCGTGGTTCATGACGCCGCTGTTCGACGCCGAGTCGGGCGAACCGCTCGCGCTGCTCGACGGCGCGTCGATGAACCCGTTCAAGACCGGCGCCGCGGGCGCGGTCGCGGTCGACGCGCTCGCCCGCGACGACGCGACCGAGCTCGCCGTGATCGGCAGCGGCGCGCAGGCGCGCGGACAGGTCGCGACGACCGCCACGGTCCGCGAGTTCGAGGCGGTCCGCGTCTTCTCGCCGACCCGCGAGAACCGCCAGGCGTTCGCCGCTGACTTCGGCGACCGGCTCGCCGCCGACGTGACCGCGGTCGAGAGCGCGAGCGCCGCGCTGGCGGGGGCCGACGTGGTCATCACCGCGACGACCGCCAGCGACCCCGTGATCGCCGACGCCGACGTGGAGCCGGGGACTCATGTCACGGCGATGGGCCAGTACCACCCGGAGAAGAACGAGCTCCCGCCCGAGCTCGTCGCTCGGGCGACGTACGTCCCCGACCTGAGGGCGCGCGCGACGCAGGACGCCGGCTCGTACCTCGCCGCGGTCGAGGCCGGCCTGATCGAGGCGGGCGAGGGGATCGCCGCCGACCTCGGCGCGGTCGTCGCGGGCGACCACCCCGGCCGGGCGAGCGACGACGCGGTGACAGTCTTCGACTCCGGCGGCACCGGCGTCGAGACGGTCGCGGCCGCGCACATGCTGTACGAGCGCGCGAGCGAGAAGGGTCGGGGGCAGACCATCGACTTCGCGCCCGCGAGCGAGGCGCTGACTGGCGAGTAGGCGGGGGTTGAAGTGGCGCGCCGCCGACCGGCCGGTATGCTGATCGGCATCGTCTCAGACACGCACGACGACTCGGCCGCGGTCGAGGCGGCCGTCTCGCTGTTCGAGCGCGAGGGGGTCGACGCGGTCGTCCACTGTGGCGACTTCGTCGCGCCCTTCTCAGTGACCCCGTTCGACGCCGACTTCGCGTTCCACGCGGTCCGCGGGAACAACGACGGCGAGTGGGCGGTCGAGTCGACCGTCGAGGAGTTCGGCACCTACCACGGCGAGGCTGCCGCGCTCTCGTTCGGCGGCGGAGACGGAGCGGGTGACGCCGTCGACGTCGCGGTCACCCACGGCACGAGCGACCTCGTCGTCGACGCGCTCGTCGACTGCGGCGACTACGACTACGTGCTCCATGGGCACACCCACGCGCACGGCGCCGAGGCGCGCGGCGGGACCGTCCGGGTGAACCCCGGCGGGCTCCCGATCCCGGTTGACGGCGCGGACGACGCGTTCCGCGTGGCGACGCTCGACACGGCGGCCTCCGGCGTCGACGCCGTGACGCACCACGTCCTCGACCGCTGACGCCCCGTGGTAACGGACGCGCCGCTCGCACCCCGAGTTTTATCGCCGCTCGCTCGCTCCGTACGTCCATGAGACACGCACAGGGCCCGCTCCTCACGATCGACCTGACGGAGCGGACCGCGTCGACGACCCGGATCGACGACCGGCTGGCGTCGTTCGTCGGCGGCCGCGGGCTCAACACGTCACTCGCGTACGACCGGATCCCGTTCGACGCCGACCCGCTCGGCCCGGAGAACCGCCTCTTCCTCTCGACGGGTCCGATGCAGTACTCGACGACCTCCTACACCGGCCGGATGGCCGCCACGGCCGTCTCGCCGCTCACGAACGGCCTCTGCTCGTCGAACGCTGGGGGATTCCTCTCGCGGAACTTCACCGGCGCGGGGTACGCGGCCGTCGAGATCACGGGCGTGAGCGACGACCTGCTCGCGGTCCACGTCCGCGAGGTCGGGCCGGACGGCGAGCCGGACGTGACCTTCGAGGCGGTCGACGACCTGGAGCAGGCCGAGGTGTCGGCGGTCTCCGATCGGTTCGCCGAGACGCACGACCTCGGCCCCGAACACGTCGCCTGCGTCGGGCCCGCGGGCGAGAACGAGGTCCGCTTCGCGTCGGTCATGACCTCCGACACCCGGGCGTTCGGCCGCGGCGGGCTGGGCGCCGTCCTCGGTGCGAAGGGCGTGAAGGCGCTCACGTTCGCCGGCGACGCGGACGCCGAAATCGAGGTCGACTGGCCCGACGAGGCGGCCGAGGTCCACCGCGAGGCGGCCACCTCCGACTCGATCATGAAACGGCAGGGGACGACGAGCGTGACGGAGCTGGCGAACGAGGTCGACGCCCTCCCGTCGTACTACTTCGCGGAGACCTCCTTCGAGGGCGTCGAGGGCATCTCCGGCGACCGCGTCGAGGAGAAGAAGTACGAGAAGGGGACCTGTTCGCAGTGCGCGTTCGCCTGTAAGCTCCCCACCCGCGACGAGGCGACCGGCGTCGAGACGGAGGGCCCGGAGTTCGAGACGGTGATGGCGTTCGGCTCGAACGCGGGCGTCGACGACGTGGTCGACGTGATGCGCGCCAACGAGCTGTGCGACGAGCTCGGGCTGGACACCATCTCCTGTGGCGACGTCGTCTCCATGTTCTTAGAGAGCGAAGACGAGTTCGGCAACGCGGACCTCGTCCGCTCGCTCGTCGAGCAGATCGCCTATCGCGAGGGCGTCGGCGACAAGCTCGCGGAGGGCGTCCACCGCGCACACGAGGAGTTCGGCGCGGACGACTGGACGGTCAAGGGGATGGCCTTCTCCGGCCACGACGGCCGCGCGCTCAACGGGCAGGGACTCGCGTTCGCGACCGCGAACCGCGGCGCGGACCACATGTACGGGGAGTTTTACCCGTACGAGTACCCGCTCGTCGACCCCGACGAGGCGTTCGACCCGCAGGGCCTCGACGGGAAGCCGCCGAAGCTCGTCGCGAAGGAGAACCGCAACGCGGTCCTCGACTCGGCGGTGGTCTGTAAGTTCTCGCGGGGAACCGTGACCGACGACCGGCTCGCGGCGCTGCTCGACGCCGACTACGACGACCTCCAGTCGCTCGGCGCCCGGGTCGTCGAGTTAGAGCGCGCGTTCAACAACGCCCGCGGCTTCGACCGGAGCGACGACACGCTCCCGTACGCCGACGCCATCGACGGGTTCGACGCGGCGCTCTCCGAGTACTACGCGCTCCGCGGCTGGAACGACGACGGCACCGTCCCGGGTCACGGCGACGGGCTCGACCCGGCCGGCGCGGCGCCCGCCGACGACTGACGGGCGCGCTCGGCCCGCGCCTCCGCCCGCCTACCCGTCGCCCGGGTCGAGGTCGACGCCGCGGAACTCGAACCGGGCCCCGCCGGCCTCGCTCTCAGCGAGCTCGACCGCCCAGCCGTGCGCCTCCGCGACCTCGGCGACGATCTTCAGTCCGAACCCGGTCCCGTCGTGGTCCGTCGTCACGCCCGCCTCGAACACCTCTCCGCGGTCTTCGGGGTCGACGCCGGGGCCGTCGTCTTCGAGGTAGAAGCCGTCGTCGAGCGCCCCGACCGTGACCGCCACGTCGGGTCCGGCGTGGGCGACCGCGTTGGCGATGAGGTTCTCGAGGGCCTGTCGCAGGCGGCTGCGGTCCGCGGCGACGACGGCGTCCGTCTCGACCGCGATCGTCGCCGACTCGGTGTCGACGGTCTCCCAGCACTCCGCGACGAGGTCGGGCAGCGCGACGGGCTCGGTCTCGTCGATGCTGGCGCCCTGCCGCGCCAGCGCGAGCAGGTCCTCGATGAGCACGTCCATCCGGTCGAGCGAGCGCTCGACCGCGCCCAGCTCCTCCACGTCGACCGACTCCTCCGCGAGCCGCTCCGTGACGATCTCGAGGTTCCCGGTGGCGACGTTGAGCGGACTTCGGAGGTCGTGCGACACGAGGCTGGCGAACTCCTCTAACCGGTCGCGCTCGCGCGCGATCTCCGCCTCGCGCCGCCGGAGCTGCCGCTCGCGCTCGATGCGGACCAGCACCATCGTCACCGTCGCCGCCCAGATGCGCGCCACCGCGAGGTCGGAGTCGTCGAAGGCCTCCGGGGCCGTCGCGCCGACGTTCAACACGCCGTACCGCCCGAGCGGGACGACGAGCTCGCTCCGGATCGTGGCGTCGTCGCTGTGGCGGTCGGGGTCGTCGTGGACGTCCGCGACGTACGTCGGCTCGCCGCTCTCGAAGACCTCCCAGGTGATGCTCAGCTCGTCGGCCGCGAACGTCGGATGCTCGCCGACGACGTCGTCCGCGGTGTCCGTCCAGACGATCGGTTCGAGCGCGTTTTCCCGCTCGTCGTACAGCCATATCGCGGCGATCGGGTGGCCCAGCACGTCGTCGACGTACGACACCGCCGCCTCGGCGGCCGTCTCCCTGTCGGTCGTCTTCAGCAGCTCTCTGGTCGCCTCGTGGAGGGATTCGAGCGTCTTCGTGCGGCGCTGGAGCGCCAGCCGCCGCGTTCGCTCGTTCGTGACGTCGATCGCCGTGACGACCGCGTACGGGTCGCCACCGATCTCGAACGGGCCGACGCTGACCCGAACCGGGACGAGGACGCCGTCCCCGCGGCGCACGGCCAGTTCGAACCCGTCCGCCATCGACCGCGCCTCACCGGCGCGCGTCGTCTCGATCAGCGCCGTCACGTCGTGTCGAGACCCGTCTCGTTCGGCTCTCGCCTCCTCGCCGCTAAGGGGGGCACCCTCCTCGCCGTCTCCGGGTGCGCTCCCCTCGGCACCCCCCGGCGCAACCCCCTCCGCGTCTCCGGCTGCGCCCGCTTCGCCGCCGTCTCGGTCGGCGACGGAGGGCGGCGACGCGACGCGTCCCCAGTCCAGTTCGGTCGGATCCTCGAAGACGTCGCCGATCGCTCGGCCGGAGAGGTCGTCCGGATCGATCCCGAACACTGTCTCAACGCTCGGCGTCCCGGCGTGGACGACCCCGTCGCCGTCGACGACGAGGGTCGGGTCGGGCGTCGCGTTGATCGCTTCCGGAAAGTGGTCCATGGTCACTCTTCTGCCGGCTCGTGGACGTGGCCGCACTCGGGGCAGCGCACCTCCTCGCCCCGGAGGTCGGCCGAGGAGGCTCGCACCTCGCGCATCACCTCGCTGATCCTGTCTTCGGCCTCCAACTCGTCAGCGACGGCGAGGTCGACGCCCTCGACCTCCAGGAGGAACTTCGCGACCTCGGTCACCTCGTACATCATCTCGTCTAAGTCCTCGGCGGTGAAGAACCCGGACATCGCGCCGTAGAGAAACGTCGCCCCCGCCTTCGTCACCTTCTCCTCGAAAGAGTAGCGCGCCTGGTTCACCGCCTGCGGCGTGTACGTGTCGGTCATGAAGGGGATGAGCTCCGGGAGGTTCTCGCCGATCTTCGTCATCTCGACGCCGGTCTCCGTCCGGAAGTCGGCGCAGAGCCGGGCGATCGCCCACTCGCGGGCGGTGATGTACGTCCGGTCGCGGAGGAACTCGTTGACGCGCTCGTAGCGCGCGCCGTCCATCTTCTTGAACCGCTCGTACTTGCGGACATCCCGCGGCACGTCGTCGGTCGCGTCCGCCTCGTCTCCGGACGCCCCCGACGCCCCGGCGGTCGTCTCCGCGTCCGGTTCGTCGCCGGCGTGCGGATCGGGGTCGCCGTCGTCGTCGGAGGGTGACCGGTCCGTGGCGGCGTCGCCGGTCCCGTCGGCCGAGTCGGCCGTCGAGCCGGAGGGATCGCTCATACGTGCGACACTCCGCGGGCGAACAAAAGCCTTGTCGGTGGCGGTCCGCTCGGAGATCCACTTTTGTACCGTCGCGTGGAGGGGTTGGGCATGAAGGTGCTCTGCGGGATCGGCGGCAGCGACGACTCGTTCCGCGCGCTCGACCGGACGGTCGAGCGCGCGGCGGTCGCGAGCGACGACCTGACGATCGCGGTGGTGGACAACGAGGACTCCTCAGTGTCCCCCGACGAGGTCGTCGAGCGCGCCGAGGCGGCGGTCGAGGAGGCGGCGATCGACGCGGAGGTGCGGCGCGTCGAGGGCGACCCCGGGAGTCGGCTGGTGGACATCGCCGAGACGGAGGGGTTCGAGGAGATCGTCTTGGGCGGCGGACACACGAGTCCGATGGGGAAGATCACGATCGGGTCGATCGCGGAGTTCGTCCTGTTGAACGCCAAGACATCGGTCACGCTGGTCAGATGAGCGATCGAGGCTACCCGGACGCGGTGGCGGACGAGTTCCCGCCGCCGCCGACCGCGTTCACCGACCGCGAGGACCGCCGGATCGAGGTCCGGCCGTACGAGGGCGACCCGGCGGCCAGGGAGTCGCTCGTCGAGATGTACGACGCCTTCGACCCGGCGGACCGCGCGCAGGGGATCCCGCCCGGCGGCGAGGAGCGCATCCGCGAGTGGCTCGACGCCATCCTCGCCGACGACTGCTACAACGTGATCGCCTGGTGCGACGACGCGGCCGCCGGCCACGCGACGCTCGTCCCCGACGGCGACGCCTACGAGCTGGCGATCTTCGTCCATCAGGAGTACCAGCGTGCCGGGATCGGCACCCACCTCATCCGCGGACTGCTCGGCCACGGGCAGGCGAACGGCGTCGAGAAGGTGTGGCTCACGGTGGAGCGGTGGAACCGCGCCGCCGTCTCCTTGTACAAGAAGATCGGCTTCGAGACCTCCGACGCCGAGAGCTTCGAGCTGGAGATGGGGCTGCGGCTGCGCGCCGACGGGGAGACGGCCGCGGAGGGAGACGCGTCCGCGACCCCCGACGAGTCCGACGCCGACGAGTAGGGTTGGCCGGAATCTTCAAGCCTTTAGGGGCGGCCCGCGACCGCTCCGATATGAGTCACCGAATTCTGCTGCTGGGGGCGCCGGGTGCCGGGAAAGGGACACAGAGCGCGAAGCTGGCCGACGCGTACGGCGTCGAGCACGTCACGACCGGCGACGCGCTCCGCGCGAACAAGGACATGGAGACGGAGTACGGCACGCCGCGCTCGTTCATGGAGGCGGGCGAGCTGGTGCCGGACCCGGTCGTCAACGAGATCGTCGAGGCCGCGATCGGCGACGCCGACGGGTTCGTCCTCGACGGCTACCCGCGCAACCTCGATCAGGCGGAGTACCTCTCGGAGATCACCGACCTCGACGCCGTCATCCTCCTCGACGTCGACGAGGAAGTGCTCGTCGACCGGCTCACCGGGCGCCGCGTCTGCGACGACTGCGGCGCGAACTACCACGTCGACTTCCAGCCGCCCGAGGAGCCGGGCGTCTGCGACGAGTGCGGCGGCGAGCTGATCCAGCGCGAGGACGACACCGAGGAGACCGCCCGCGAGCGGCTCGACGTGTTCTACGACAACACCGAGCCCGTGATCGACCACTTCCGCGACGAGGGCGTCCTCGTCGAGGTCGACGGCGAGGCGACCCCGGACGAGGTCTTCGCTCGGATCCGCGATGTCGTCGAGAGCTAATCCGCCGCGTGGCCGGGAGCCAATCCGCCGCGTGGCCGGGAGCCAATCCGCCGCGTGGCCGGGAGCCAATCCGCCGCGTGGCCGGGAGCCAATCCGCCGCGTGGCCGGGTGCCAGTCCGACCGGCGCCGGGGGCCGACCGAGCGACGATCCTACAAGGTTCTTAACCGTCGACCGCTAACCGGCCGCTAATGAGCAAAGTCGAACGGCGAGTCCGCTCGCTGGTCCGCGAGGACGGCGAGATGCGGGACGCCATCGAAACCGTCCTCGACAACGCTAGCGGCGGCGAGGTGCGTTGGGTCGACGTCCGCGACCAGATCACCAGCGGACAGTGGGGCCGGCTCATCGAGAAGGAGATCCTCGTCGACGGCGAGGAGGGCTTCGCGCTTGCCGACCGCGACGACATCGAGGCCGGGATGGAGGACGACTCGGGCGGCGGCGACGTTGAGACGCCGGAGACGACCTCCTGGTCGAAGTGGGATAAGCTGGCCGGGCTGGCGACGCTCGGCGCGTTCGTCGGCTACGCGGTCTCGCCGGTCCGGAACGCGATCGCCGGCGGCATCGACGTCGTCCTCGGCCCCCTTCTGAACGTCGTCCCCTTCTACGTCGTCATCATGGTCATCGCGCTCGGCACGGGGATGTACTCGACGCTGCTGCGCGCCGGGCTCATGGACATGGAGAAGATGGGCGCGTATCAGGAGCGGATGAAGGACATCCAGGAGCGCCGGAAGGAGGCCGAGAAGCGCGACGACGACGAGGCGCTCGACGAGATCCAAGAAGAGCAGATGGAGGCGATGGGCGACCAGCTCGGCATGTTCAAAGAGCAGTTCCGCCCGATGGTGTGGATCATGTTCCTCACCATTCCGGCGTTCCTCTGGATGTTCTGGGTGATCGGCTACCGCGGGTCTGAGGCCGCGTACCCGGCCGTCGCCGCCCAGGAGCTCGTCGTCCCGCTCGCGGGCACCGTCACCTGGGACACGGGGATCGTCGGCCCGATCCAAATGTGGATCCTCTGGTACTTCCTCTGCTCGATGGCGTTCACCCAGCTCGTCCAGAAGAGCCTCAACATCGAGATGTCGCCGTCCGCCTCGTAGGCAGCGCCGCGCTCTCCGGCGCTCCCCCTCCGTTTCCCTTCGCCGCCGCCGTTCTCCCTCTCACTCCCGTTCCGCGAGGAGCGCTTCCACCTCCTCGCGCGACGGGATCGACCCCATCCCGCCGACCGACCGGACCGAGAGCGCGGCGGTCGCGTTGCCGAACGCGACCGCCTCGCGGAGCGCCTCCGCGTCGGCTCCGGACTCAGACTCGGCACTCCCCGCGAGCCGCGAGAGCAGGCCCGCGGTGAACGCGTCGCCGGCGCCGGTCGCGTCGACCGCCTCCGCCGGGAACCCGTCGTGCCGGACCGTCGTGGCCCCCCATGGCGCGTCGTCGGTACTGACCGCGAGCGCGCCGTCGCGGCCGAGCGTGACGACGACGGTGTGGGGGCCGAGCGCGAGCAGGTCGCGGGCCAGTTCCCCGCCCTCGCTCGTCGACAGCCCGGCCGCGGCGGCGTCCTCGTCGCTACACAGCACGACGCCGCTCTCGGCGACCGTCTCGCGGACCGCGGTCGACGCCGCCTCCGCCGTCTCCGGCGGCACCAGATCGGAGCGGTAGTTCACGTCGAACGAGACGGGACACCCGGCGGCGGTCGCCGCCGAGCGGAGCTCGCGGGTGGCCGCCCGCCCCCGCAAGTGCGTCAGCGCCACGCCGCCGAGGTGGACCCACGGCGGCGCGCTCGCGCCCGCCGGCGACGCCGCGCCGTCGTCGCCCGTCAGCGCTTCGGTCGGGACTGCGTCCGGGTCGAACCCGAACGTCGCGTCGCGGTCGCCGTAGAAGGAGAACCGCGGCCCGCCTTCGCCGGGCGGCGACACCACGGCGAGCGTCGTCTTCCCCTCGACGCGCTCGACGTGCGTCTCCGGAATCTCCGCCGCGGCGAGCGTCTCGGCGAGGAAGTCGCCGAACGCGTCGTCGCCGAGGCGCGTCCAGAACGCCGGCGGCGAGCCGAGCCGCGCGAGCCCGACCGCGACGTTGGCGGGCGCGCCGCCGGGCCGGTGGGCGTAGCTGTCGACCTCCCGCAGCGTCTCCCCGGAGTCGGGCACGAAGTCGACGAGCGTCTCTCCGGCGACGAAGATGCCGGCCATTGTCCTACTCGGCCGCCGCGGCCTCGTCGGCGCCGCTCGCCTCGGCCTCGACTTCCTCGGCGACGGCCTCGAACGCCGCGAGGATGACGCGCTTACACGCCTGTCCCTCGGTGCTCCAGTGGTGGGCGTAGTCCAGCATGTCGTCGTAGATGTCGGGCTTACAGCCCGCCGCCTGCGGGTGCCCGCCGCCGTTCACTCGGCCGGCGACCTCGTGGGCGTGCCGGAAGTCGTCCGACCCCCGGATCGAGGCGGAGCCGGCGGGCTTGACGATCACGGCGGCGTCGGCCCCCGCCTCGCGGAGGCGCTCCGCGACCTCGTTCTGCGAGCAGCGGCCGTAGGTGACCGCGACGCGCCAGTCGCCGACCTCATGCGTGACCGCGCGGTCGACCGCGAGGTCGATGCGCGCCTCCTTCTCGACCCGGCGCTCCGCGACGAACGACCGCACCGCTTCCGGGAGGTCGACGCCGTACGCGCCGACGACGGCCGCGTACTCCTCGGCGCCGGCCCAGTAGGAGTAGTCGGCGAGGTCGTCGGAGCGAGGGTCCTCCTTGAGCCAGAGGTCGTGGTCGCGCGTGACCTCGGCGAGCTCGGCCCAGCGGTCGTCGAAGGCGTAGTCGAGCGACCGGAGCGTCACGTCGGCGGTACACTCCTCGTCCGACTCGCCGACGACGAGGTCGACGCCGGCCTCGCGGACCGCGTCGGCGGTCTCGTCGTCCCACTGGTGGTGGTCGAACCACCGGATCGCGTCGGTCGAGTCAGCCAGCTCCGTTAACGGCTCCGCGATCCACTCGTAGTCGTCGGGGCAGAGGTCACAGACGAACAGGTCGATCCCGTCGTCGGCGTACTTTTCGACGCGTTCGAGCGCGGTGTCGATCGAGTACGGCCCCGCCGAGACCAGCCCGACCGGGGACTCGGCGTGGGCGTCGCCGAGGGGGTCGTCGTCGCCCTCCCCCTCGTCGTCCGCCGCGGGCTCGTCCGGCTCGTCGCTCCCGCTCTCGCCTTCGAGCCGGGCCGCGACGGCGTCCTCGAAGGGTCCGACGTCGAGGGCGGCGTCGTACGCCTCGCGGATCATCGCGGCGCAGGCGAGACCGTCGGCGTCGCCGTCGGCGATCACGACCGCCTCGCTGCCCTCGATCGCCTCCCTCGCCCGCCGCTCCGCGCGTTCGTCGTCCAGCGAGTCCGGGTAAAAGAAGCCCTTCCCCGGCAGCTTCGTGTACCGCGACCGGGGGGCATCCCCCGTCTCGATGAGGTCGTCGTCCATACCGTCGAGGCGGGCGGCAGCCGGAAAACTCCGCCGCTCTCGCGGCGAGCGGCGGTCGCGTCGCCTTCGCGACGCTCAGATCGTCGTCCGCCGAGGGTCCTCGTCGGTCAGCTGTCGGACCGTCAGCACCGGGACCGGGCAGGTCCGGACGACGCGCTCGGCGACGGAGCCGATGAGAAAGCGGTTCTCGCCGTGGCGGCCGCGGGTGCCCATCGCGACGAGGTCCGCGTCGGCAGACCGGGCGTACGCGTCGATCTCCGAGGCCGGACGGCCCTCGCGGACCTCGATGGTCACGTCGAGGTCGCCGTCGCGGTCGTGGGCCGCGTCCGCGACGCGGTCGAGCGCGTCGCTCCCCTGATCGTCGAGCGCGTCGCGGAGGTCCTCCCGGACCGTGTCGGGCGACGACTCCACCTCGCCGGCGTCGACGACGTACACCGCGTGGACCTCGGCGTCGAACCGCGCCGCCACGTCGACCGCGACCGAGACGGCCCGTTGAACGCTGTCGGAGCCGTCGGTCGCGACCACGATGGTGTCGAACATGGCCACCCGTTCGCCGCAACGACACCTAAAACCCGGCGGTCGGCGGAAGCGCACGCGGTCGGCGGACACGCCGACGGTTCGCCGCCGACTATGTCTAAAATCCTCGCCAGTCGGGCGCCGCTACGCCAGGAAGACGTGGCGCGGGCGATCGGCGAGCACGTCGCGGCCCCACTGGACGGTCTCGGAGAACTCGTCGGAGCGGAAGAAGCCCATCGCGTCCTCCTTCGCGTTCCACTGGCTGGCGATGAACATGTCGTTCTCGTCTTCGGTGTTCACCATCAGGTCGGTCTCGACGTGGCCGTCCATCTCGGCGAGCAGGTCGCCCACGTCGTCGAAGGTGTCGACGAACTCCGTCTGGTAGTCGGGCTTGACGGTGTAGAACATCCCCATCGTGCCGAAGCCGGACTCCTCGCCGGCGCGGGCGACGATGTCGGGCAGCTCCGAGAGGAACCCCGCCGCGGTCTCCGCCGCCGACGCGGTGTCCCAGATCGAGACGACGGCGGCGCGGTCGGTGTGGCGCCCCTCGTACACCGCGGTCTTGACGTGGGTGCCGTAGTGGTCGAAGTTGCCGCGGAGCCCCTCGACCTCGTCGAACAGCTCGTCCACGTCGGCCTCGCTGTACAGCACGGTGGCGTACACGTCCTCGCCGTGCGGCTTCCCGGCGTAGATGTCGAGGTCGGCGAGCTCGCCGCGGATATCCTCGTCCGAGGCCCCGCCGTCGCCCTCGTCCTCGCCGTGGGGGTGGTCGCCCTCGCCGCCGGCATCCCCCTCGCCGTGGGGATGGTCGCCGTGCGCGGAGCCGCCGCCCGCACCCGAATGGTCGTGGCCCTGACCGTGGCCGTGCGCGTCGTCGCCGTGACCGCCCTCGCCGTGACCGCCCTCGCCGTGCGGGTGGCCGGCGCTGTCCTGCTCGGGGACGCGCCCGGTCGGGACCGACTCGCCGCCGAGGAAGGCGTCGAGGTCGCGCGGCGGGAACCGCCGGCCGACGTAGAAGTCGCCGAACTCGCCGTAGCGGGAGGAGGCCGGGTCGAACCGCATCTCGTAGACGATGTCCTTGATGTCGGTCGGGTCCGCGCCGAACAGCGTGACGCCCCACTCGTGGTCGTCGAAGCCGACCGAGGAGGCGATCACCTGCTTGATCTTGCCCGCGTACTCCTTGCCGACCTCGCCGTGGCCCGCCATCAGCTCGGCGCGCTCCTCGAAGTCGAGGTCGTACCAGTTGTGTTCCTCGCCGCGGCGCTTGCTCATCGGGTAGAAGCTGACGTACTCCTCGTCGGGGATGTCGGGCTTCAGCTTCCCCTCGATGTACCGCTTGAGCCCCTCGTCGACGGCGTCGGCGCCCTCCTCGAAGTAGTCGTCCGAGACGTAGCCAGACACCTCTGTGACGGAGACGTAGGAGGTCTCGCGCTCGGTGAACTTCGCGAGCGCGGTGTCCTCGAAGCGGCGCTCGATCGCGGAGAGGTCGTCGAGCGACGGCCGGAAGTGGAGGAAGAGGAGGTCCGCCTTGTGTCCCAGCACCGAGAACAGCGCCGACTCGCCGTCCTCGGCGTCGGCGACCAGCTCGCGGTGTTTCAGGAAGGCCTCGCCCTCCTCGATCGCTCGCTGCCGCTCAGACTCGGGCGCCTCGCGCCAGGCGTCCCAGTCGATCGATCGGAAGTCGTGCAGCGAGAACCACCCTTCGGCGGTCTGTGGAGCCTCGACCATACGTCGGGTTCGGGCCGCGCGACTTAGGGGTTTGCGGGTCGTCCCGACGCGCTGTAATCCGTCGGCTCGTCCCCGTTCGTGCCCGAGTCGAAGCCGGCACCAGTGGTTTCGAAGCCCCAGCCGCTCGGCAGTACGTGAGTTCTTATGACCGGTCGATCGGCACGAACATCCCGAAGCCCCAGTCGGGAGGCGGTCGCACGCTCGCCGCGCTCCTCGTCACTCTCTCCGTTCGTTCCTGCGGTGCTCGCGTCGCCTGCGGCCGCCTCCCGACTGCCCCTTCGAGTCCCGCCCGCGACCGCACCTCACACCTCCCCAGCCTCGTCGGGCGCGTCTTCGGGCTCCCGCCGGTCGCCCTCGTCGCGCCCGACCCCCTCGCGCGTGCTCCTCGCGGCCAAGGGCCGCTCGCAGGCACGCGCCACCGCGATTCATATTATTAGCGCATCACACCCGCCCCCGTCCGCTCGGGTCACCGACGCCCGCGAACCGCTCCGGTCGTCGCGACTCGCGCCGCTCGCCGTCGCCGTGACCGAAACCCTTTCGACGCGACCCCGAAAAGTCGGGACGATGCGGAAAAGCGGCCCGCCGAAAGGACTGATCTCGTACCTCGTCTTGGAGCTGCTCGACGAACGCCCGCGATACGGGTACGAGCTGCTCGGCGAGATAACCGAGATCAGCGGCGGCCACTGGGAGCCCTCCTACGGCTCCGTCTACCCGATCCTCTACAAGTTCGAGGAGGAGGGAGTCGCCGAGCGCGTCGAGCGCGCGGACGAGCCCGACCGCAAGTACTTCGCGCTCACCGACGCGGGCCGCGAGGAACTCGCCGAGAAGCGCCGCGAGATCGGCGGCGAGGCGCGGGACTTCGGCGACGTGGTCCTCGGATTCTACCACCTGTACGCCGCGCTCGCCACAGACGGCCGGTTCGAGGTCGACGACGCGGACGCCGACTGGGCGTTCTCGGAGCGGTACAGCGCGTGGATCGTCGAACAGATGATCCGCCACCACGAGCGCGACTTCGGCGAGTTCGAGCGGATCGACGCCTCCCCAGACGAGTTCTACGCGCGGGCGGACGATGCGGACGCGCCGTCGGAGTCCGGGGGTGCCCCCGGCGAGGCCGAGACCGCGGACGACGCGGAGGAGTCGGAGGGGGCGTCCGGCGCGGCCGACGACTGATTCCCTAGTCGGCGGTGAGCGGCGACGCCCCGCGACTCACCGGTGAAGCAGCCGCCACAGGAGTCCGCCGGGGAGCCCGGCGCGGACGAGCCGGTCGTACAGCCGGTCGGGGAGGACGCGACCGAGCCGCGGTAGCCACCGCGCTCGGCGGCTCACCCGATACCGCGTTCGCGGTCGGTCGGCGGTCGTCGCCGTCACCACGCGCTCGACGACGGTCTCGACGTCCGTGGCCGCCGGGGAGTACCCCTCGAACGCGCGGTAGGCGGCGGCGTACGGCCCGTCGCCGTCGGCGGCCTCGACCGCGGCGGCCGCCCGCTCGTTGAAGCCGGTCCGGACGGGACCGGGCTCGACGAGCGCCACGTCGACCCCGCGGGGCGTGACCTCCCGGCGGAGCGCGTCGACGTAGCCGTCGAGCCCCGCCTTCGCGGCGCTGTACGCGCCGTGGTACGGCAGCGCGACCGACCCGACCATCGACCCGACGACCACGACCCGTCCGCCGCGCTCGCGGAGCGTCGGGAGCGCCGCGGAGACGGTCACGTGGACCGCGGTCAGGTTCGTCTCTAGCTGTCGCCGGAACGCCTCGGCCGAGGCGTCCTCGACTGCCGCGATCTCGTAGCCGCCGACGCAGGAGACGACGGTGTCCAGGGGACGGTCGGCGAGCAGGTCGCGGACGGCGGCCTCGTCGCGGAGGTCGACGACGGCGGTCTCGACCGCCTCGGGCAGGTCGGCGAGCCCGTCCGCGTCGCGGTCGACGCCGAGCACGTCGTGGCCGGCGGCGGCGAGCGAGCGCGCGACGCCGCCGCCGATCCCGCCCGCGGCCCCCGTCACGAGAACGTCCATGACGGGCAGTGCGCGGCGCCCCCAGTAGACGGTGGCGGTTCGCGGCGCCGGCTCCGGGGGCCCGTCTCGACCCGCCGCCCGAAGGCATATATCCGCCACGGGCGATTGTCGGCGTAATGTCCACCAACGAGCCGTCCGTCCCGATCGTGTGCGACGAGTGCGAGACGGAGACCCGCGTGCCCCTCGACGACCTCGCGGACGCGCTCGATAAACACAACGACCAGAAACACGGCGGCGAGGCCGTCGCGGAGGTCGATCCGGCGATCAAAGACCGGCTCGCCGACCTCGTCGCCGAGGACTTGGGGCTGTTCGACGAGGAGCCGGCCGAGGGGGCGTGAGCGCCGCCGCGAGCGACCACCGGGAACCGGAGCGCTCGGCGGCACGCGCCAGCAATATTTGCGTCGTTCGGTGACGAGTGTTTTCGCAGTATCTCCGGTATACGGGGCTTTGAACTCTCGAAACGCCACTTCCGTCGTCTTCCGCCGTCACCGGAACGCGCTTCCGTTGCTGGTGACGCGAGAGTGTTGCCCGCGGGGCCGCTTCCGTAGGTATGTACGACTCAACGCGGACAGCGTCGCGGCGGTCGTTCCTCGCGGCCGCGGGCGGAACTGCGACGGTCGGCCTCGCCGGCTGCCTCGGCGGCGGGAGCGGCGGGCTCGACGAGATCACGGTCGCGCACATGCCGATCTACCCCGACCTCCAGTGGTACGTGATGGAGGGCGAGGGATACTTCTCCGAGGTCGACGCCGAGGTCACCGGCCAGGAGTTCGGCAACGGCCCCGACATCGTTCAGGCGCTCGGCGGCAGCGACATCGACATCGCGATGTTCGGGATCGTACCCGCGATGATCGCGATCGACCGCGGTATCGCCGCGCGGGTGACCGCCGCGAACATCCGGGAGCCGATGGGGATCATGGCCGAGTCCTCGTTCCACGAGACGTTCGAACAGCAGGGCGCCGACGCGTTCGCGGCGTGGGAGGAGGAGCAGGGCGAACCGTTCACCTTCGGCACGTTCCCACAGGGGAGCGTCCCCGACGTGCTGTTGCGCTTCTGGCTCCGCGATGTCGGCGTCGACCTCGCAGCGAACGACAGCGTGGAGATCATCGAGATCAGCGGGGCGAGCTCCGTCTGGCAGGCGATTGCCAACGACGAGATCGACGGCACCTCGATCATGGAGCCGGTGCCGACCATCGCGCAGGCGGAGGGGTCGTCGGTGGAGATGCTGCGGACCGCCGCCGAGGTCCTCCCCGGCCAGCCCGCCGCGGTCACCCTGATGAGCGACGAGGTCCGGGACTCCCCGATCGCGGCGCAGTTCCTCGAACAGCACGTCCGCGCGACCGACTTCATCGAGGAGAACCCCGACGCGACCGCGGGCCACGTCGAGGAGGGAATCGGGATGCCAGTCGACCGCGCGCGGAAGGCGCTCGACTCGCCGCTGTCGAACTTCATCACCGACCCCGCCGAGATCACGGACGCGACGCAGGTGTTCGCCGAGTTCGCGGCCGATAACGGCCAGACCGACGAACAGCTGTCGAACGACCAGATATTCGACCTCGGGGTGTACGACTCGCTCTGATGGCGACCGAAACCGCATCGCGCGTCGACGAGGACGGCGCGTTCGCCGGCGTCGGGCTCGGAGACGGGCGGCGGCTCCTCCGGGGCGCCGCGGGGGTCGTCGGGTTCCTCCTCGTCTGGCACGCCGTCTCGCTCACCCAGGATCCGTTCGTCCTCCCCTCGCCGGTCGCGGTCGCCGGGGCGTTCGCCGGCGAGCTCGCGTCGGGAGACATGACGACGGCGCTGTATCAGAGCGTCCGCCACTGGATCCCCGGTACCGTCGCCGGAACGGGCCTCGGCGTGGCCGCCGGCGTCGCGTTCGCTTGGAGCGGCCTGCTGGACGACCTGACGGCGCCGCTCGTCCGCACCCTGCGCCCCGTCCCGCCGCTCGCGCTGATCGGCTTCGCGATCGCTTGGTTCGGGATCAACGACTGGGGCGCGGCGTTCATCATCGCGGTCGGCGCGTTCTGGATCAACTTCTACGCGGCGTACGGCGCCGTGGAGGGCGTGAGCGAGGACCTCCTCGACGTGGGGCGGACCCTCGGCGTCCGCGGCGACCTCGACGCGGTCCGGTCGATCGTCCTGCCGGCGTCGCTGCCGGGGATCATGACCGGGATCCGGACCGGACTGGGACGGTGTTGGATGCTCGTCGTCGCCTCGGAGATATTCGGCGTCCCCGGGGTCGGCCGCGAGATCATCCGCGCCAGCAACAACCTGCGCGTCGACCGGGCGATCGCGTACATCCTCGTGTTGAGCCTGATGTACCTGCTCGTCGACGTCGCGTTCCGCGCGGTCGAACGGAGGGCGTTAGCGTGGCGGGCGTGAACGGAGACGGCGCGGCCGGACGCGACGGGGAGACTCCCCCCACCGCGGCGGCCAGCGTCGCGCTCGACGGGGTCGGGAAGACGTACCCCGGCGACGGCGAGGGCGGCTCGGTGCGCGCGCTCGACGACGTGTCCTTCTCGGTCGCCGACGGGGAGTTCGTCTGTCTCGTCGGCCCGTCCGGCTGCGGGAAGACGACGCTGTTCCGGGTCGTGGCCGGGCTGACCGAGGCGACCGACGGTCGCGTCCTCCTCGACGGCACCGAGGTCACGGGGCCGACGACGGACATGGGCGTCGTCTTCCAGGAGTACCACCTGTTCCCGTGGCTCACGGTCGAGGAGAACGTCGGGTTCGGGCTCGAACGGAGCGACCGATCGGCCGCCGAGCGCGAGGCGCGCGTCGACGAGATGCTCGACCTCGTCGGGCTGACCGAGTTCCGCGGCGCCTACCCGAAGTCGCTGTCGGGCGGGATGAAACAGCGCGTCGCCATCGCCCGGTCGCTCGCGGTCGACCCGGACCTGCTGCTGATGGACGAGCCGTTCGGCGCGGTGGACGCTCAGACCCGCGAGATGCTCCAGCGGGAGCTACTCGACGTGTGGGAGTCGACGGGGAAGACCGTCCTCTTCGTCACGCACGACGTCGCGGAGGCGGTGACGCTCGCCGACCGGGTCGTCGTGATGGCCGCCGAGCCCGGCCGCGTCCGCGAGGTCGTCGATGTCGACGTCGAGCGCCCGCGCGACCGCGGCGACGCCGCGTTCGCGGAGTACGTCGGCCGCGTGCGAGAGCTGATCGGCGCCCACCCGTAGCCCCGTCCCCTTCGCGCCCGGCGCCTCACACCCTACTCCTCGCCGTCCGCCTGATCCTCGACGCTCGCCGACAGCTCGTCCACGTGGGTACGGAGCATCGCGAGCGTCGCGTCCGCGTCGGCGTACCCCTCGTCGTAGTCGTCGAAGGCGGCCGTCGCCCGGTCGAGAAATCGCTCTACCGCCGCGTCGGTCGGCTCGTCGGTCATGGGTCACGCTCCGCCGGCGAGCGGTTTATGTCTCCCGGCGGGGAGCGCGCGGCGACCGTCAGCGCCGACGGAGGGCGTACGTCGTGTAGCCGACCGCGACGACGAGCGCGCCGTACAACAGCGTTCCGAGCAGGGCGGGCGACGCGGTGACGTACTCGCCGAACGGGTCGGTCAGCGCCAGCACGGCCACGATGAGCGCGGCGGAGATGGCGATCCCGACCGCGCCGAACGTCTTGAACGCCGCGTCGAGGTCGAATCCACGCGATCCCGGTTGGTGGCTCATACCCCTTCGTACGCGCTCAGGTTATAAATCCGTCCGACTGGATTCTCAGCCTCGGGGAACGGTGGTGACCGGACCGCCGGGGCTGTGAGCGCGGTTTACTATTATCATTGATAATTTGCTCCGAGGCGTTTTAGCCCTCGGTCGAAACCGGTGCGACATGACGCAGACGGGACCCACGACGCTCTCTCGACGGCGGCTCGCCGCCGGTCTCGGGGGGGCTGTGGCGGGCGCGCTGGCCGGGTGCCTCGGCGACGAGGCCCCCGGTTCGGCGTCGATAGACACCGGCAACGACGAACCGGCGGACGACGAGGCCGACGGGGGAGACGCGATCCGGAACGCGGCGGACGCCAGCGCGACGGTCGGGATGATCTACGCGCTCGGCGGGCTAGACGACCGGTCGTTCAACGACGCCGCGAACCGGGGCATCCAGCGCGCGCGCCTCGATCACGACGTGGCGTTCGCGAACGAGGAGCCGACCTCGATCCCGGAGTTCGAGACCGCGCAGGACGCCCTCTCGTCGTCGACCGACCCCGCCTACGACCTGATCTGCTGTATCGGCTTCCTCCAGGCGGACGCGCTCTCGACGGTCGCGGGCGAGCACCCCGACCAGCGGTACGCAATCGTCGACTCGGTCGTCGACCGCGACAACGTGGCGAGCTACGTGTTCCGCGAACACGAGGGGTCGTTCCAGGCCGGCCACCTCGCCGGGCTGGTGACGGACCGCGACGTGTCCGTCGGCGCGGGGTCGACCGTCCCCGACGAGCGGACCGTCGGCTACGTCGGCGGCGTCGACTCGCCGCTCGTCCGCAAGTTCGAGGCCGGCTACCGCGCCGGCGTCGACCACGCGACCGCGGACGTGTCGGTGCTGTCAACGTACCTCGGCGCGTTCGACGACCCCGAGGGCGGGTACGCCGCCGCCGCGGAGATGTTCGAACAGGGGGCCGACGTGGTGTACCACGCGGCCGGCGGGAGCGGACTCGGCGTGTTTCAGGCGGCCCAGGAGTACGGCCGGTACGCGATCGGCGTCGACTCCGACCAGTCGCGCAGCAACCCGCGGTACGCCGACGTGATCCTCGCGTCGATGGTGAAGCGGGTCGGCACCGCGGTGTACGACGCCGTCGAGGAGACGATCGACGACGACCTCGCCACCGGCTCCACGACGGCGCTCGGGCTCGCCGAGGACGGCGTCGCGCTCGTCTACGGTACGACGCTCGGGCCGGTGATCCCCGACGACGTGCGCGCCGCGATCGTCGACTCCGGCGAGCGGATCGTCGCCGGCGACCTGTCGGTCCCCACGGACCCGGAGGCGGTGAACTGATGGCACCCGACTCGTTCGAGCGCCTCGTGCGCGCGGTCGGGCGGCTCCTCCCGAACGCGGTGCGCCGCCGGTACGCCGCGAAGTTCGCGCTGGCGTTCCTCGTGGTCGCGGCGGTCGTCGTCGCCGGGGGCGCGTTCACCTACCTCCAGACCGAACAGACCGTGGAGTCGGACGCGACGACGCAGCTCGCCGAGACCGGCGGCCTCCAGGCCGACGCGATCGGGTCGTGGACCGAGCGGATGAGCACCGAGACGCGGTCGATGTCGGCGGCCGACGCGCTCCGGTCCGACCGGCGCGCGCCGGCGTACGTGCTGTTGAAAGACCAACTGCTCTCCGAGGACATCGTTAGCATCCACCTCGTCGACGCGGCGCAGGACCGGGTCGTCGCCAGCACCGAACGCCCCTTAGAGGGGCGCGCGCCGAGCGACCTCGACGCGCCGTGGAGCGACGCGGACGTCCCCGAGGGGGTCGGCGAGGACGACCGGGTCTGGCGGTCGGACCGCTCGTACCGGTCGCCCGTACTCAACGATCGCCCGGTGATGGCGTTCGCCAGCTCGGTGCCGCGGGCCGATGGCCGGTACCTCGTCGTGGTCACCCGCATCCAGCCGCAGCTCGAACGCATCCAGAACAGCGACACCGGGGAGGAGACGATGATCCTCAACGCCGCCGGGCAGACCGTCCTCGACATCGACGGCACGGTCGACGAGGCGGAACACGCCGACGGCGTCGAGGCGATCCGGGAGGGCAACGCCACGACCGCGACGCGGATCGGCGACGGTCAGGTCCACGCGTACGCCTCCGTTCCCGACACCGACTGGGTGGCCGTCACGAGCGTCGACCAGTCGACCGCGTTCGCCGTCCGCAACGACGTGGGGAACTCCGTGCTGCTCCTCATCCTCCTCACGCTCGCGTCGCTGGGCGTCGTGGGCGCCGTCCTCGGAACTCGAACGGTGCTCCCGCTCTCGCGGCTCCGCAACCGCGCCGAGCGGATCGAGTCGGGGGACCTCGACGTCGACCTGTCGACCGGACGGATCGACGAGATCGGCCGCCTGTTCAGGAGCTTCGGGGAGATGCGGGACTCGCTCCGGGACCGGATCGCCGAGGCCGAGACCGCCGCCGACGAGGCCGAGGCGGCCCGCGAGGAGGCGGAGGCCGTCACCCGCGACATGGAGGCGCGTGCGGCCGACTACAGCGAGGTGATGGGCGCGGTCGCGGACGGTGACCTCACGCGCCGGATGGACCCGGACGCGGACCGCGAGGCGATGCGCGAGATCGCCGAGGAGTTCAACGACATGGTGGCCCAGCTGGAGCGGACCACCGCGCGGGTCGCCGCCTTCGCCGGCGAGGTCGACGGCGCGAGCGCGGAGCTCGCGGCCGGCGCCGACGAGGTCGAGACCGCGAGCGGGACCGTCAGCGAGCAGATTCAGGAGATCGCCGACGGCGCGATCAGTCAGGACGAGCGCCTCGACGAGGTGAGCGACGAGATGAGCGACCTCTCCGCGAGCATCGAGGAGGTCGCCTCGTCCGCCGCGTCCGTCGCGGAGACCGCCGAGGCCGCCGCGGAGCGCGGCGAGTCCGGCCGCGAGGCCGCCTCGGAGGCGCTCGACGAGATGGACGCGATCGAGGCGCGCTCCGCGGCCGCGGTCGAGCAGATGGAGGCGCTCGACGAGCGCATGGACGAGATCGACGAGGTGGTGGAGTTCATCACCGACGTGGCCGAGCAGACGAACATCCTCGCGCTGAACGCCTCGATCGAGGCCGCCCGCGCCGGCGAGGCCGGCGAGGGCTTCGCGGTCGTCGCCGACGAGGTGAAAGAGCTCGCGGAGGAGACGCAGGAGGCCGCCGCCGAGATCGAGTCGCAGATCGCGACCGTCCGCGAGGAGACCGACGCGACGGTCGATGACATCCGCGAGACAAACGAGCGGATCGACGAGGGGGCGGACACCGTCCGCGAGGCCTCGTCGTCGCTCGAAGCGGTCGTCGACGCCGTCGAGGAGACGAACCACGGCGTTCAGGAGATCAGCGAGGCGGCCGAGGACCAGGCGCGGTCGACGCAGCGCGCGGTCGAGGGCGTGGAGGACGTCGCCGAGGTGAGCGGGGAGGTCGCCGCCGGCTCCGAGCAGGTGTCCGCCGCCGCAGAGGAGCAGACCGCGACCGTCGCCACCATCGCGGAGAACGCCGACCGGCTCCGGGGACAGGCCGAGTCGCTCTCCGAGTCGGTCTCCGCCTTCGATGTCGATGTCGACCCCGAGGAAATCGAGGGCGCGGAGTCCGACGGCCTCGACGGGGCCGAGGGCGACGACGCGGTCGGAGGCGACCAGCGACGCGACGCCGGGAACGGGACCGTCGGGGACGCCGACGGATCGCCGTCCGGTGACGGGCTCGCCGCCGACGGCGACGGGCGCCCCCCGTCGTCGGACGAACGTTAGCCCTGCTTCGGGCTCGCTATTGACGAACGAGCGCGAGGGCGACCTTTCGACTGCGTACCGACGAACGAGCGTTACTCCCCGCTCTCCGGGTGTCCCTCGACGATAGCCACGCCGGACGACGCGCCGATCCGCACCGCGCCGGCGTCGAGCATGGCCGTCGCCTCCTCGTAGGAGCCCACGCCGCCGGAGGCCTTCACGGGAAGGTACTCGCTCATCAGCTCCACGTCGGGGACGGTCGCGCCGCCGTCGGCAAACCCGGTCGACGTCTTCACCATGTCGGCGTCGGCGGCGACCGCGGCCTCGCACGCGCGGCGCTTCTCGGCGTCGTCGAGGAGGGCGGTCTCGATGATCACCTTCACCGGGACGGGCACGGCCGCGACGACGTCCGCGAGCTCGTCGGCGACCGCGCCGCCGTCGCCGGCCTTCAGCCGGCCGACGTTGATCACGAGGTCGACCTCGTCCGCGCCCGCCTCCCACGCCGTGACCGCCTCGTCGCGCTTGACCGTCGGGTCGTGTTGCCCGTGCGGGAACCCCACCACGGTGGCGATCGCCGCGGGCTCTGCCTCATACTCGGCCGCTTCGGCGACGTAGCACGGCGGGATACACGCGTTCATCCCGTGCGCGGCGGCCTCGTCGAGAACGGTCCGCACGTTGTCCCAGGTCGTCTCCGGACCGAGGACGGTGTGGTCGATGCTGGCGGCGAACTCGTCGCGGTTCATGGGTCGACCGTCGCGCGCGGCAGTAAAAGGCGTGCGGGGTCGGCGCGACCGACTTGACGACCGGTCGCTCCGGCACGAACGGGAGCGCGTTCGGAACAACGAGGGAACGGAACTCGCGGGGAGGGGGCCCGGCGCGATGCCGGTCCGTCGCGACTACGGGGCTCGGAGACCGAGGGTCGCGGGCCGAGCGCGGCGGCGTCAGCTCTCGATCTCGATCTCCGTGCCGCTGACGGCGCTCTCGACGGTCACGGGGAGCCGCACCGTCAGGATGCCGTTCCGGTATTCGGCCTCGATACCGTCCTCGTTGATCGCCTTCGGGAAGCGGAACCGACGGTGGTACGTCCGCCGGGTCCCGCGGTGTTCGTCCTCGTGTTCGCCGGCGACGTTAAGCACGCCGTCGTTCCACGAGGCGGTGATCTCCGACGGGTCGAACCCCGGAAGCTCGACCGACAGGACGAACTCGCCGTCCTCCTCGTACAGTTCGTAGTCGTTGCTACCGGATTCGAACAGTCTGCTCGGGAAGTCGAGTCCCTGTGTCCACGTGTTCGCTGGCTCGAGCATGGGCATCGCTGACCACCTCGAACTCATCTAATTATAGGGTTGCGATTCTATAAAAATCTAACGTATCTTGGTGTTGAGTCTCACACAACGGTCGACGGCCCGTCCCACCGAGCGGCGCTCCGTACAACTGCGCCGACGGATCCGGTCGCCGTCTCAGGCGCCGTCTGGCGAACAAGAGTTAGAGATTTCTCCAACGTTCGCGCGTTCGCCACGAATTTATTCCGTCCGCGTGCCACCGGGAGGCATGGATCGCGACACCGCCACGCCTGCCGTCGCCGACCTGCCGGGCGAGCGCGCTCGCGAGTGGGTCGATTACCACCACGAGTCGGCCGCGCCGAGCACCTACGTCTACGAGTTCGTCTGGGACCGCACCGCCCCCGCCGAGGGCCCGTTCTGTACCGACGTCGACGGCAACGTCCTCATGGACTTCACCAGCCACGTCGCCGCCGCGCCGCTCGGGTACAACAACCCGCTGATCATGGACCGGCTCGCGGAGTTCGACCTTGTCGACCCGCTGAAGATCGCCGGGCAGGACTTCTACGCGGCGGGCGGCCCCTCACCCGGCGACGGGATCCCCGGGGCTTCCGGGCTCATGGACCGCCTGACGGACCTGACGAGCCACTACGACATGGACACCGTCTTCCTCTCGAACTCCGGCGCCGAGGCGGTCGAGAACGCCATCAAGATCGCGTACGACGCCTCGGACGGCGCGAAGTACGCCATCACCTTCGACGGGGCGTTCCACGGGCGGACGCTCGGCGCGCTCTCGCTCAACCGCTCGAAGTCCGTGTACCGCCGCGACTTCCCCGAGGTCAGCGGCGTGATGGACGTGCCGTACTGCGACGACCGGACCTGCTCGCCCGAGACCTGCTCGTGCGGCTTCTTCGCCGACGGCGTCTCCCGGCTCCGCCGGAAGCTCGACCCGGAGCGCGGGAACGTCCACCCGGACGACGTGGCCTACCTCATCCTCGAACCGATCCAGGGCGAGGGCGGCTACCGCTTCCCCTCGGACGCGTTCACCGACGAGATCGCGGCGCTCGCCGACGAGCACGACATCACGGTCATCGCCGACGAGATCCAGTCCGGGGTCGGCCGCACCGGCGAGATGTGGGGCTCGGACCACTACGCGTACGACCCCGACGTGATCACGAGCGCCAAGGGGCTCCGCGTGGGCGCGACCGTCTCCCGGAGCGACGTGTTCCCCGAGGAGAGCGGCCGCCTCTCTTCGACGTGGGGTGCCGGCGACCTGATCGCCTCCGCGCAGGGCGCGCTCACGCTCGACGCCATCGAGGAGGCGAACCTCATGGACAACGCCGTCGTCCGCGGTCGGCAGTTCAAGGAGACGCTGCGCGACGCCGACCTCGACCCCGTCGCGGACGTCCGCGGGAAGGGACTGCTGCTCGCTGTCGAGTTCGACACGAAGGAGCGCCGGGACGCGGTCGTGGAGAACGCGTTCGAGCGCGGGCTCCTCACGCTCGCGTGCGGCCACAAGGTCCTCCGGATCCTCCCGCCGCTCGACGTCACCGAACGCGAGATCGACCTCGGCTGCGACCTCCTCACCGACGCGATCGCGGACACGGCCTGAGCCGCCGGGGAGCGAAACCGAGCCTCAGCGGTCCGCGTACCACTCCGCGAACTTCTCTAAGGCTCGCCCGCGGTGCGACACCGCGTTCTTCCGGTCGGTGTCCATCTCCGCGAACGTCTCGCCGTCGTGTTCGAAGATCGGGTCGTAGCCGAAGCCGCCGTCGCCCCGCGGCGCGACGATCCGGCCCGGGACGTACCCCTCGAACAGCTTGACCGGGAGCGGCTCCGCGCCGGCTCCGGCCGCGCCGCCCTCGCCGTCGCTCCCGCCCTCGCCCGCCGCGTCCGGTCCCGCCGCCGCGGCCGCGTCGCGGTCGCCTTGGTCGACGGGGTCGGGGCTCGCGGCGAACCCCTCGCCGTCGCAGTAGCCGAGCGTACACCGGAAGGCGGCGCGGCGGTCGTCGAGTTCGCTCGCGACCTCGTGGACGCGCTCGATCCCGAGCGTCTCCTCAACGTACGAGGAGTACGGGCCCGGGAACCCGTCGAGCCCCTCGACGAACAGCCCCGCGTCGTCGACGAGGACCGGGGCGTCGGCGTGGCGGTACGCCTCCCGGGCCCCCTGGGCCGCGATCGGGCCGAGGTCGTCGGCCTGGACCTCCGTGTAGTCGAAGTCGAGTCGCTCCACCGAGCCGTCCGGGAGGTACCGCTCCGCCTCGCGGACCTTCCCCGGGTTCGTCGTCACGTACCTGAGCACGGATCCACGTGGGTGCGCCCGCGAGGAATAGCCGTCGGTCGCCCGCAGGGAATCGACCGACTCCGGCAGTACGTTTTTATCGCCTCGGCGACAGCAGTCGCGCATGGCCCTCCCCACGTTCGAGAAGAAGCGGCTGATCGGTCTCATCGCGATCCTCTCGTTCGGGCTCACGTCGCTGTCCGCCGTCCTCCTCCCGAGCCCGGTGGCGCCGCTCGGACCGGCGATTTTCATCACCGGCTTCTTCATCCTGATCCCGCTGGTGGTGGTGCTCGGCGGGGACTTCCCGCTCGTCGCCGCGGACGATGCCGACGCAGGATCGGCGTCTCCTTCCGCCGAACGGCCCGTGGCGGCGCTGCGGGAACGCTACGCGAACGGCGAGATCGACGAGGCGGAGTTCGAGCGGCGGCTCGACCGGCTGCTCGCGACCGAAGACCTCGACGAGCGGTTCGAGCGAACGTCCGCCGGGTTATCCGACCGGTCCGGCGAGAACAGAGCACGCGAGTACGAACTGGAGTGACGCCGGCCGGCCCGACGCGGCAACTCCCGCTCAGGGGTCGACGCGGGCGATCCACGCGTCCGGGTCGTCCAGCTCGTCGCCGGTCGGGAGGTTCTCGGCGCGCTCCCACACCGCGCCCGCGGCCTCGATGCCGCGCTCGTCGGCGACGTGCCGGAAGAACGCGGCCCCGCGCTCGTACTGCCGCCGCTTGAGGCCCAGTCCCAGCAGGCGCTGGGCGAGCCGCCGCACCGGGCCGCCCCCGCCTCGACGCTCGTCCAGCTTCGCCCGGAGGTCCGCGTACTCGCCGTCGAACGCGCGGTCCATCAGGACCTCGGCGTACCCCTCGACCGCCGTCATCGCGGCCTGGAGCTCCGCGAACGCGTCGGGGTCGAGCCCGCGACTCACGCCCCCTTCGCCGCCGACCATCCCCTCGACGCCGCGCTCGACGCGCGACTCGAGGTACTCTGGGAGCCACGGGGCCGCGCCGAACTCGGCGGCGTGGGTCACCTCGTGGAACGCGATCCACCGCCGGAAGCGGGGGTAGTCCACGTCGAGCGCGCTCGCGACCGCGACGATGTTCGGGTGAACGAAGTAGAGACCGTGGTCGGCGTCCGGCTCGTCGGCGAGGAGGAGGGGGTCGTACTGGCCGAGGACGTTCCGCGAGAGGAAGCCCAAGGCGAACGCCATCGACCCCGTGTTGGCGACTCGGCTGACGTCCTGCGCGAACGCGGGGCCGCGCTTCGCGGGTGTCGCGTCGAACGTCCCGTCGGGTCCGCCGGGGTCCGCCGCGGCCGCCTCGATCGGGTCCATCACGCGCCGGAACGTGCCGACGCTCGCGTCGATCCAGTGGTGGCGGTTCTGTACCTCGACGGTGTCGGGCACGTCGAACTCGATCCCGGCGACCTCGGTGAGCCGCGAGCGGGCGTCGCGAACGTCGGCGGCGTACCCCGCGCGCTCCGCGTCGGAGATCGCGATCGATCCGGGGTCCGTGGCCTCCTTCGCGGCCGACGCGGCCCGATCCCAGTCGACGACGCCCGGTCCCTCGGCCTCGGCGACGGCCCGGACGCTTCGGAGGATGTCCATACGGACCGGACGTGCGGGCGACTCAAAGCGCTTGTGTCGACCGATCCGCGCCCCGGCGGACTCGCCGGCGGTCCCGGCGCCGAACGCCGACACCGACGTTTTCTTCCCGGCCGCCCCACAGCCACCGAGCATGGACGACACGCGCCGCGCGTTCCTCGACGACCTCCTCGCGACGCCGAGCCCCTCGGGCTTCGAGACGGCCGCCCAGCGCGTCTGGACCGACTACGTCCGCGCGTTTGCGGACCGGGTCGACACCGACTCGTACGGCAACGCCGTCGCGGTCCACGAGGGCGACCCGGACGCGCCGACGGTCGCCGTCACCGGCCACGCCGACGAGATCGGGTTCATCGTCCGGGACGTGCTCGACGACGGCTTCCTCCGGATCGGGCGGATCGGCGGCGCCGACCGCACGGTCTCGAAGGGCCAGCACGTCACGGTCCACGCCGACGAACCCGTTCAGGGCGTGATCGGCCAGACCGCGATCCACCTCCGTGACGGCGACGAGGAGTACGAGGATATCGCCGGGCAGTTCGTCGACATCGGCGCCGCCGACGCCGACGCGGCGCGCGACCGCGTCGAGGTGGGCGACCCGGTCACGTTCTCGACCGGGCTCCGCGACCTCGTCGGCGACCGGATCGCCGCCCGGGGGGTCGACAACCGGGCCGGCGCGTGGGCGGCCGCGGAGGGGCTCCGGCGCGCCGCCGAGGCGGACGTCGACGCGACGGTGTACGCGGTCTCCACCGTTCAGGAGGAGGTCGGGCTCCAAGGTGCGCGAATGGTCGGCGTTGACCTCGACGACGTCGACGCGTTCGTCGCGGTCGACGTCACCCACGCGACCGACAACCCGGACGTCGACCGCGAGCGACGCGGGCCGGTCGAACTCGGCGCCGGCCCGGTGATCGGCCGCGGGAGCGCGAACCACCCGGTCCTCGTCGACCTCGCGCGCGACGCGGCCGCCGACGCCGGCGTCGACGTCCAGATCCAGGCGGCCGGCACCCGGACCGGGACCGACGCTGACGCGTTCTACACGGTGCGCGGCGGGACCCCCGCGCTC
The DNA here is from genome assembly GCF_005435235.1 of Halorubrum sp. GN12_10-3_MGM. Lineage (NCBI taxonomy): Archaea > Methanobacteriati > Methanobacteriota > Halobacteria > Halobacteriales > Haloferacaceae > Halorubrum > Halorubrum sp. GN12_10-3_MGM. Next base: position 236,252 of record NZ_SGUB01000001.1, read on the forward strand.
AACGTCTCGATCCCGAACCGCTACATGCACACGCCGGTAGAGGTGATCGACACCGCCGACCTCGACGGCGTCGCCGACCTCCTTGCGGCGCTCGCCGCGGCCGCGGGCGACCGCGAGGGGGCGACGAATCCGTTCGCCGTCGACGTCTGAACCGGCCGCCGTCGGTCCGCTCGGCACGACAAACCGGGGCACGGCGGCGTCGAAACGGAACTGTTTTACAATCGTCTTTCCTACCGTCAATTGCGACGAAAGACGTGCTCTGGTGGTGTAGTCCGGCCAATCATATCACCCTCTCACGGTGATGACCTGGGTTCAAATCCCAGCCGGAGCATTTCTCTCTCGATGCGACCGAACCCGATCAGTACCGGCCGTACTCGACCGCCCGCCGTCGGTCGACGCATCGCTCCGCCTCCGTCGGTCGACGCATCGCTCCGCCTCCGTCGGTCGACGCATCGCTCCGCCTCCGCCGGACCGATCGGCCACCGTTCGAGGTAGCGGCAGGTGTTGAGACGGCGTCCGGGTTTTAGCTGGCGGCGCGCGAGCCACGGCGTATGAGCGACGCCGCACGCCCCGCCCCCACCGCCGACGAGGCGCTCCACACGACCGTCGACCTCCCCTTCGAGGACGCGGTGCCGTTCGTCCAGCTCGAACACGAACTCGCCGACTTCGAGACCGTGCGCGTCACGCGGCTCGACGAGATGATCGAGGGGATGCTCGGCCACGACGACGCCGAGCGGACCGCGCTGATCGTCGTCTGTCACCCCGAGATCGCGTCCGACGCGCTGCGGATCGACCCGACGCTCGCCGGTATGCTCCCCTGTACCACGGTCGTGTACGAACGCGCCGGCGACGACCGCGTCCACGTCCACCACGTGTCCGCCACCAAGGCGATCCGCGACCTCGGCTGCGCGTCGGCGGCCGGGGCCGACGAGGGCGCGGTCGAGGACCTCGTGGCGAAGACCGGCGAGCTGATGGCCGTCGTCTGGGAGAACATCGAGCGGCACGGCCGGGAGTAGCCTCGGACGGCTCGGCCGCGCTCACCGGTTCAGCCGCCACCGGATCACCGCGGCGGCGACGAGGACCGTCCCGAACGTGACGACCCCGGAGATCAGCGCGCCGCGGGCGCTGTTCGCGCCCGTCGCGAACGCGCTCACCGACGCGGAGCCGCCGACCAGCGCCGCCCCGCCGGCTACCCCGCCGAACCCGATACAACAGAGGCTCAACAGGCCGACCGCGGACAGCGACCCGAGGATCCCGTCGTCGCTCATCGCTTCCCTCACCGCGGGCGACGGGGAAATAGGTGGTGGGGTCGGGCGCGACTGGCGCCCCGTCGTCGGGGGGCGGCCGGCGTCGCTCGTCGGCGTCCCGCGGCCGTGGTCGCCGCCCAAGCGAGGGTTTAATTCCGACAGCGCGCGAGGGCGTCGTGTGGACCCGAGCCGGATCCCCGCCGAGTTCCCCGCCCCGAGCTTCCGCGGCGCGCAGGAGCAGGCCCTCGCCGACATCCGCGACGCGTTCGCCGCCGGTAACCGCGTCGTGTTAGTGCGCGCGCCGACGGGCAGCGGCAAGTCGCTGCTCGCCCGGGCGATCATGGGCGCGGCCGAGACCGCGGGCGAGGCGGCCCCCAGCGAGGCGACCGGCGCCTACTACACCACCCCGCAGGTGTCGCAGATCGACGACGTCGAGGCCGACGACCTCCTCGACGACCTCGCGGTGATCCGCGGGAAGTCGAACTACGACTGCGTGCTCCCCGGCGAGCACGACACGCCCGTGAACCGCGCGCCCTGCGCGCGCCAGCAGGGGTTCGACTGCTCGATCCGGCACCGCTGCCCGTACTTCTCCGACCGGGCCATCGCGTCCGGCAACCGCTTCGCGGCACAGACGTTAGCGTACTTTATGCGCACCGCCGGCTCCGAGGTGTTCCGGAAGCGCGACGCCGTCGTGATAGACGAGGCGCACGGGCTCGCCGAGTGGGCCGAGATGTACGCGACGATCGAGATATCGCCCGACCGCGTCCCGGTGTGGGACGACGTCGGCGTCCCGGACGTCGCGGCCGACGCCGGCCCCGAGGAGGACGCGGTCGACCGGACCGCGCGGTTCGTCGAGACGCTCCGCGACGTGGCGATCCGGGCGAAAGACGAGCTGGTCGGCCGCCCCGAGCTCGACCGCGAGGAGGTCGCCCGGCGCGACCGGCTCCAGGAGCTCATAAGCGAACTGGGCTGGTTCCTCGAGGACTATCGCGACATCGAGTCCCCGACCTCGTGGGTCGTCGACCAGCCGGGCGGCGAGGGGTCGGCCCTCGATATCAAACCGCTCGACCCCGCCCGGTACCTCCGGCACACCGTCTGGGACCGGGGGAACCGGTTCGCGCTGCTGTCGGCGACCATCCTCTCGAAGGAGGCGTTCTGCCGCGGCGTCGGGCTCGACCCCGCCGACGTCGCCCTCGTTGACGTCGAGCACACGTTCCCGCTCGCGAACCGCCCGCTGTACGACGTGACGCAGGGGTCGATGACGTACGAGAACCGCGACGAGACGGTGCCGAAGATCGCCCGGCTCATCGTCCGGCTGATGGCGGAACACCCCGACGAGAAGGGGCTGATCCACGCGCACTCGTACGACATCGCCGAGCGGATCACCGAGCGGCTCGGCGAGTTCGGCGTCGCCGCGCGGGTCAGGCGGCACGACAGGCAGAACCGCGACGCCGAACTGGAGGCGTGGAAGGCGAGCGCGGACCCGGAGGTGTTCGTCTCGGTGAAGATGGAGGAGGCGCTGGACCTGAAGGGCGACCTCTGTCGCTGGCAGGTGGTGTGTAAGGCGCCGTACCGGAACACGAACGACTCGCGGGTCGCCCGCCGGCTGGCGGACGGGCAGTGGGCGTGGTACCACCGGACGGCGCTGCGCACGGTCATCCAAGCGTGCGGGCGAGTCGTCCGCGCCCCGGACGACTACGGCGCGACGTACCTCGCCGACGACTCGCTGCTCGACCTCTTCGACCGCGCCGCGGCCGACACGCCCTCGTGGTTCCGCGATCAGGTCGACGCGATGACGACCCCGTCGCTCCCGGCGTTCGACCCCGACGCGGCGCTGGCGGGTATCGACGCGTCGGCGGCGAACGGTGCGCGGAGCGGACGGCGGCGGAGCCGCCGCTCGGGTGGGTCGAGGGGTTCGGATCGCTCGTCGCCTGCCGACGGCGATTCCTCGGTCGGCGACGGGGACGCGACCGCCGACAGCGGAACGACCGACGACGAGTCGGTCCGGACCCGCTCCGAGCGGGACGCGGAGCGACGGCAGAACCACCCGCTGTCGGACGTGTGGGGCGACGGCTGACGAGGCGCTATCCAGACGCGGCCGTCACAGCAGCGAGACGCCGTACGCGACCATGGAGCTCACCATGAGAAACGCGAAGAACAACGCCATGAGCTGTTGTCTGTCCATATCGGCGTTCGACCGCAGAGGCGTATAACTCCTGCGGGCGAGCGACGACGACGCGTGCGTCATATTACCACCTCCGAGCCGATCGTTCGTCAATATATATCGTATAAGGTGTATCAGGGGCCTGAATGAAGTAGTAACCTTCATAATCCCTCACGCGACTACTGGATGTATGGCCACGAACGGGCTGTCGAGTGCGCTGACGCTGTACGGTGCGCGAACCCTGACGCTGTCGCAGGCGGCCGCACAGGCAGGGCTCAGCGAGGCCGAATTCATCGAGCAACTCGAACGCCGCGGCATCGAGGTAACGGAGTCCGAGCGCGCCGCCGCGCTCGGCCGCGAGCAGCCCGCCCGCGCCGACTGAGCGGTGTCCCCCGCGGTCGGGGATGCCGACGCGTCGACGGTTTTCGCGACGCCGTCTCACGAACGATCAGTTCTACGGCCCTCCAGCCGTCCTCGTAGCGCGTTCGGTCCGGCTCGCAGCGATCCCTCAGTTGCCGCTCCGAGCCGACTCCGCGGTCCGTTCCGCCTCGTCGTCGGGCACGAGGTGGACCTCACCGCCGTGTTCGAACGCGAGGACCACGTCGGCGTCGCCGTCGACGAACGCCGGGTTCGGGACGGTCTTCGCCTCGTAGGTGACGGGGTCGAGCACCTGGATCGCGTTCTCGTCTTCGACGGTCACCACGGTGGTCTCCGTCGCGTCCGCGCGGGTCCCGAGCCGGGTCGCGTCGGGGGCCTCCGCGTCCGCGAACGCGGACGTGTACTCCGCGCCGCTCGCGAGCCGGATCCCCTGGAGACGGCCCGAGACGCCCGTGACGAGGACCGGCCCGTCGCCGTCCTCGGGGTCGACGATCTCGCCCTCCGCGTACTTCGGGAGCCGCACCGCGAACGTGACCCGGTACACCTCGTTGCCGTCGCCGTCCTCGGTGACGAGCGTCGGATACGACTCGAAGCTCCCGCCGAGCGACTCGGTGATCCGCGTCGCCACGTTCTGCGCGAGCCGGTTCGAGGAGAGCTTGATGTCCGGCCCGTCGTCCGTCTCGTTCACCTCGGTGATGAACGCCTCGCGGTCGCCGTCGGCCTCCTGGTCGGCGACGTACGACTCCGCGATGTCGAGCGCCTCGGCGCGCTCCGCCGGGGTGAGGTCGCGCTCGTCCGCGCGGACCTGAACGATCCCGGCGTAGTAGCCGCCGGCGATGCGCCCGCAGCGGTCGCAGGTCCCCCGTGATATCTTCACGGGGACCGTCACCTCCGCGGAGCGGAGGGTCCCGCGGACGACGCCCGAGAAGCGGCAGTGCATCCGGACCGTGTTCTCGTCGACCTGCTCGGGCTCGACGCCCCACTCGACCTCCTCGGCGTCGACGTGGACGCCGAGCGCCTCCGCGACCTCGTCGACGGCGACGTCGGTGTAGTCGCGCGCGCCGACGTCGCGCCACGACTCGCCGCGCCTGACGGCGCCGCAGCCGGAACAAACCAACACCTCGATCCGGTCGGGGGCGTCGACCAGGTCGAAGTCCTCGAAGTAGCAGTCGTCGCAGAGCAGCGCGTCTCGCCCGCGCGGCTCGCCCGGAAGGGGGTCGCGCCGCTCGGGGACCGGGTCGCCGCAGCGCGGACAGAACTCCCGCGACTCGCTCATTACCCGCGGCTACGCCGAGGGCCCGTTTAAACGACGCGGACCGTCCCCGTCGGCGTCGACGGTTCTGCGGGCGGCTCCGGCCGTTCCGCGCGGGTCGCGACCTCCGAAATGGTTTTTCGCACGGACCGAGAACGGGTGCGTATGAGCGGTAACCCAGACGACGAGCGGCTCGAAGAACTGCGCGAACAGAAGATGGAGGAGCTTCGCGAGCGACAGGGCGGCGAGGGCGACGCCGCGGAGGCCCAACAGCAGGCCCAAGAGCGCGCCGAGGCCCAGCAGGAGGCGGTGCTGAAACAGTACCTCACCGACGGAGCCCGCCAGCGCCTCAACGCGGTCGAGATGTCGAAGCCGCAGTTCGGCGAGAAGGTGAAGAAACAGGTCGCCGCGCTGGCGCAGAGCGGACGCATTCAGGGACAGATCGACGAGGACCAGATGCGCGACCTGCTCAAAGAGCTCCAGCCCGAACAGAAGAGCTTCGACATCCGCCGCCGGTAGATGGAGCTCGCGCTGCTGTACAGCGGGGGGAAAGACTCCTCGCTGGCCGCCCACCTGCTCGACCGGTTCTACGACGTCCGCTGTGTCACCGGGAGCTTCGGGCTCACGGACGACTGGGAGCACGCCGAGCGGGCGGCCGGCGAACTCGGGTTCCCGTTCGAGCGGGCCGACCTCGACCGCGAAGTGGCCGAGCGCGCCGCCGAGACGATGGTCGCGGACGGCTACCCCCGGAACGGGATCCAGCGCGTCCACGAGCACGCCCTCGAGACCATCGCCGCGCTCGACGTCGACGCCATCGCGGACGGCACCCGCCGCGACGACCGCGTCCCCACGGTGTCGCGGGCGCAGGCGCAGAGCCTCGAGGACCGAAACGGGATCGACTACATCTCCCCGCTCTCCGGGTTCGGCCGCCACGCCGTTGACCAGCTCGTCGAGGCGACCTTCGATGTCCAGCAGGGACCCAGCGAGGAGGTCCCCAAGGCCGACTACGAGGACGAGCTCCGGACGCTCATCGCCGACGAGTACGGCGAGGGCACGGTGGGAGAAGTGTTCCCGGACCACGACCAGACGTACGTCCACGGCCGGACCGACTGACTCCCGCAGACCCGGAAGCGCCGGAACTCCTTTCGACCCCGCGGTCGTAGCGTCGGGCATGTCATCCGACCGAGTCGTCGACCTGCTCAAGACGGCGTACGCCGACGAGATCGAGACCGTGATGAACTACCAGACGAACGCGATCGTCCTCGACGGCGTCCGGGCCGAGGAGATCAAAGAGAGCCTCAAACAGGACGTCCAGGAGGAGCTCGGCCACGCCGAACAGCTCGGGCAGCGGCTCAAACAGCTCGACGCGCGGCCGCCCGGCTCCGCCGAGTTCACCGCCGGGCAGGAGTCGCTCCAGCCGCCCGAGGACTCGACGGACGTGTTGGCCGTCATCAACGGCGTGCTCGACGCCGAGGAGGACGCGATCGCGACGTACCGCGACCTGATCGACGCCGCGGAGGCGGCGGACGACCCGGTGACCGAGGACCTCGCCGTGACGCTGCTCTCGGACGAGGAGGCCCACCGGACCGAGTTCCGCGGATTCCAGAAGGAGTACCAGCGCGAGTAGACGGCCCGCGGAGCCGCCGCCCCTCGGCCGCGACCGCGCGCCGATCCCGGCTGTCCCGCCCCGAAGGGATGCTTTCAAGCGGGCGCTCGCCGAACCGGCGTCCATGTACGACGGCCTCAAAGGCTTCCGCGACTTCTACCCCGGCGAGCAGTCCGCCCGCCGCGAGGTGACCGACGCGATCGAGGACGCGGCGGCCCGCCACGGCTTCCGCGAGATCGCGACGCCCGCGCTAGAGCGGACGGAGATGTACGTGGACAAATCCGGCGAGGAGATCGTCGAGGAGCTGTACGCCTTCGACGACAAGGGCGGCCGCGGCGTCTCGATGACGCCGGAGCTCACGCCGACGGTCGCGCGGATGGTCGTCGAGAAGGGCCAGGAGCTGTCGAAGCCGATCAAGTGGGTCTCCACCCGCCCGTTCTGGCGCTACGAGCAGGTCCAGCAGGGCCGGTTCCGCGAGTTCTACCAGACGAACATCGACGTGTTCGGCTCGTCGGCGCCCGAGGCCGACGCCGAGGTGCTCGCGACCGCCGCCGACGCCCTGACCGACCTCGGACTCACCGGCGACGACTTCGAGTTCCGCGTCTCGCACCGCGACATCCTCGGCGGTCTCGTCCGGTCGCTCGCCGCCGACCCCGACGCGGTCGACACCGCCGCCGCGATCCGCGCGGTCGACAAGCGCGCGAAGGTCGACGACGCCGAGTACGTCGGACTGCTCTCCGACGCGGGCCTCGCCCGCGACACCGCGCGCGACTTCGACGACCTCATCGCGGGGGTGGAGACCGTCGACGACCTCGACGCGGTCGCCGAGGCGGGCGACGAGTCGGTCGAGGCCGCGGTCGAGAACCTCCGGAACGTCCTCGCCGCCGCCGCCGACTTCGGTGCGGGCGAGTTCTGCGACGTGTCCCTGACGACCGCCCGCGGGCTCGACTACTACACCGGGGTCGTCTTCGAGTGCTTCGACTCCACCGGCGAGGTGTCCCGCTCCGTCTTCGGCGGCGGGCGCTACGACGACCTCATCGAGAGCTTCGGCGGCCAGCCCACCCCCGCGGTCGGGGTCGCCCCCGGCCACGCCACTCTCAAGCTGCTCTGCCAGCGCGCCGGGGTCTGGCCGGACGAGGAGCTCTCGACCGACTACTACGTGCTCGGCGTGGGCGACACGCGGGGCGAGGCGGCCGCGCTCGCGAGCGACCTCCGCGCGCTCGGCGACGACGTGGTGGTCGAACAGGACGTCTCCGACCGCTCGTTCGGCGCGCAGTTGGGCTACGCCGACTCGATCAACGCCGAGACCGTGGTCGTCGTCGGCGAGCGCGACTTAGAGAACGGCGAGTACACGGTGAAGGACATGGAAAGCGGCGACGAGACGACGGTGCCTGTCGAGGAGTTCCCGCCCGAGGAGGGGCTCCCGACGTACGAGGACTACGAGTAGGCGCGTCGGTCGCGGCCTGAACCCTTTTCAGGGTCGCACGGGGAACGGGAGACGATGATCCCGCTCGCGACGACGATGCCCCCGACCGAGGTCGCGCTCCGCGTGGCCGCGGGCGTCCTCCTCATCCTGATCAACGCGTACTTCGTGGCGGTCGAGTTCGGCCTGACGCGCCTCCGGCAGTACCCGGAGTCGGAGATGGACACCCCCGGACTGCGGCGCGCCTGGGAGATGACGGACGACCTGGAGTTCTACCTCACCACCTGTCAGGTGTGGATCTCCGGCACGAGCATCGCGCTCGGTATTGTCGCCGAGCCGGGGCTTGCGGCGATCTTCGCGCCGATATTCGAGAACACCGCGCTCGCGTCGGCCGGCGCGGGCTCGCTGTTGGGTTTTTTCCTCATCAACATGGTCCACCTGACTCACGGCGAGCAGACGCCGACGTATCTCGGCGTCGAGCGCTCGAAGCAGGTCGCGAACTACGGCGCTCGGCCGCTGTACTGGTTCGCCTGGAGCATCTCGCCGCTGATCAAGTTCGGCGACTGGGTCGCGAAGGCGACGCTGGGGCTCTTCGGCGTCGAGATGACCGGGTCGTGGACCGAGGCCGAAGGGGAGGTGCTGGAGACGCGCGCGCAGCTCCGCACCCGCCTCGGCTCGATGATGGAAGACATCGAGCTACCGAAGGAACGGCGCGAGGAGATTCTCAACGCGCTCGACGTGGATCGGGTCACCGTCGCGGACGTGATGACGCGGCCCGACGAGATCGTCTCGCTGACCACGACGGCGTCGGTCGACGAGAACCTCGACCGGATCCGGGACACCCCGCACACGCGCTTCCCGCTCGTGGGCGAGGACCGGGGCGACTTCGAGGGGATCGTGTACGCCCCCTCGATCGTGAGCCGCTTCGACGCGCTCCGCGACGGCGACCTGACGTTCGCGGACGTCGCGGCCCCCCCGCTGACGGTCTCCCCTGACGCGAGCGTCAGCGACGCCTACGACCGGTTCCAGGCGGAGTCGCAGGAGCTCGCTCTGGTCGTCGCTGACGGCGAGGTCGTCGGCCTGCTCACCGCGACCGACGCCATGGAGGCGGTGATGGGCCAGCTGGAGGACCCACTGGACGCCGGCGAACTGTAGCGCGCGACACGACTCCGGTCAGTCCTTGTACGCCTCGCGCAGGAACACCAACGCCCCGCCGAGCATCGCGAGGTTGCCGAAGAAGGCGAGCCGCTCGCCGCCCTTGTCGTCCTCGTCGGCGTTCCAGAAGTCGTGCATCGTCGCGGTGACGACGGTCAGGAACGCGACCGCCGCGCCGGTCGCGACCCGCGGGAGCCGCCAGAGCGCGATGCCGACGCCGGCGACGATCATCATGCCGGAGGCGAACGGCGCGGCCACGTCCGGCATCGGAACGCCCGCCGACTCGGCGTACTCGATCGTGTCGTCCATGTCGCGGAAGTCCTCCGAGGCCTGCGCGGCGAGGCCGGCGCCTAGGAGGACGCGCCCGAGCCGCGACGGCGCGCCGCGGCCGGTCGCCTCGTCGCTCGCGTCTGGTGTTTCGTCGTCGCTCATACCGCACACAACGCGGCCGCGCCTCATAAATCGCGGTGGCGGCGGACGCGGCGTCCCGTCGCGCCGCCCCCTCGCGCCGCGTCGGTCGCCCCTCACGCCCGGTCGATCTGCGCCAGCAGCTCCGCGGTCGCCGCCTCGTCGAAGCCCATCGGGCGGCGCCACCAGGGCCCCTTCCCGGAGTCGCTCGACAGGTCGGTGACGATCGGGTTCGCCTCCACCCCTGCGTCGGGCGCACTCAGCGGAACGACCCGGTCGAAGCGGCCGGACGCGTCCGGGTCGCCGACCGCGACGACGCGGGCGTCGAACGGGTCCCGCTTCAGGTGCGCGTTGGTCGGCGCCGCCGCGGCGGCGGCGGCGCGGTCGACGACGCCGTCGCCCTCGGCCGGCGAGAGTACGCGCTCGATCCGGATCCCCGCGAAGAGGTACGCGCCCCAGTCGGGGGCGAGGTCGTCGTCGACGGCGACGCCGTGCTCTCGGAGCCACGCGCCGCCGCGGTCGTCCGCGCCCGCGTCGCCGGGGCGCTCGTCGCCCGGTCCGGCCCAGTCGCGCGGCCGCAGCGACAGCGTCGCGTAGAACAGGAGCCGGTCGCCGGGTTCGAGGGTCGCGATCCGCCCGGCCTTCACCCCGTGCGGGTCGCCGTACGTCGCGCGCTCGCGGCCGTGGACGCCCGGGAACTCGGGGTCGGCGTGGACGGGCACCTCGCGCAGGGCCTCCGGGACGGCGAACGGGAGGTCGAGGTCGCCGTAGGTCGGGACCGGCTCGTCGACCGGGGCGCGCCCGCGCGGCAGCGTCGCCGCCGACTCGGGGATCGGGACGTACGCGAAGGAGCCGTCGGGGTAGACGGGCCCCCGGAACCCGGGTTCGTTCGTGTTGGCGGCGACGTTGACCGCGAGGGCGCGAGGGTCCGGCATCGAAAAAGCGCGGGCTCAGTCCGCCGTCGCCGCGGTCGCCTCGTGGTCGATCTCGGTCCCGAGCAGGTCGAGGAACTGTGCGATCCACTCGGGGTGATCGGGCCACGCTTGGCCGGTGACGAGGTTCCCGTCGGTCGTCACGCCGTCGACCCACGAGCAGCCGGCGGCCTCGACCTCCGGCCTGACGGCGGGGTACGCCGTGATCTCGTAGCCGTCGAGGACGCCCGCCGCAGCGAGGATCTGCGGGCCGTGACAGATCGACGCGACGGGCTTGTCCGCCTCGAAGAAGTGCCGCACCGCGTCGAGCACCTCGTCGTAGCCGCGGAGGTACTCGGGGGCGCGCCCGCCGGGAACGACTAAGGCGTCGTAGTCGGCCGGGTCGACCTCGTCGAAGCCGTGCGTGAGCTCGAAGTCGTGCCCGCGCTCCTCCAGGTACGTCTGGTCGCCGCGGAAGTCGTGGATCGCGGTCTTGACCGTCTCGCCGCCCTCCCTGCCCGGACAGACGGCGTGGACCTCGTGGCCGACCGCCTGGAGCGCCTGGTACGGCACCATTATCTCGTAGTCCTCCCCGAAGTCGCCGACGATCATCAGTATCCGTTGTCCTGTCATGTGTGCGACACCACCTCTGCGTACGCGCTGCTGGCCAATAACGATACTGGCGTGAGATATCATACCACGAACAAGCCGCTTTCGATCACCGACGCGTCGGCCGCACGGCGCCCTCAGCGCGGCGGGCTCGGCGGCTGGAGGTCCCGCTGAAACTCGTCGAACTGCTCGAGGTCGTCCGGGAGGTCGTACTCGATCTCGCGGTCGTCCTGGTTGTCGGGGAGCCGGCCGTCCTCGATCTCCTCGGCGGCCTCCTCCCACCCCGGCTTCACGCGGACACTGCGGGCGGGCGATCCGACGACCACGTGATGGGCGGGCACGTCGCCTTGGACCACGGATCGCGCGCCCACGACGCTGTTCTCGCCGACGCGGCAGCCGGCCCGGACCATCGCGTCGTAGGTGACGCGGGCGTCGTCCTCGACGATCGTGTGGAAGTTCCGGACCTCGGTCTGGTCGACGATGTCGTGGTCGTGGCTGTAGAGGTGGACGCCGTCGGAGATGGAGGCGCGGTCGCCGATCGTCAGCTTCCCGCGGTCGTCGAGGTGGACGTCGTCGTGGATCACGACGTTGTCGCCCACCTCGATGTTGTGGCCGTAGGTGACGGAGATCCCCTTGAAGAAGCGACAGTCGTCGCCGCACTCGGCGAAGAGGTGGTTGCCGAGCATCTGCCGGAACCGGAGCGCGAACTCGACGTTGTCGGCCATCGGTGTGGCGTCGAACTGGCGCCAGAGCCACTGGAGGTGCTTCGAGCGCTGGAAGCGCTCCTCGTCCTTCTCGGCGTAGTACTCCGACTCCAGCGTCGCGTTACACGGGTCGTACCCCTGGAGGCGCACGCGCTCGGCGCGCGACACCGATTCGCCGCTTTGCCACGCCTCCCACGCCTCCCGGTCGCCGTGGAGGTCGATCAGCACGTCACGGACGACCTCGCAGGTGTCCTCGTCCGAGGAGAGCCGCTCGTCCACCTCGTCGATGAACCCTCGGACCCCGGCCTCGGCGCCGTCGGGCAGGGACACGTGTCGCTTTGTCATCGGCCCTCCTTCGTCGCCATCACTCAAATGGATTCGGTTGTGCGACCACGGCGCCTCAGCCGATCAGTACAGTTCCTCGGCGGCAAATATGCCGACGAGAACGCCCGTGAAGGCGATCACGAACGCCGGGGCGATCGCGGCCCTGCCGAACGAGAGCAACAGCGCGGTGACCGCGACGACGGCGATGATCCCGAGCAGGGCGATCACGGCGTCGAGCCGCCAACGGAGGGAGTCGTCCATGGGCGGTCGACGAGCCGGGATCAAGTAATAGGCGGCGGGACGAGCCGAGACGAGCGAGCGTGATCGCCGCCCGCTCCACCGCCCCGAGACCGACAGCGATCGCCGGCCGTTCCACCGCCCCGAGACCGACCGCGCCCGATAAGTGTCCCGACCACCAACCGGTTGGCATGCAACACCGCGAACTCGGTAACTCGGGCGTCGAGGTCTCGGAGGTCGGCTTCGGCGCGTGGGTCGTCGGCACCGACTGGTGGGGCGACCGCTCGGACGAACAGGCGGTCGGGATGGTCGAGGAGGCGCTCGACGCGGGCGTCACCTACGTCGACACCGGCGACGTGTACGGCCACGGCGACAGCGAGGAGATAATCGGGACGGCGATCGCCGGCCGCCGCGACGAGGTGACGCTGTCGACGAAGATCGGCTACGACTTCTACGACAACCCGCAGGCCGGTCACGGCGAGCTCCCGAAGGAGCTGAACCGTGAGTACCTCACCGAGGCGTTCGAGGCCTCGCTGGACCGCCTCGACACGGACTACGTCGACGTGCTCCAGCTCCACAACGCGAACGTCGACGAGGTGACCCCCGAGGTGCGCGACCTCCTCCGCGAGTGGAAGGCCGACGGGCGCGTCCGCGCGCTCGGCTGGGCGCTCGGCCCCTCGATCGGCTGGCTCGCCGAGGGCGACGCCGCCGTCGAGTACGAGGAGTTCGACGCGGTCCAGACCGTCTTCAACCTGTTCGAGCAGGAGCCCGGTCGCCACTTCGTGGACACGATCCGCGAGAGCGGTTCGGACACCTCCGTCATCGCTCGCGTCCCGCACTCCTCCGGCCTGCTGAACGAACAGGTGACGCCCGACACCGTCCTCGAGGACGGCGACCACCGCTCGCACCGCCCGAAGGAGTGGTACGAGACCGGCTGGGAGAAGGTCGACGCGATCCGCTTCCTCGAAGACCCCGACGGCGTTGAGGGGACGCGCACGATGGCGCAGGCCGCGATCCGCTGGCTGCTCGCGCACGACGAGGTCGCCTCCGTCACCCCGACGTTCCGCGACGGCGCCGACATCGCCGAGTGGAGCGCCGCCGCCGACGTGCCGCCGATCTCCGACGCCGAGTACGAGCGGCTCGACGATCTGTACGCCCGCAACTTCGACATCGACCGCGACGACGGGATGGACGTCCTCCGCACCTCCGTCGACGGCGAAGACATCGAGGCCGCCGGCCTCGACAAGCGCGCCGCGTCGTACTGAGCGGCGACCCCGCGTTCGATCGACGCCGATCGACCCGGCCTCTTCGCCTCGAAACCGCCAGACAGCGCCTTGACACCGTCGCTCAGGACCACTTTCACTCCGGGGCGGCTCGGCCGCGCCGCTGGCGGGTGTGGAAACGGTGGCTCGGTCGAAACCCGTCATCACAAGGGGCTCAGTGGGGGTAACCGACTCGTCATCGCCACCACGGTGCGATCTACTCGCTCGCGGGTATAAACTGATCGCGACGGCCCCCGACGACCGGCGGCTGTGGTCGCGGCGACCGCTCGACCGGGCGCCCGGGCCTGCGACCCGTGAGGAGAGAGCGACCGAAGCGAGCGAGTAGGGCGGAGCGGAAACTAACATGATACTGAGCAACTGTTAATCTACATCCCGCTGTATTGGCGACTGGTGCTGTGCTGGCACAAGTCCCGCGCAGTGCGGGTCGCAGTAGCCCGGCCCCGAACGGTGGGTTCACCGACTCCGAAGGGCGTTCGGTAGGCGGGGCGCATAAAACGCCCCGTCGCGTCGCATGACGGCGAGGACCACATCGAAGCCCCACCCTCAACGAGCGAGCCCCCCCAACGAGCGAGCCTGTCAGCGCGAGCGAAGCAGGGTGAGGTCGGTTACTCGCCCCCGCTACAGACGAGGACCGGCCGTTCGGTGTCGAGGATGACGCTCTGCGTGACGCTGCCGAACAGGACCTTCCCGGTGGGGGTGCGCTTCCGCCCGGCGACGACGATCTGGTCGGCGTCGTACTCGTCGGCGACGTTGAGGATCGCTCGGGCCGCGTCACCGCCGTACCCCTCGGGCGTCACCTCGATCCCGGCGTCTTCGAGTCGCGACCGAGCGACCCGAACTGACTTTACCTGTTCGACGGTGCCCCCCTCCCTGTTCTCGCTGAAGGAGTGAACGAGGACCGCCGTCACGTCGTCCGTCTCCAGCGGCATCGACGCGATCGTCTCGGCTTGCGCGCTGGCCCGGTCCTCGTCCGCGTCGATACCCACGACAAAAGTGAACATGCGACAGTCGTTGCGGCACTCGCATTTGACTGTTTCGGCGGACCGGATCGCTCCGCGCGGTGCTCTCGAGCGCCGCGGCGACCGAAGGACTGCCCGCAGGCGAGTGAATCCATCCCTAATGATTATGTAGTACGTTGCTCTGGGTGGTAGGTAGATACTCATGACAAATGATAACACAGGGGATCCGACGAGGCTGTACCGGCGGCGCAACGTCCTGAAGAGCGGTGCCGCCGGAGCGGCGACGCTGGCGCTCGCCGGATGTATCGGCGGCGGGGACGGCGGAGACAGCGGAAGCGGCAGCGGCGGCGGAGGGAGCGGGGGGATGCCCGATTCCGTTACGGTGCCCGGGATATACGACGAGAGCGGCGCGACTTCCGACGTGGGCCGGCCGACGGCCATCGGCTCTCGCGACACCATCACGTACATCAACGAGAACGACCTGTTCGACGTGAGCATTGACCATCCGAACAACGACTACGCCTACGAGGTGCCGCAGGCCCAGCAGTACTACCAGCAGTACACCTCGGAGTCGTCGCCGCCGCTGATCATCGGCTGGGGGACCGCCGACACCGAGGCGCTGGCGGGCACCGTCGCGGACGACGAGGTGGTGTACGTCTCCGCGTCCTACTCCGCGAACCTCGTCACCGAGGAGTTCCCGTACAACTTCTTCGGGAACCTCGATTACACCAGCCAGGCCCGCGCCCACCTGCGGTGGATCGCGGACAACGACCCCGAGGCGACGGTCGGGTTCATCTTCTCTAACACGGCGTTCGGGCGGTCGCCCGTCGAGGGCGGCAAGCAGTACGCCGAGGAGCTCGGGCTCGACGTGGCCTCGGACATCAACCTCCCGCTGACCGCCAACTCCGCGACCACGCAGCTCAGACAGGCCCGCGACCAGGAGATCGACTACCTCATCCACCAGAACACGTCCGCGCCGATGCGGGTGCTCTTGGAGGACCGACAGGACATCTACCCCGACCTGACGGTGTGCGGCCTGACCTACACCGTCGACGAGCGCGTGGTCCAGCAGTCGCCCGACATCTTCGAGGGCGTGCGATACGTCAACGCGTTCCGAACGTTCCAGGGCGCTCTCGACAGCGGCGGCCGGGGCGCGGAGATCATCGAGGCGAACTTCGAGCGCGAGGGGCGCAGCATGGACGACCCGGAGGTCGCCCAACTCAACTACGTGCGCGGCGTGATCCACGCGCTGCTCGCGCTGAAGGGCCTGCAGAACGCGGCCGAGGCCGGGAACGACGTCACGACCGGGCCGAACGTCAGACAGGGGATGTTCGGCATCGAGGACGACGACATGTTCGGCCTCGCTGAGCCGTTCAGCTACGCGGAGGACGACCGGCGCCCGACGATGAACGGGCGGCTGTTCGAGGTCACCGACGGCAGCCTGAGCTTCGACACCAGCGTCGAACTGCCCCGTCGCGACTCCTGGATCGGACTGTGATGGCGACCGACGAGCAAACGACCGCGGACGCGACGGCCGCGGCGGGCGACGGCGATCCACCGGTCGTCGAACTCGACAACGTCGAGATCGTCTACGACCGGCACTTCCTCGCCGTGCAGGGCGTCTCGATGTCGGCCAGCGAGGGCGACATCGTCGCGCTGCTCGGCCCGAACGGCGCCGGGAAATCGACGATACTGAAGATGATCAGCGGCATCGGGCGGAGCGAGCGCGGCGAGGTCACGCGGGGTCGTGTTTTCCTGCGCGGCGAGGACGTGACCAACTACGGCGCCAACGAGATGGTCGGCCGCGGCATCACGCACATCCTCGAAGGAAGGCGGGTGTTCGAGGACCTCACCGTCGAGGAGAACCTCCGGTGCGGGCTCTACCGCGAGGGCCGCCGGTTCCGGTTCGACGAGGACGACTACCAGATCGCCTTCGAGTACTTCCCGCAGTTGGAGGACATCTTAGACCTCAAGGCGGGCTACGCCAGCGGCGGGCAACAGCAGATGCTCGTCATCGCGCGAGCGCTCATCCACCGGCCGAACCTGCTCCTGTTGGACGAGCCGTCGCTCGGCCTCGCGCCGAAACTTGTCAGGGACATCTTCGAGACGCTCGTGGAGATCAACAGGAAGGAGGACATCACGATGCTCATCGCCGACCAGAACGCCAAGCGCACCCTGGAGATCGCCGACTACGGCTACGTCATGGAGAACGGGCAGATAGAGCTTCACGACCCGGCCGACGATCTCGTCCAGCGCGAGGAGATCAAGGAGTTCTACCTCGGCACGTCCAGCGAGGACTCCCGCTACACCGACATCAGGCACTACAAGATCCGCAAGAGGTGGACCTGATGAGCGCCGATCAGGAGGCCGAGATGCGGGCGGCGGCGCTCAGAGGCGGGACTCACGTTTCTCCCGAGGACGCCGCGATCGGCTGCCGGAACGTGACCAAGACGTTCGGCTCGATCACCGCCGTCGACGACGTGGACCTCGGTGTCGCCGACGGCGAGTGGGTGTCCATCGTCGGTCCGAACGGGGCCGGGAAGACCACGCTGTTGAACATCCTCAACGGTTTCTACACGCCCGACGCCGGGAGCGAGGTGTTCCTGAACGGCGAGGAGGTCAGCGGCAGGCCGGAACACTACCGCGCGCGCCACGGCATCGGGCGGACGTTCCAGGGCTTGGAGCTGTTCGAGAGCGAGGACGTCTTAGAGAACGTGATGACAACCCGGGCCGTCGCCGAGCGCCCGAACGTACTCTCGGCGATGCTGTACTACGGGACCGGCCGGAAGACGGAGGCCGAGAACATGCGGTTCGTCGAGGAGATACTCGACTACCTCGAGCTCTGGGAACACCGCCACACGACGGTGTCGACGCTGCCGCTCGGCGTTCAGCGGCGCGTGGACCTCGCCCGCTCGCTCGCGCTCGAACCGGACGTGCTCCTGCTCGACGAGGCGATGAGCGGGCTCACCTTCGACGAGAAGTACGACATGATCCGCTTCCTGACCGACCTCCACGAGGAGGAGGGGCTGACGCTCGTGATGATCGAGCACGACCTCGAAGTCGTCACCGCCGTCTCCGAGCGGATGATCGTCATGCAGAAGGGCGGCGTCATCGCCCGCGGGCCGCCCGAGGAGGTGACGAACGACCCCGAGGTCGCCCGCGTCTACACGGGGGTCGAGTAGATGGCGGCCGACAACGCTGAGAGCGAGGGCGTCGCGTCGGGCGACTCCGACGACTCGGGGCTCTCCGTCGAGCGCGTCCTGACCGCGCCGGAGGGCGAGTCGGTTCCCATCGTCTCCGACCGGGCGCTCCCCGAGATCCTCATCGACCACGCCGCCGAGCATCCTGACGACATCGCCCTGCGCTGGAAGCGGTACGGAGTCTGGCAGGAGTTCACTTGGGAGGAGTACTACGACCGGGTGGAGCGGTTCGCGCTCGGCTTAGAGGAGTACGGGTTCGGCGACGAGGACGTGCTGTTCACCATCGGCTACAACCGCCCGCACCAGCTGTGGGCGTGGATCGCCGCGCAGTCCCTCGGCGGGATGGCGGCCCCGAACTACGAGGACATGCTGCCCGAGGACATCGAGAAGCAGCTCCGACTGCTCGAGCCCGAGGTGGTGTACGCGGAAGACCAAGAGATGGTGGACAAGCTCCTCCTCGTCTCGGGCGACGTGCCGTCGCTGTCGACCATCATCTACCGGGACGACAAGGGGATGTTCCGGTACGAGAACGGCGAGAAGACCGAGCCGGGCGACCCGGAGATCGTCGCCTACGAGGACGTCGAGGAGCGCGGCCGCGAGCGCCGCGAGTCCGGGGCCGTGAGCGACGACTACCTCGCGTCCGAGATCCAGGCCGTGCCCGCGGAGGCGACCGCGATGCTCGCGCCCACGTCGGGGACGACGGGGATGCCGAAACGCGTCCGGCTCTCGCATTTCAACCTCGTGAACCTCGCCAACGCCGCCATCGACATCGACCCGCTGCCGAAGGAGTCGGACTACTTCTCCTACCTCCCGATGGCGTGGGTGGGCGAGCAGATGATCCTGCTCGCGGCCGCGTTCGTCGCCGGCTGGACCGCGAACTTCCCCGAACAGCCCGAAACGGAAGAGGAGGACCTCCGCGAGATCGGCCCGGAGATCATCTTCTCGTCGCCGAAGCGGTACGAGGCGTGGGTCGCGGATATCAAGGCGAAGGTCGAGAACACCACCCGGTTCAAGCGCTGGGTGTACGAGAAGGCGACGAGCATCGGCGAAAAGTACGCCGAGTACGTCATCGGCGACAGGAACGACGAGGAGCCGCCGGCGTGGCTGCGCGGCGCCCACTGGCTGTCGTACTGGGTGGCGTACCGCCCGATACTCGACAAGATCGGGCTGAAGCGCGCGAAGAACGTCTACACCGGCGGGGGCCCGCTCGGGGAGGACCACTTCGAGTACTACCACGCGATGGGCGTCCCGCTCAAGCAGATCTGGGGGCAGTCCGAGGTGTGCGGCTTCGTGACGATGCACCGCGACGACGATGTCCAGGTCGAGACGGTCGGCGAGGTGTTCCCGAACGTCGAGGTGGGCATCACGCCGGGCGGTGAACTCCTTGTCCGCGGCCCGGTCGTCACCTCCGGCTACTACGGGATGCCGGAGAAGACGGAGTCGGCGTTCGAGGACGGCTGGCTCCACACCGACGACTTCGGCGCGCTCACCGACGACGATCACGTGCGGATCTTCGACCGGATGGACGACGTGTTGGAGATGAGCGACGGCACCGCCGTCGCGCCGATCAGCGTCGAGACGAAGCTGAAGTTCAACCCCTACGTGAAGGAGGCGATGGTCGTCGGCGACGACCGCGCCGAGCTCACCGCGGTGCTGAACATTCGGTACGACAACGTCGCGGAGTGGGCCGACCAGCGAGACATCCAGTACGCGGGGTACAGCGACCTGACGCGGAAGGAACCGGTCTTAGAGCTGCTTCGCGGAGTGGTCGCCGAGACCAACGAGGACCTCGACAACCCGATCCGGCGGTTCGTGCTCCTGTTCAAGGAGTTCGACGCCGACGACGGGGAGCTCACCCGCACCGGGAAGCTCCGCCGCGAGGTCGTCGTGGACCGGTACGGCGACCTCGTGACCGCCCTGTACGACGGCAGCACCGAGATAACAATGGAGCTCACAATCACGTACCAAGACGGCAGAGAGTCCGATGAACGCGGCGTCATGCGCATCGTCGACGTGGACCAACCGGTCCTCGACGACGACCGCGAACTGGAGGTGAGCTAGATGGTCGACTGGGTCACGTTCATCGACATCTCGCTGAGCGGACTCGGACTGGGCGCGCTGTACGCGCTCGTGGCGATGGGCTTCTCGCTCATCTACAAGGTGACCGGTGTCCTGAACTTCGCGCAGGGCCAGATCGCGATGATCGGCGCGTACGGGGTCGTGGTCTTCGGCACGGCCACCGTGCTCCCGGCGGCGATCCCCGCGTGGGCCGCGGTGCTCGTGACGGTCCTGCTCGGCCTCGTGCTCGGGCTGGCGCTCGAACGCGTCGTGTTCCGCCAGTTCATCGGCGAACCGGTGCTGTCAGTCATCATCGTGACGCTGGCGCTCGGCAGCATTCTCGAGGGCGTCGTCTTCTTCCTGTACGGCCAGAACGCGCAGGCGTACCCGTCGGCGCTGACGTTCGGCGGCCAGCTCAGCCTCCCGCTGGGCACCTCGATACAGGCGGCGTACGCCATCGCCGTCGCCATCGCGCTCGTCGTTGTCGCCGTGCTGATGCTGTTCTTCCGCGAGACCGTCACCGGGTCGATCCTCCGGGCGTCGGCCAGCGACGAGCAGGCGGCGATGGTGCTCGGCGTCTCGATCGAGCGCACCATCGCGCTCGCGTGGACGCTCTCGATCGCCATCACCGCCATCGGCGGCATCCTGCTCGCGACCTCTAGCGGCGGGGCGGCGGTCTCCATCGAGAACACGGGGATCATCATCTTCGCCGCCGTCGTGTTGGGCGGCCTCGACAGCATCCCCGGGGCGTTCATCGGCTCGATCGTCGTGGGCGTCCTCCAGGAACTCGGCTCGTACTACCTCGTGGGCGGCACGGCGGTGTACGTCCCGTTCACGGACGTTCAGGCCAACTTCGGCGCGGGGTTCGGGGAGATACTCCCCCTCATCCTCCTGCTCGTCGTCATCCTGGTGAAGCCGTACGGCCTGTTTGGCACCGAGCGGATAGAGAGGCTCTGACCATGAACGGACACAGTTCGCGCGCCACGCGGCGCTCCGGCGGCGTACCGACGACTCGAACGGCTGCGGCCGAAGGGGGGTGGTCGCATGCCCTGCGGTGAGTACTTCACCGACTACGAGTCGCGGATGGGCCTCGTCCGGTGGCGGACGCAGAAGATCGCGCTCGCCCTGGGGCTGCCGATCCCCTTCATCGCGCCGTTCCTGCTCGGCGGCGGGACCGTGACGCTGCTGACGCAGGCGTACATCTTCGCCATCGCGGTGTTGGGGCTCAACGTCATCCTCGGCTACGCGGGCGAGATCGTGCTCGCGCAGGGCGCGTTCATGGCCATCGGCGCGTACAGCACGAGCAGGCTGCTCGCCGTCGGCGCGGGGCTGTTTCCGGCGCTCGCCGTCGGCGGCCTGATCTCCGCGCTGGTCGCGGTCGGCTTCGGCCTCCCGTCGTTCCGGGTCAAGGGGTTCTACATCGCCATCTCGACGCTGGCGCTCCAGTTCATCGCCGAGGAGTGGTTCTTCGTGAACCCGCAGCTCGCGTTCATCCACGGCGGAACGACCCAGTCGGTGCCCTCGAACGTGGGCCTCGTCGGCCCGGTCGGCGCCCTCGGCACGACCATCGACAAGTACCTGCTCGCGCTGGTGCTGTTGTTAGTGTTCGCGCTGCTGTCGCTGAACCTCTCGCGGACCGGGATCGGAAAGACGTTCCGCGCCATCCACGAGAACGACCTCTCCGCGTCCGTCCTCGGTGTCAACGTGTTCAAGAACAAGCTGCTCGCGTTCGCCATCGGCGGGTTCATGATCGGTGTCGCGGGCGGGCTGTTCGGGTTCCAGATCGGCTTCATCAACGCGGAGTACTTCACCCTCGGGCTCACGCTCGAACACTACGTCATGCTGCTGTTCGGCGGCCTCGGGCGCGTGTGGGGGGCGCTGCTCGGCGTCGGCGTCGTCACGCTCGTGCAGGACTACCTCAACGACGGGCTGAACTACCTCGCCGACCTCACGGGAACCAACGCAACCGCCCTGCTGCCGGTGTTCTTCGGTTCGATCATCATCGTCGTGCTCGCCGTCGAGCCGAAGGGGGTGTTGGCCGGGCTGGGCAAGATCAAGGAGTACCTGCGCACGTGGCCGTTCGCGTACTGAGCGCGACGGCCCGCGCGCCGCGATACGGTCGCGTCGCTCCCGTCTGACCTGACGCGATCCGTCTGATCTGACGCGGTCGACCTCGACGCCGCGCCCGTGACGGAGATTTATGTGCCAGTTTTTCGTGTGTTAACGCGATGTACGACGACAGCACACTGGCTGCGGTCGGGGAGCAGTTGGAGCGGGTCGCCGACCGCGACTTCTACGCCGAGAAGTTCGCGGACGCGGGCGTCGACCCGACGGCGGTTGACTCGTGGGCCGACTTCCGGTCGCTCCCGTTCACCACGGCGGGGGAGCTCGAGGCCGACTTCGAGGCCGCGCCGCCGAGCGGGTCGCTGTACGACGGCGCAGCCATGGTCACGTTCTCGCCGATGGGCGAGCAGCTGCGACCGGTGTTCGACACGGCCGACGACCTCGAGGCCCAGGCCGCCGCCAACGCGGACGTGCTCGAACGCGCCGGCGTCGAGCCCGGCGACCGCGTCGTCAACACGTTCGGTTACGAGCTGTTCGGCACCGGGTACGTGCTCCATCGGGCGCTCGAACGCCTCGGCGCGGAGGTGTTCCCGCTCGGCCCCGGCGACTCCGAGCAGGCCGCCGCCACCATCGAGGCGTACGACGTGGACGCCGTCGTGGGCAACCCGAGCTTCGCGCTGAAGATCGGCGCCGAGGGCGGCTCGGTCGACACGTTCGTCGGCGCGGGCGAGCCGTTCACGTCGATCCCCGGCCGCCGCGAGGCGGTCAAGGACGCGCTCGACGCCTCGACCGCGGTGGACTACTTCGGTACGCGGCACATCATGCCCGTCGCGGCCGAGACCGCGGCCGAGGACGGCCTCCGCGTCGTCGACGACTACGCGGTGGTGGAGGTCGTCGACCCGGACACCGGCGAGGTGCTGGACGCCGGCAAGCGTGGGGAGGTCGTCGTGACGCACCTCAGGAAAGCGGGGGTTCCCCTTGTGCGCTACCGGACCGGCGACCTCGCCGAACTCGCGGTCCGGGACGGGACGGTCGTGCTGCCCGACGGCGTCATCGGCCGCACGGACGAGCGGCTGAAGGTCAAGGGCGTGAAGGTGTACCCGGAGAGCATCGAGACGGTGCTCGCCGGCTTCGAGGGACTGACCGGTGAGTACCGCGTCGAAGTGTCCCAGCCCGAGACCACCGACCGCCTCGTCGTGATCTGCGAGGGCGAGGCCGACGCCGACGAACTGCGCGCGGCGCTCGGCGACCGCCTCATCGTGACCCCGGACGCCGTCGAACTGGTCGCCGACCTCGACGAGCCCGGCGTCGTGGACGAGCGGTACTAAGCGCCCGGCGAGCATCGGCGTCGCTCAGTCGCCGTCGAGGAGGCGGCATCGTCGCTCAGTCGCCGTCGAGGAAGCGGCGCGCGGTCCGAGAGAACATGTTCCGTTGCGCCTCGACCGGGAGATCCCGCGCAAGCAGGTGCTCTCGTTCCCGGGCGTACGGATACGGAATGTTCGGGTAGTCGGAGCCGTACATGACCGACTCCGAGAGCTCGATCAGCGTCTCGTCGGCGACCGTCGCCGGGTCGAACTCCATGTACGTCTCGGCCACGCTCGACATGGCGAAGGTGGTGTCGAGGAAGACGTTGCCGTTGTCGCGGGCGAGTTCGACGAACGCGTCCACCTCGTACGTCCCCATGTGCGCGGCGCACACCCGCACGTCCGGGTAGGAGGCGAGGAACGACTCGAAGCGCTCGACGCCGACGTGGGGGCTGTCCTCGAACATCGGCGCCGTCCCGGCGTGGAGCAGGACCGGCACGTCGCGGGCGGCGACGGCCTCGTAGGCGGGGTCGAGCCGCGGGTCGTCGGCCGCGAACCCCTGGACCGGCAACTGGAGCTTCAGGCCGCGGGCCCCGGCGTCGAGGGCGTCCGCGACGACGGTCCCCGGGTCGTCGTCGCCGGCGTGGACGGTGGCGAACGGGACCGCCATCTCGGAGTCCGCGGCAGCCTCGATCACCCACTCGTTGAGGTCGGCCGCCGTCCCCGGGCGCGAGGCGTACGGGAGCGCGACGTACCGCTCGACGCCGGCGGCGGTCAGTGCCGCTTCCATCCGGTCGCGGTCGGTCGGGTGGTCGAACGTCCAGCCCGCGGCCTCGCCCAGCGCCTCTCGGATGGCGGCCATCAGCCGCTCGGGCATCAGGTGGACGTGCGCGTCCACGACGCCGTCGACGGGGAACTCAGTCATCGGTGAGCTTGTAGACGCCCGTGCCGGTCGCGCAGACGGCGTCCCCGGACTCGACTTCGACGCTCGCCACGCCGATGTCGGCGCCGCGGCGGTCAACCGTTGCCGTCGCGTACAGCGGCTCCCGGCCGGCGGCCTCGAGGTAGTTCACGCGGAGGTCGATGGTGGGCGTGAACGCCTCGCGCCCGCCGACGAAAACGGCGGCGCCGGCGAGATCAACGAGCGCGCTCACGACGCCCCCGTGGACCGCGCCGAGGTCGGGGTTGCCCACGAGTCCGGGATCGAACGGCAGCTTGACGCTGGCGCGCTCGGGTGTCACGGCGAGCACCTCCAGGTCGTGCCGCCGGTGGAAGGGGACCTCGCCGTACAGCCGCTCCACGACCGCCGTCCGGTCTGCCTCTCCCGAACTCGGCGCCGGCCGGCGGTCGCTGTCGCCGGCTCCCGGACCGGCGTCGCTCGGGTCGGGCATGCGTGTGCCAACGCACGGCACGCCCCCGCATAAATCAACCGCCCAGGTCGACGAGACCGTTCGAGACGTTGGAGAGCAGCGAAGCGATGGGTAGTCCGGGGGAACGGCTTTGTGGTCACGGCGCGCGCTTGGGGGTATGAACGAGGACGCGATGCGACGGTTCCCCGTGCCCGACTACGAGGACCTCCCCGAGGACCTCCGCGACCGCATCGACGAGGAGACGGAAGACGCCGGATTCACGCCGAACGTGTTCTCGGCGTTCGCGTACAAGCCCAGCCACTTTCGGGCGTTCTTCGCGTACCACGACGCGCTCGTGTCCGACACGCCGCTGGCTCGGGAGGAGGTCGAGATGATCGTCGTCGCGGTGTCGGGCGCGAACGACTGCCTCTACTGCGTGGTCGGCCACGGCGCGCTCTGTCGGATCTACGCGGGCGCGCCGAAGCTCGCCGACCAGCTCGCCACGAACCACAGGCAGGCCGACGTCTCCGACCACCACATGGCGATGCTCGACTTCGCCGTCACGCTCACCGAGTCGCCCGAGGCCGTGACTGACGAGGACGTACAGCGGCTCCGAGACGCCGGCTTCTCCCCGGAGGAAGTGTGGGACATCGCCTCCGTGGCGGCTTTCTTCAACCTCTCCAACCGCATGGCGACCGTCGCGGACATGCGTCCGAACGACGAGTTCTACGCGATGGGGCGCAGCGACTGACCGCGCCCGCGCCGCCACCGCCGACGCACCGCCACCGACGACGCGCCGCCACCGACGAGGACGGCTCGCGACCGGTCCGGAACCCGTTTGAACCTCGGCGACCTCGAATCGGCCATGCGGGAAGTGACGTTCCGGATCCACCACGCGGGGGAGCCGGAGTGCGAGGTGAGCGCGCGCCACCCGGAGGTGCGGTACCGGTCCGTCTCCTCGATGACCGGCAGCGGGTCCGAGCGCAAGCGGATCGCCGAGCTCACCGGTCCGGCGGCGGAGATCGCGGCGTTCGTCGAGGACTTCCGCGAGTTCGACCTGATCGTGTCGGCCGAGCCGCTCGCGCCGATCGAGGGCGCCCACGCCTACGTCGCACTGACGATCGACGTCTCGGCCGCCGACTGGGACGGGATCGGCGAGCGGTTCTCGCGGCTGGGGATCCACTACCGGACGGGGACGACCATCTCCGGCGGCGTCGAGCGCTGGACGGCGTACCTGGAGGACGACGACGACCTCTCGGCGGTAATGCGCGAGCTCGAACGCGGCGGGAACGAGGTGGAACTGGCGCGGAACGTGGAGCTCGCGTCCATCGAGCGCTCGCCGCAGCTCCCCGCGTCCGGCCTCCTCGACGGGCTCACCGACAGGCAGCGCGAGGTCCTCGCCACCGCGATCGCCGCGGGCTACTACGACCACGGCGGCGGCGTGGGCGTCGAGGAGGTCGCCGCCGAACTCGGCCTCGGCTCGACGACCGTCTGGGAGCACCTCTCTCGCGCCGAGTCGTCGGTGATGAACGCGCTGTTCGATCGCTTCGCGGAGGGCGAGCCAATCGACGCCGCGTACGGGGGAGACCGGACCGACTTGTCGTGAGCCGGACTGATCGCCCGCGAGCGGGGCCGGACCAACGCTTTTGTAGCTTCGGGACGGAGCGCCGCGTATGGACGAGGGAACGGTGACCGTGCCGGACGAGCAGTACGAGCGGCTCGCGGCCCTCGCCGCCGCCCGCGGCGTGAGCCCCGAGACGCAGTTAGCCCGGCTCATCGACGACGCGTACGCCGGCCTCGACGCGGACGGCGACGCCCCCGAGTCGCTCCCGCTCGGCGTCTGCGACGGTTCCGACGAGGAATGAGCCGAGCGGCGGCCTGACGAGCCGTCCGCGAGCCGCCGCGCCGGACTCGGGGCCGGCGCCCCGCCCCGCCGGTCCCCTTGCGGCCACGCCGAGAGGCGCTCGCCGAGGACCGACGAGATGCTCACGACAGGTTAAGAAACGATCCGCCCGGAGGGCGTCGGGACCTCTCTACGACCGCTACCGTGTTTCGAGACGATATCGAGCGGGTCCTTCGAGACCGTCAGCAGCGCGACGGCTACCTCTTCCCGGCGTACGAGGACTACTGCTTCGGGAACGTCCCGGACACCGTCCGATCGGTGCTCGACGCCGGCGGCCGCCGCGCCCTCCCGAGCGACGTGTTCGACGGCGTCGAGACGGACGTGGACACGGTCGTCCTCCTCCTCGTCGACGGGTTCGGCCTCGACGGCTGGAAGCGCCACCGTCCACGGTGTGACCTCCTCGACCGGCTCACCGAGGCGGGAACGGTGACCCCGCTCACCTCGGTCTACCCGTCCGAGACCGCGGCGGCGATCACCACGCTCGAGACGGGGCGACTCCCGTGCGAACACGGGTGCGTCGGGTGGAACGTCTACGACCCCCGGTTGGACACGGCGTTCCTGCCGCTCGGGGGGGATGTGAAATCGGGCGCGGCGGCGGAGCGAGTCCCCGAGGGGTCGGTCGTCGGATGCGAGTCGCTCTACGCTCGGATGCGCGACGCGGGGGTCGACTGTCACCGCCTCCAGCCGTTCGACGCCGGCGGCGAGGACGTGACCCAGCACGTCTACGACGGCCTCGGTTCGTTCGGCGAGCGCCTGTCGGCGGCGGTCGCGGCGAGCGGCGACCCCGGATACGTCTACGCGTACGTGCCGCACGTCGACCACGTCTCCCACGCCGAAGGCACCGACGGCCGGGCGTACGGCGAGACGGTGGCGACCGTCTGCGAGCAGGTCACCGCCGCTCTGCGGCGGGTCGATCGGCGGACCGCGGAGCGGACGCTGCTGCTCGTGACGGCCGACCACGGCCACGTGAACACGGACCCCGACGCCAATCTCGACCTCTCGGCGAACGAGGCGGTGACGGGGAACCTCCGACGGCACGCCGACGGCACGCCGGTCAAGATGTCCGGCAGCCCCCGCAACGTTCACCTCCACCTGCGACCGGGAACGGTCCCGGACGCGCGGCGAGCGCTCTCGGACCACGACGCGCGGACGTTCACCCGGCGGGAGGCGATCGACCGCGACCTCTTCGGCGACCGCCCGGTCTCAGACCGGTTCCGACGGCGCTGCGGCGACCTGATCGTCACGCACCGCGACTCGGGAGTGTGGTTCGGCGACGTTGAGCCGGAGAAACTGTCGTACGTCGGGATACACGGCGGGCTCAACCCGGCGGAGATGCTGGTCCCGTTCGCGGCGGCCCGCGCCTCGGCGCTCGACTGACGCGGCGCGCGGTCCGGACTCGACGCCGGCCTCTGCCGGGTGTCTTCCGTCGACCTCCCGGGCTTACCCGTCGTAGGGCCACCGCCCGCCCGTCTTCAGTTCCTCGACGTACCCCTCGTCGATGGCGTCGCGGATCGACTCCCGCGATCGGTGGTCCGCCGCCACGTCACCCGTCGCGAACCGGTAGACGGCCGCGGTCACGAGCGTCGCCACCTCGCGGAGGTCGCGGGAGTCGAGCTTGTCGAGGGTGTCGGCGTGAGTGTGGCCCCAGCCGCGCCCTGACTGGTCGCTCGTCGTCGACGCCATCACGGCCGGGATTCCCTCCTGAACGAACGCCCACTGGTCGCCGTGGGGCGAGATCGTCTCGCCGGTCGTCAGGGGGGCATCGAACGCGTCCGCGACCGCCTCGAACGGCTCGCGCATCCCGTCGAACCCGTTCGTCCCCACGCGGAGGTTCCGCGAGCTACACGCGCCGTCGAGGTTCACCACGCAGGCGATATCCTCCTTCGGGGTCGTCTCCGCCGAGTGGTATGCCCCCCACAGCCCGATCTCCTCCGAGCCGAAGGTGACGAGGCGCACCCGCGTGTCGAGGTCGCCCTCGACCGTCGCGAGCAGGCGACCGACCTCCGCGACGAGCGCCGACCCCGCGCCGTTGTCGTTGGCGCCGTCGCTCACGTCGTGGGCGTCGACGTGGGCGGTGAGGTACACCGCCTCCTCGGTGTCCGGGCCGACCTCCGCGACCGCGTTCACCGAGGTCGTCGGCTCGTTGCGGCAGTCGACGTCGAGCGAGACGGTCGGGCGGTCGGCTCCCGAGCCGCGGCCGCCTCCGCCGTCGCCGTCCGCGGCCGTCTCGGCGAGCCGCGAGAGCCGGTCGCCGACCTCCTTCGAGACGCCGACGGCGGGGATCGGCCCCGGTCGGTTGTGGTACCCGATCTCGCCGGTGGGCGGGAGCGCCCCCTCGATGTGGTTCCGGAAGACGAACCCGACCGCGCCGCGTTCCGCCGCCGCGACGTACTTCTCCATCCGGTGGATCCACCGGTCGTGGCTCTCCGGCGTGCGAGAGGAGGCCATCGCGACCGCGCCGTCCAGCGCCTCGCCCGCGGCCGCGAACTCCTCGTCGGTGCCGTCGCCGACGTCGACGAGGGGGGCCGTCACCTCGCCGCTCGGGGTCCCGGGCAGCGCGATCACCTCGTGGGAGTTCCCGTGGTGCCGCTCCACCGCGCCCGACACCGACAGCGAGGAGTCGCCGCGCCACCAGCCGGGGATCTCGAACTCGTCGAGCCCGGCGTTCCGCAGGCCGGCCGCCTCGAACGCCTCGACGACGCGCTCCGCGCCGCGCCGCTCCCCGGTCGATCCCGCCATCCGGTTCCCGATGTCGGTCAGGTCCGTGAGGAGGCTCCACCCGAAGTCGCTCGTCCGCGCGTCGCCCACGACGCGGTCCGGTAGCTCGGTCATACGGTTCGGTAGTGCCCCGAGCGAAAAGGGGTTGCGGGAGTCGCGGATCGCCTCGTCCGGCTTCGCGAGGCCGTACCGGTTCACTTCCACTCCTCGGCGTCCTCGGCGGCCTGCATCTCTCCTTTAGCTCGTCTCGGCGCCCGCCGAACCGTCAGCGCGATCACGACGACGTAGAACCCGCCGACGAGCGCGAGCACGAGCGCGCCGGGGATCGGCCCAACCGACGCCGTCGCGACGACGCCGTTTCCGGCAGCGGTGAACACCGTGAGCCGCACGACCCACGCGGCGACGAGGACGGAGACGAGCGGCGCGTACACCCGTCGGAGACGCCGCGAGACCGCCTCGACGGCCGGCATCTTGATAGTCGGCTCGCGGAGGTCCTCGCTCAGCAGCGCCCGCCAGTTCGACTGCTCGACGCCCTCCGGATCGAGGGCGTTCGCGAACACGTTCTCCTCCAGCAGCCGGACGCGGGACCGCCACACGTCGAAGGTGCGGTACCGACGCGTCTCGATGCCGAGGAAGACGCTGAGCATGACGAGCCCGATGAGCAGCACGTAGTGCGGCCGCGACGCGCTCGAGAAGGTCCACGTGAGCAGGGACGCGGTCACCACGACCGCCCAGTTGGTCGTGCGGTCGATGCGGGTCCGCCACGAGCTCGTCCGTCCGAGCTCGCCGCGGTATGCGTGGCCCATCAGCGAGAGGAAATCGGACCGGTCGCCGGCGGCCTCGGCGGCGACCTCGCGCTCCTCCCGAGACTCGGGGTCGAAGTCCTCCGACGGTTCGGACATACCGACCCGTACCGAGGCGGGGCAGGTAAAAGCGAGGCGAGACTCAGGCGGGGTCCGCCGCGGTCACCTCGACGTCGACCTCATCGGGGTCGACGCCGATCCGCGCGAACTGCGTCCGGACGTGGTCGCGGGCCGCCTCGACCGCCTGGTCGCGCGTGTCGAACCCGCGGGGCATCGGCTCCTCGAAGGCGACGCGGATCTCCTCGCCGTCGACGACGAGCGGGGAGCCGCCGCTCTCGACCTCGTAGAAGGAGTCGCACACCCACACGTACGGCGCGTCCTCGTCGGGCGCGCCCTTGTACGCCGGCGGCTCTTCGCCGCGCTCGAACACCGTACCGGTGAGGTCCGTCCCGCCTCCGCTGCCGCGAACGAGTATCATGGCACGGGTACGGGGTCGAGCGGGATAAGGGCGCCGCGGGAGGGGTTCCCGTGCGTCCCGGCGGGAGGGCAAACGCTTTCGGCCCAGCGGTCGGTGGATACGCCATGACGCTGGAGGATTTCACCGAGTTCACCGGAGACGGTGACGGCGACGGCGGCGCGCCGAGCGAGGCCGACGGCGGAGGCGACTCCACGGCCGACGGCGGGGTTGCCTCGGCGGCCGACGGCGGGAGTGCGGCCGATGCGGGGGGTGATTCGGCGACCGAAGCCGGGACCGCTGACGCGCGCGGCGACGCGGAAGACGAGGCGTTCGCCGCCTACGACGCGACGCCGGCCGGCAGCGACGCGGGGCTCGGCGTCGTGTCGGTCTCTCAGGGGCTCCGCGTGGCCGAGGAGGAAGACGAGACGTCGCTGAAGGCGTTCGTCACGACCGGCAACCGCGAGTCGGTGCGGCTCGGAAAGTACCTCCTGATCCCGTACCCGGACGGCGAGCGGCTGTTCTGTCGGATCACGGGACTGGAGTACGCGCAGGAGTTCCAGTCCGACGACGCGACCGAGATCCACGCCCGCCGGCAGATGCGCCGCGAGGAGTTCGCCGAGCGCGACTACAAGTTCGTCGCCGACCTGGAGCCGATGTCCGTCGTCTACGGCGAGGGCGAGGGGATGAAACGCCGGATGACGGACCGCGTGCCGAAGCCGGGCGCGGTCGTCGAGGAGGCCGATGACGACGCCGAGATCAAGACGGGGCTGAAGATCCCCGACGACGGCGTCTTCCTCGGCCACCTCTCCGTCGGGGGCGAGAAGGTCCGCACCGCGGCGGAGCCCCCGACGGTCGACTACCGCGTCAAGGACGACTACGGCGACGGCGACCCGCTCGCGTTCCGGCACACGCTCGTCGCCGGCGGCACCGGTTCCGGGAAGACCCACGCCTCGAAGAACGTCCTCCGCCAGTTCCTCGACTCCGACCGAACCTACCCGATGGGCGACGGCCGCGAATCGCGAATGGCAGTCGTCCAGTTCGACCCGCAGGACGAGTACGCGCAGATGCACGACGACAACCCCGACCTCGACGACGCGTTCGCGCGCCGGCTGGAACGCGAGGGGATCGCCCACGGGGGCCACGACGACACCGTCGCCCTCGTGCCCCGCGTCGCGAACGCGACGTACCCCGGCGAGGGGCACCGCGCCGAGCGCGTCGAGTTCACGATCCCCTTCTCGCTGGCGAAGGACATGCCGTGGCTGGTCGCCGGCTCCGGGCTCAACGACAACCAGTACCCCGCGCTGTTGACCCTCATCAACCGGTTCTTCGACAACTACGGCGACGCGGGCACCTACAGCGAGTTCCTCTCGTACCTCGACGACCCGGCGCTCAAAGAGGAGCTCCACGAGAGCGGTCGGATCCACGAGGCGACGTTCGACGCGGTCAAACGGCGGGTCCGCGGGGTCCCGAGCGGGATCTTCGATCAGGACGCGAAGCCGATCACGGAGCTGGACCACACCCTCGTGCGCCCCGGCGGGCTCTCGGTCGTCCCAACCTACCACCTGCCGACCTCCCGGCAGAAGGAGATCGTCGTCCTCGCGGTCGCGGGGCTACTCGTCGACGACAAGCTCTCGAACGACCCGGAGAGCGACCGGATCAAGGAGACGCCGCTCCTCGTCGGGATGGACGAGGCGCACAACTTCCTCGCCGACGCCGACAACGTCCAGGCCCAGAAGGTGGTCCAGAAGTTCACGGAGGCCGCGAAGCAGGGCCGCAAGGAGCGGCTGGGCCTGTTCCTGATCACGCAGGACCCCCAGGACGTGGCCGAGTCGGTGTTCAAGCAGGTGAACACGAAGATCGTCTTGAACCTCGGCGACGAGGACGCGATCTCCAGCGTCAACATCCCGTCGAACCTCGCTGGCAAGGTGCCGTACATGGAGAAGGGGCAGATGGTCGTCTACTCGCCGGACAACTCCGAGCCCGTCGAGCTGATCGGCCTCTCGGAGTGCGTGACGCGGCACGACTGAGACGAGCGCCGCGCGGCCGGCGAGCGCTCCGCGACCGACTGCCCCGCCGCCCGGTCCCGGCCTACGGCCTCGCGGTGAATTGTCGCCGACTCGAACTCATCGCCGCCCTTTTTGTCCGGAGCAGTCGAACCGCCGCGTATGAGCAAGCGCATCCTCGTCGCGGTGGACGGGTCGGAAGAGGCGGCCGAGGCGCTGCGGTTCGCGGCCGACGAGTGGCCGGACGCCGACCTCACGGCCCTTCACGTGATCAACCCCGCCGACTCGGCGACGGGCGCCGACGGCGGGTTCCCGGGCGCGTCCGACCAGTGGTACGAGAGCGCCAAGCAGCGCGGCGAACGGGTCCTCGCCGAAGTGTCGGAGATAGTCGACCGGGATGTCGAGACGCGGCTGGAGGTCGGCCGCCCGACGAAGACGATCCTCGGCGTCGCGGGCGGCGAGAAGCCGGTCGGCGAAGACGGCGAGGACGGCGAGCCGTTCGACCACCTCGTGCTGGCGAGCCGGGGCCGGACCGGCCTCTCGCGGGTCCTCCTCGGCAGCGTCGCTGAGGGCGTGGTGCGCCGCGCCGAGGTGCCCGTCACGGTCGTCCGCTGAGCGCGCTCCGCTGACGAGGCGGTCCGGCTACCCCTCGGCGCGCTCGGCCGCGACCACCTCGCCGACCATCGACCACCCCTCCTCGTCGGGTCCGGAGCGGCCGAGCAGGATGTCCTCGTAGTCCTCGGAGCTGATCAGGCGGAACTCGGCGTCGGCGTCGCCGTCGGTTCGGACGCCCTCGCCGCGGAACTCCCGCTGGAAGAACTCCGTCGACGAGAACTCGAAGACGCCGGTCTCGCCGGAGTCGAGTTCGAGCCGAACCGGTCGGGGCTGGACGTTGTGGATCCGCTTCGCGATCGGGTTGAGATCCGGCATACCGACGTGTCGGTCCGGTCCGCTCATAAGTGGCCGCCTCCGCGGACGGCCCGAACCCGGACGGTGCGGAGGGCACGCACCCCGATGACGCGGACCGCGGTGTAACGGGTCGGAATCAAAAGCGGCGCCGGAAAGCGGAGAGCCGGAAAAAAGCGTTACTCGTCGAGGACGTCGTCGTACTCGCCGGCGTCGACGCGGTCGTCGAACGTCCGGGCGTCCTCGCCCTCGATGGTGACGCCGAGGGAGGCGCAGGTGCCGCCGACCTCCTTGGCGGCGGCCTTCGTGTCGTAC
Source organism: Halorubrum sp. GN12_10-3_MGM (assembly GCF_005435235.1). Classification (NCBI taxonomy): domain Archaea; kingdom Methanobacteriati; phylum Methanobacteriota; class Halobacteria; order Halobacteriales; family Haloferacaceae; genus Halorubrum; species Halorubrum sp. GN12_10-3_MGM. The sequence goes on from NZ_SGUB01000001.1 coordinate 269,992, forward strand.
GCGAGCAGGTCGCTCGACTTCTGCTCTGCGACCTTCTTCACCTGTTCGATCGACATGTCGGCGACGAAGTTCTCCTGCGGCTCGCCGGAGCCGGTGTCGAAGCCGGCCTCGTCCTTGATGAGCTCCGCCGTGGGCGGCACGCCGACCTCGATGGTGAAGGAGCCGTCGTCGTCGTACTCGACGGTGACGGGCACCTCCATGCCGTCGAAGGCAGCGGTCTCGTCGTTGATCTCCTCGACGACGTCCTGAACGTCCACCGGCGTCGGTCCGAGCTCGGGACCGAGCGGCGGGCCGGGGTTGGCCTGCCCGCCGGGGACGAGCGCTTCGATAGTTCCAGCCATGTCCGTACGAACCCGACGCCGACTTTTAACGGTTGTTCTTTCGGGCAGGGGGCGATAGCGGTTCGCATACGGCGTCCCGACGCCCCGCCGGAAGGAGTTCCCGTCCCGCCGGTCGGGCGGCGACGAGCGCGGCTACGCGTCCGTCGCGACGGGGTCGTTCCCGCCGGCCTCGCCCGCGGCCTGCCCGGGCAGGAACGTCCCGGTCTCCCGTCGGACTCCGAAAAGGAGGACGACGCCGGCCAGCAGCGGGAGGACGGCGCAGGCGGCGTAGATCGGCGTGAAGCCGACCGCCTCGATGAGGGGGAGCGACACCATGGGGCCGAGCCCGCCCCCCACGTCGCCGAGGACGTTGTTCGTTCCCGAGGCGCGCCCCATGCGCTCGTCGGGGGTGAGGTCAGCGAGCAGCGCCATCATCGGGCCGCTCGTCCCGCCCTGTCCCGCGCCGATGAAAACGCAGGCGAGACCCAAGGAGAGGACCGAGCCGGCCCGCGCGAGCAGCAGGAACCCGACGAACGAGACGACGAGGAATGTCAGGAGGATCGGCGTGCGGGAGTCGCGGGTGTCGGAGACGCGTCCGCCGACGAGCATGAAGAACGCCGCCGAGAGGACCGTTCCGGCCATGAACAGCCCGGAGGTGCCCTGCGGGGCGAGACCGAACAGCGAGATGTCGTTCGCGCCGAGGAACAAGACGAGCGTGGAGAACAGCGCGCCGATGTACGCGAACATCAGTCCGAAGTTGACCAGCCCGACCGTCAGCGCCGGGACGGCGGTGTCGATCTCCCACGGCCTGATCGAGTCGTCGGAGCGGTCGCCGGTGACGTGCGTCTCCGGGACGTACCGGTAGGCGACCGCGCTCGCGGTGAGCGCGAAGGCGGCGGCGACGGCGAAGGCGGCGACGTTGCCCACGAGCGCGGAGACGACGCCGCCGAGGACGAGGCCGGCCGGGAACCCCATCGTGATCCCGCCGCGGACGATCCCCATGTTCGTCCCCCGCGAACCGCTGTCGGAGAGGTCGGCCGCAATGGTGTACGCCGTCGCGAACACCGCCGCGGAGCCGAGCCCCCAGAGGACCCGCGCGAGCAGGAACCACGTCTCGGGCGCGACGGCGACGCCGATCGGGGCGAACCACTGCTCGGGACCGACGACCAACGGGCCGACGGCGAACGCGGGGAGCGAGGCCGCGAGTGGACGGAGCGCCTCCGCGGGGGGCATCGCGAGCGCGACGACGTAGCCGAGCGTGGCGACCCCCTCGACGAACAGCCCGGCGACGAACGGCGTCCGGGTCCCGTACCGGTCGACGAGGGCGCCGGCGGGCGCGTTCGCGATGAGTCGAACCCACCGGTTCGCGGAGAGGATCGCGCCGACCATGAACGCGGAGATACCGAGGACTGCGCCGAGGTTCGGGAGGATCGGGAAGACGACGCCGCCGCCGAAGCCGACGAAGAACGTGCTCGCGATCACCGCGAGCAGCACCGGCGGCGGTCGCTCGAACCCGAAGCGGCTCATTCGCCGGGGTCCGTGGACCTGCCGGCCGCTCCGTCGTCGTCGACCGACTCGTCAGGGTCGGCGTCGCCCCGAAGCGCGTCGATCGACTCGTCGAGCGGCGGCAGTTCCACGCCCTCCGCGAGCAGCGGGCCGACGATCCGCCGGAGCGTCGCCTCTGCGACCTCGCGGGTGTAGCCGGCCGCGTCGTCGTCGCGCCCGGCGCCGGCGAGGGTGATCTGTCTGGTCCGGGCGCCGTCGAGGGTGGCCACGAGCAGCGCCGCCGTCTCCTCCGCGTCGACGTCGCGGAAGACGCCGGCATCGATCCCGTCCCCGAGGATGTCGGCGACGGTGCCCCGGAGCAGCCGGTCGCTGCGCGCCAGCTGCTCGCGGATCCGCTCGTTGAACGGTCCCTGCGTGCGCAATTCCAACAGGGCGATGTGGAACGCCTCGCGGTCGGCCTCGTCGGGCGCGAAGACGAACCACCCGACGAACTGGACCAGCCGCTCGACGGGCGGGTCGTCGGCGCGGGCCGCGATCCGCTCCTCCGAGTCGGTGACGACGTAGTCGAGGAAGGCGACGAGCAAGTCCTCCTTCGTGTCGTAGTGGTAGTGGAGCAGCGACTTGCTCTTCGAACACTCGTCGGCGATGTCCTGCATCGTCAGGTCGGCGTACCCGTGAGCGCGGAGGGCGCTGTACACCCCGTCCATGATCTCCTCCGCCGCGCTCGGCGCGTCGCTCATTGACTGACTAGTCAGTCAACGAGCGGTAAATCCCTATCGGTCGGGGTCGGATCGGGTGTTTCGCCGTCGGCGCCGACCGGGCCTACCGCCCGCGGTGGCCCGCGATCCGGAGCGGCCGCTCGAAGGGTGAAAGCGGTCAAAAAGCCGATTCGCCTCGGGTGTCGTCGCCGACTTACAGACGGGTGACGTTCGACGCGCGCGGACCCTTGTCCGCCTCCTCGATGTCGAACTCGACTTCCTGACCCTCTTCGAGGTCCGGACCGCCGACGTCCTCCATGTGGAAGAACACGTCCTCGTCCGCGTCGTCAGTCGAAATGAAACCGTAGCCGCCAGTGTCGTTGAAGAAATCGACTTCGCCTTTCGCCATTGCGACCGAAGAAGCGGGAGTGGAACATAAAAGGCTTCCGTGACGGTGCGGTCCCTGAAACCCGGTCTCACGGGCCGGTCCGACGGCGTCGCGCCGCCGCGAGCCGGCTCTCGCGGAGCGTTCAAAAATTCGCCATTTCGGGTCGTTGCGTCCGTTTCGCGGGCGTTCGTCGCTCGCCGAGATCCGGGAGCGAGCCCCGCCGTGTTAGTAACTACTATACGACCCCGGTTCAGAACCGTTAGGTATGAGTCAGTCGTACAATCGAGGCCTCATCGAGGACTTCGGCCGTTGGCGGGAGTTCGAGGCGGGGATGTGGGCGTGGATCTTCCACAAGTTCACCGGATGGGTGCTCATCGGGTACCTGTTCACGCACATCGCCGTGTTGAGTACGGGGATTCCGGCGGCCGGCGCCAGCGAAGCCGCGATCGCCGCGGGCAACGACGTGTACACGCAGACGATCGTCTCGCTGGAGGGGCTGCTGCTCGTCCGCATCCTGGAGGTCGGCCTGCTGGCGGTCGCCGTCTTCCACATGCTCAACGGCACCCGGCTCCTCCTCACCGACCTCGGCATCGGGTTGGACGCACAGGACAAGAGCTTCTACGCATCGCTAGTCCTCACCGGAGCGATCACCGTCGCGTCCGTGCCGACGTTCATCGCGGGGGCGTTCTGAGATGGCCGAGCGCTACTCCTCGTTCCAGTCGGGCGGCCGGATGTGGCTGCTCCAGCGGATCACGGCGGTGTTCCTGCTGGTCGTGTTGGCGTTCCACTTCTTCCTGCTCCACTTCGTCCACCACGCCGACGAGGTGTCGTTCCTCGCCAGCTCCGGCCGGATGGAGCAGCTGAGCTACTACTCGCTGATGATCCTCTTCCTCGTGACAGCGACGTTCCACGGGGTCAACGGCGTCTACAACGCGCTGGTCAACCAGGGGCTCACCGGCACGAAACGCACAGTGATCAAGTGGACGCTCGTCGCCGCGAGCGTCGTGCTGATCGCGCAGGGAATCCGCACCGCGAACGCGTGGGCGGGCATCGGACTCTACTGAACCGACAATGAGCACGCAAATTCCGAAGCAGACCGAGGAATCGACCGAGGCCGAAACCGAGACGGAGCCGGCCTCGAAGGGCGAGGAGCGCCGCGCCGAGAAGCGGCGCCGCGCGGCCGAGCGCCGCCAGCAGCGACAGGAGGAGGAAGCGGAGAAGGCGGCCGCCGACGAGAGCACGGTCGAGCTGAAGGTGTTCCGCTACGACCCGCAGGTCGAGGGGAAACAGGAGCCGCGGTTCGACACCTTCCACGTCCCGTTCACGAAGGGGATGACCGTCCTTGACGCGCTGATGTACGCGCGAGACACGTACGACTCCTCGCTCACGTTCCGCCACTCCTGCCGGCAGGCGGTGTGCGGCTCCGACGCGATGTTCGTCAACGGCGGCCAGAAGCTTGCCTGTAAGACGCAGATATCGGACCTCGAGGAGCCGGTCCGCGTCGAGCCGCTCCCCCACGCCGAGGTGACGAAGGACCTCGTCGTCGACATGGAGCACTTCTACGAGCAGATGGAGGCCGTCGAGCCGTACTTCCAGACGGACGAGTACCCGGACGGCGAGCTCGAAGAGCAGCGCCAGGACCGGGAGAACCGCGAGAAGATCAAGATGTCCACGCGCTGTATCTGGTGTGGCGCGTGTATGTCCTCGTGTAACGTCGCCGCGGGGGACAACGAGTACCTCGGGCCGGCCGCGATCAACAAGGCGTACCGGTTCGCGATGGACGAGCGCGAGGGCGAGGAGATGAAACAGAAGCGCTTAGAGATCATCGAGCAGGAGCACGGTGTCTGGCGGTGTCAGACGCAGTTCTCCTGTACGGAGGTGTGCCCGAAGGACATCCCCCTCACCGAGCACATCCAGGAGCTGAAGCGCGAGGCGGTCAAAAACAACCTGAAGTTCTGGTAATCCCGACAGACAGTATCAAGGGACTTCGGAACTTACGAAATTACATACCAACAATGCACGAACACGATGTCGTCGTCGTCGGGGCCGGCGGGGCGGGACTCCGGGCGGCGATCGCGGCACAGGAAGCGGGCGCGGACGTGGCGATGGTGTCGAAGCTCCATCCCGTCCGGTCGCACACGGGCGCGGCAGAGGGCGGGATCAACGCGGCGCTGCGCGACGCCGACTCCTGGCAGGACCACGCGTACGACACGATGAAGGGGTCCGACTACCTCGGCGACGCGCCCGCGGTCGAGGCGCTCTGTCAGGAGAGCCCCGAGGAGGTCATCCGCCTCGAACACTGGGGGATGCCGTTCTCCCGCGAGGACGACGGGCGCGTCTCGCAGCGACCGTTCGGCGGCCTGTCCTTCCCGCGTACGACGTACGCGGGCGCCGAGACCGGCCACCAGATGCTCCACACGATGTACGAGCAGGTGGTCAAACGTGGGATCACGGTGTACGACGAGTGGCACGTGATGGACCTGGCCGTCACCGACGAGGACGATCCCGCGGAGCGGACCTGCCACGGTGTCGTCGCGTACGACATCCAGAGCGGCGAGATAAGCGGCTTCCGCGCCGAGAACGGCGTTATCCTCGCGACCGGCGGGATGGGGCAGGTGTTCGACCACACCACTAACGCGGTGGCGAACACCGGCGACGGCGTCGCGATGGCGTACCGAGCCGGCGTCCCGATGGAGGACATGGAGTTCATCCAGTTCCACCCGACGACGCTGCCGTCGACCGGCGTCCTCATCTCCGAGGGCGTCCGCGGCGAGGGGGGAATCCTCTACAACAGCGAGGGCGAGCGGTTCATGTTCGAACACGGCTACGCGAACAACGACGGCGAGCTCGCCTCCCGCGACGTCGTCTCCCGCGCCGAGCTGACCGAGGTCAACGAGGGGCGCGGCATCGAGGACGAGTACGTTCACCTCGACATGCGCCACCTCGGCGAGGAGCGCATCCTCGACCGCCTGGAGAACATCCTCCACCTCGCGGAGGACTTCGAGGGCGCCGACGGGCTCACGGAGCCGATGCCGGTCAAGCCCGGCCAGCACTACGCGATGGGCGGCATCGAGACGAACGAGTTCGGCGAGACCGTCATCGACGGGCTGTACGCCGCCGGCGAGTGCGCCTGCGCCTCCGTCCACGGGGCGAACCGCCTCGGCGGTAACGCGCTGCCGGAGCTCATCGTCTTCGGCAAGCGCGCCGGCCGCCACGCCGCCGGCGAGGAGATGGGTGAGGCCGAGATCGAGACCGGCCGCTCGGGCGACTGGCAGCCCGCCGACTACGAGTTCGGTGTTGAGGTCGGCGAGACGAGCGGTTCGGGCACGGCCGCGGCCGACGGCGGCGCCGTGGCGACCGACGCCGAGAGCGTCCTCGGCGGCGCCGTCGACCGAGCGCAGGAGCGCGTCGACGAACTGCTCTCGCGGAAGGGCCGCAACCACGCCGAGATCCGCTCCGCCGTTCAGGAAACGATGACGGACAACGTCAACGTGTTCCGCGAGGAAGGGCGACTTGAGGAGACGTTAGCCGACCTCCGCGAGGCCCGCGAGGCGTACAAGGACGTCGCGGTGTCGGACCCGTCCCGGACGTTCAACACCGACCTCATCCACACGATCGAGACGCGGAACATCTTGGACCTCGCGGAGGCGCTGACGATGGGCGCGCTCGCTCGCGAGGAGTTCCGGGGCGCCCACTGGCGCAAGGAGCACCAGGAGCGCAAAGACGAGGACTGGCTGAAGCACACGCTCGTCTCGTGGAACGACGGCGAGCCGGAACTGTGGTACAAGCCGGTCGTCCTCGAGGGCGAGAACAAGACGTACGAGCCGAAGAGCCGGTCGTACTGAACCGCCCGGGACGCTCGGTCGCCCGCGGCGGCGCGTCGCGGCTCCGACCTCTTGGGCCGGAGTTCGCCCGGTCCGGTCGCGGCCCCCGATCCGTCCGGCGGCGGCCCCGGATCGTTTCGCCCGATCGATCCGGATCGTTCACGGTTCCTTATCCGTCGACGGTCGAAACCGAGCGTCGATACGCGTCGATTCGCCGTTCGTCGATCGACGTTATCGGTCCGATTTAAGAGAAAAATGGTTTCAGGGCCGTTCTCAGACCGATTCACGCTGTTTCGACGAACGTTGAATAGGGGGTTTATTATCGTCGAACCCGTCATATCGGACAAGATGATCGAGACGGAGACCGCGTCCGCGGCGGCCCCCGCGCTGCCCCGGGAGCTCCAGTCGCCCCGCGCCAAGCTCGTGTACCTGTACCTGACCACGAACGGCGACGCCACGGTGTCCGAGATGGGCGAGTCGCTCGGGATGAAGAAGCTCTCCCTGTACAGCATCCTGAAGACCCTCCGCAGCGAGGGACTCGTCGACTGCGACGGCGACCGGTACGTCCCGAACTGAACGGGCCGCGCCACCGCCGCACGCTGCTTTTCACGCTCGTTCCGCACCGCCTCGTCCTCGTACGGCCCTCCCCGGCGGAGCGTTTAGGGACGCGGAGCCCACAGAGCAACCGTGGACGCGAATCAGACGGATTTCGAGAACCCGTTCGCGATGGACGCCGACTGCGAGAACTGCGCCGAGCTGTGCGGCGCTCGCGACCGCGTCGTTCACGGCTACGGCGACGTCGGCGCGGAGTTCCTCGTCGTCGGGACCGGCCCCACGGAGGCCGCCGAGCGCAACGGCGTCCCCTTCACCGGCGCGGGCGGCGGCGAACGCGTCCAGTCGATCTTCGCCGACCTCGGGTTCGTCCGGTCGGCGCCGGACGCCGCGGAACCGGACGTACAAAACCTCTTCTTCACGAACCTCACGCGGTGTCGCCACCCCGACCGCGAGCCGACGGACCGGGAGGTCGACACCTGCGAGCCCTTCCTCAACGCGGAGATCCGGATGATAAACCCCCAGATCATCGTGCCGGTCGGCGACCGACCGCTCCGCGAGCTGGCGGTCGAGTACACGACTCGCCGGCCCGACTCGTTCGACGTCGACTCGGAACACGCGACGACGATTCGCGGACGCGGGTTCGAGCTCGTGCCGATGAAAGAGCCGAGCGAGATGAGCGACGCCGAGGCGGACGCCTTCTGCGACCACATGCGCGAGAATGTCCTGAGCCGGGACTACCGGCAGACGAAGGGCCGACAGAGCCGCTGAGCGGTCGCGACCTCTCCTGAGCGTCGCTCAGTCGTCGAGGTCGATGTCCTCGATGATTCCCTCCGTCGCGTCCTTGCTGTCCGCGCCGAACGCGCAGTCGACGATGATGTGCCCGCCGAGCGTCGTCGGCGAGATCACCTGGTCGGCGCCGGCGCGCCGGAGCTTGTCGACGTTCTCCCGCTGCGTCACCGCCGCGACGATGCGCACGTCGGGATTGAGCTGGCGGGCGGTGAGGATGGCCAGCGCGTCGTGCGCGTCGTCTTCGGTGGCGGCGACGACCGCCCGGGCCCCGTCGAGGTTCACGTGTTCGAGCGGGTCGACGTCGCTGGGATCCGCGGTGTACACCGGGATGTCGCGGTCAGCGAGCCGCCTCGCGGCGGTCTCGTCCGGCGTCACCACGGCGTACTCGACGCCGTCGCGGGCGTCGAGCTCTTCGAGTATCGGTTCCGTCAGGTCCCCGTAGCCGAGCACGAGGACGTGGTCGTCGAGGAGGTCGATCTGTCTGTCGGTCATCTTTCCGAGCGCCTTGGAGAGCTGCGCCTCGATGGCGGGCGTGAGGAGGACCCCGAGCGCCACCGCGAAGGCGGCGACGTTCACCACGAGCGAGGAGAGCGCGAACAGCTGCGCGATGTCGGAGGCGGGACCGGTCGCGGGGTGGACGTCGCCGTACCCCACCGTCGAGGCGGTGACGACGGTGAAGTAGAAGGCGTCGACGATCGTCTCGATGCCCTCGAACTGGTCTCTGAGGGCGTACGACCCGAGCGTCCCGTACGCGACCGCCCCCACGAGCGCCGCGCCCGCGGCCAACTGCGTCGGGGAGGGCCTGAAGTCCCGGTCGAACCGCCCCCGGTTGACCACGAGCGTCGGCACGGAGAGGAGCGACAGCGCCACGAGCGGGAACGACAGGACGGAGGCCTGCATCAGCCCCTGAAGTGCCGTCAGCGGCAGCAACACGGCCGTGGTGTACCACCCGATCCGGTAGCCGTTCCGGAGCGCGAACCCGCTCCCGAACATCGCGAAGCCGGTTATCGTCCCGGTGAACCCGACCGTCTGGCGGACGACCGGGAGCACGTACGGGGCGAGCGGCCCGTCGACGCCGAGCCCCCCGATCTGGGCCAGCCCGGCGAGGATCGACAGCACCGCGACCGCGAACGTCAGGAGGATCGACGCCCGAACGGTCACCCAGTCCCGGGTCAGCTCCATGTTCCCGGGTCGCCGAGACCGAACTTAAACCCCGCGAGGCCGCCGCGGAATCGATCCGACGGGCGCTCCGCGCGTCGCTCGCGCCGATACTGGTTTAACCGCGCCGCGGATTGGACGCCGTATGTCGCTGCCCGTCGAGATCGTCTTCGGCGTCTACCTCGGCGTCATCACCGGGATCGTTCCCGCGCTGGTGGCCGGGACCCTCGGGTTCGTGTTCAAGTACGTCACCGACGTGACGATCCCCGGGCTCGGAGTGGTCGTGCTGTCGCTCGCGATCGCCGGCGTCAACGGCGGCCTGCTCGCGCTCAACGACGAGACGATTCGGTCGTCGGAGCGCGCGCCAGCGATCCTCACGGCGATCGTCGTGGTGTTGATGATCTCGCTGTACGCCCACGCGCAGGGGGACCGCCTCGGCGCCAGCGCCCCCAAGCGGATCTCGCTCAAGCAGCTCCGCGACCGCACGCTCTCGACGGACGTGATCGAGCTCGTCGGCGGCCGCGGGCGCGTCTCCGTCGAGGTCGCCGGCGAGGTGACCGACATCGAGGGGTACCCGCCGCTGCCGGCTGACACGCGCGCCGCGATCCTCGACGGCGACTGGACGTTTCCGGCCGACCTCCCGCTCGCGGAGCTGGAAGACCGGTTCGCGGAGCGGCTCCGCACCGAGTTCGACCTGGCCGACGTGTCGGTCCGGATCGATGAACAGGCGCGCGCGACGGTGTCGGCCGCCCCGCCGACCGGCGCGCTCTCGAAGCGGGTGCCCGCCGGGAAGCGCGCGGTGTCGGTGTCGGCGCTCGTGCCGACCGGGATCGCCCGCGGCGACGTCGTTCGCGTGATAACGCCGGATATCGGCGTCGAGGGCGCCGTCATCGCCGCGCAGTCGAGCGGGAAGCCGGAGCCGGGCGCCGGGGCGGCGTCGACTGTGGTTCCCCCCGCGGGCGACGACGCGGATTCGGAGGACTTCCGAACCGACGGCGGGGAGACGGACGTTCCCTCGCCCCCGGCGGCGACCGCGCCCACGACGACCGGGGGTGAGGGGCGGGTGACGCTCGCCGTCGACCGCTCCGAGGCGACGGATCTCCTCCGCGCCGACCGCGGGCGCGTGCTGGTGCTCTCGCGAGGCACCCGCCGCGAGTACGAGCTCACGGCCCTGCTCCGGCGGGCGGGGAAGCGGTTCCGCAAGGTCACCGTCGCCGCCGGCGGACCGTTGGACGGGCACACCATCGGCGAGGCCGAGGTCCGCGAAGCCTACGACGTGGCCGTCCTCGCGGCCCGTCACGGCTCGTGGCGCGTCGCGCCCGACGGGACGCAGCCGCTGTCGGCGGGCGACGACCTGTTCGTCGTGGGGAGCCGCGACGCGCTCGACCGGTTCGCGGAGGTGGCCGCGTGAGCCCCGCGCTCGGTGCGGTCGCCGCCGTCGGCGTCTCCCTCGCCGCCGCTGATGTCCCCCTCGCCGCCGTCGAGGTCGGATTCGCGCGGCCGCGACAGGCGGCCGTCACGCTCGTCACGTTCGCGGTGGTCGCCGCCCTCCTGACCGGGGGCGCGGCGCTCTCCTACCGCTGGTACTTCCGAACGGCGATCCCCGAGGGGGTGACCGGGCTGCTGGGCGTCGCGGTCGTCGCGCTGTACCTCAACACGACCTCGCTGGGGTCGGTTGCGATCGGCGATAATCCGACCCTGTTGGCGCCCGAGAGCGTGTTCTTCAACCTCGTCTCGCTCGGCGTCGCAGTGGTGATGGCGCCCGTCGGCCGATACGCGGGCGACAGGCTCGCGGTCGACGTGTTCGCGCTCTCCGGCGCCAAGCAGCTCGACGGCGAACTGAGCGGGGTCGTGCGCGCTGTCGGGCGGTTCACGGCGGTGACGCTCCCACCGGCCGACGAGATCGGCGACATGGAGACGTACGACCCCGTCTCCCCGGAGAAGAAGGACGAGATCGCCGAGAAGACGCTGCTCTTCCCCCGGAAGCTCTCTCCGGAGTCGCTCCGCGAACGGCTCGTCACCCGGCTCAAAGACGAGTACGGCGTCGGCTACGTCGACGTCGACCTCGACGCGGACGGGTCGGTCGAGTACTTCGCGGTCGGCTCCCGCGCCGCCGGGCTCGGCCCGACGCTCGCGCCGGAGTCGGCGGCGGTGGCGGTGGCGGCCGACCCGCCGAACAACGCCACCGCCGGGGACACGGTCCAGCTGTGGCGCGACGACCCGGAGCCGGAGCGCGTCGCGACCGGCGAACTGCGGGGCGTCGCCGGCGACGCGGTCACCGTCGCGCTCGACGAGTCGGACGCCGAACGCCTGACCGACCAAGGCGGCTATCGGCTCGTGACGCTCCCCGCCGAGCCGCGGGCGGATCGCGAGTTCGCCTCGCTGCTGCGGAGCGCGGACGAGACGATGGCCTCGGTCACGGTCGCGGCCGGGAGCGACCTCGACGGGAGCACGGTCGGCGAGGTCGGCGCCGTCGTCGCCGCGGTCCGACCGGCGGCGGGGTCCGTCCAGCCGATCCCGCCGCACGACTACGCGTTCGGCGCTGGCGACCTGGCGTACCTCGTCGGGCGTCCGGACGCGATCCGGTCGTTCGAGGCGGCCGCGTCGACCGCGGGAAGCGCCCAGACGGCGGCGTCGGCCGCGGAGGCCGCAGGCGCCGCCCAGTCCGCCGCGACCGGGGACGGCGACGCGGCGGGGGTCGAAGACGACGGCGACGCCGCCGTCGACTCCGACGGGACGCAACGCTCTTGAGCCGCCCGCGCGGGGATCCGCTATGGAGTGGAAGCTGTTCGCCGACCTCGCGGAGATCGCGGGCGACCGCGCGGTGACCGTCGACGCGGAGCCGGGCGACACGGTCGGCGACGCGCTCGACGCGCTGTTGGACGCGCACCCCGACCTCCGGGACCGCGTCATCGAGGACGGGAGCGTCGCAGACCACATCAACGTCCTCCGGAACGGGCGGAGCGTCCGCCACGACGACGGGCTCGACGCGACGCTGGAGGCGGGCGACGAACTGGCGCTGTTCCCGCCGGTGAGCGGTGGGGCCGCCGACCGATAGATCGGTCGTTTCAAACGCGCGCCGACCCCAGTCGGAGCCATGACCGACAGCGACGGGGACCCCCGAGACGACGCCGCGGACGCCGGTGGCGAGGATCACGGCGGTGAAGGCGATCACGCCGACGGTGACGGCACCGGCGGCGAGCCGAACCGCGAGGAGTTCCACGAGGACCCGGTCGGCCACACGCGCGCGACGGCGGGGATGACGGTGAGCGAACTCGTCGACGGCTACGGCGACGCGGGGATCGGGGCGGCGTCCGTCAACGAGGCGGGCGACGTGCTCGCCGATATGCTCGCGAACGACGACTGTACCGTGTTCCTCTCGCTCGCCGGCGCGATGGTGCCCGCCGGGATGCGCCGGGTCGTCGCCGACCTCATCCGCGACGGCTACGTCGACGCGCTGGTGACGACCGGGGCGAACCTCACCCACGACGCCATCGAGGCCATCGGCGGGAAGCACCACCACGGGCGCACCCACGACCCGGAGAAGAGCCTCCGCGAACACGACGAGGGGCTCCGCGACGAGGGGGTCGACCGCATCTACAACGTCTACCTCCCGCAGGAGCACTTCGCCGAGTTCGAGGGGCACCTCCGCGAGGAGGTGTTCCCCGCGCTGGAGGCCGACCCCGACGCTGACGGGACCGACGCGGTCTCCATCGCCGACCTCACGCGCGAGCTCGGCCGCGCCAACGCCGAAGTCAACGACCGCGACGACGTCCCCGAGGGGCCGGGCGTCGCGGCCGCCGCCTACGAGTCCGACGTCCCGATCTACTGCCCGGCGGTCCAGGACTCCGTGCTGGGGCTTCAGGCGTGGATGTACGCGCAGACGGCCGACTTCACGCTCGACGCGCTCGCGGACATGACCGAGCTGACCGACCTCGCGTTCGAGGCCGACGACGCCGGCTGCCTGCTCGTCGGCGGCGGCGTGCCGAAGAACTTCACGCTCCAGACGATGCTCGTCACGCCGCGGGCGTACGACTACGCCGTCCAGATCACGATGGACCCCGAGGCGACCGGGGGGCTCTCCGGCGCGACGCTCGAGGAGGCGCGCTCGTGGGGGAAACTCGAGAAGGACGCGCGCAACGCCTCCGTCTACGGCGACGCGACCGTGATGCTCCCGATGCTCGTCGCCGCCGCCCGCGACCGCGTGGAGTAGGGTCGCGTCGCCGGTCGCCGGCGAGCGCGCAGGCGATCTTGGCCACGAGCGAGGCCGGACGCCGCACGCGATACGGGGAGAGATATATGCGTGAAGACACCGATACGTGCGCGTATGGGCTCGATCGGCGGCCGGCCGGAACTGCTCGGGGGGCCCGACGACGTCCTCGATCCGCGCTCGCGGCACAACGTCCACGTCACCCGCGCGGCGGACCTCGACCCGGTCGGTCCGTGGTCCCGCGAGACGCTGTACGCGGTCGTGCGGCGAGCCGACGGCGAGGAGCGAGTGGTCGTCCTCGATTACGGTCGTCGCGAGATCTACCTCACGGCCGGGGACGGACTCGCGTACGAGCCACCGCAGGGACTCGGCCTCGCGTCGCCGCCGACGCTCCGCGTCGCCGAACCGCATCGAGTCGCCCCCGACCAAGGGGCGGTCACCGCTATCGACCCCGTCGACGTCGCTCCCGAGTTCGACGTCCTCGTCCCCGCCTTCGACTGGGACGAGATCGACGAGGACGACGTCTTACCCCCGGTTCACCGCCGGCCGTCGGGGGCGCCCGCCGGAAGCGGCGCCGGCACGTCCGGCTGACGTTCGGTGCGCATCGACCGGTCCGCCCCGCCGATGTCGGCATCGCACGCGGGGACAGCTACCCCACGCCGTCGCCACAATTTACACGGGAGGCCCGAGTACGCGACGTATGACGCGAACAGCGGTCATCGCGGGCGTCGGTCCGGGACTCGGCGAGTCGCTCGCCAGAAAGTTCGCCGCCGAGGGCTGTCGGGTGGCGCTCTTCGCTCGCTCGGCGGACTACCTCGAAGACCTCGCCGCGGACCTGCCGGACCCGGGCGAGGGGCTCGCCGTTCCGACCGACCTCACGGCGGTCGAGCAGATCCGGGACGGGTTCGAGACGGTCCGAGAGGCGTTCGGGCCGGTCGACGTCCTCGTGAACCACGCGAGCGCCGCCTCCTGGACGGGACTCATGGACACGAGCGTCGAGGAGTTCGAGGAGGCGTGGGCGGTGAACGGCCGCGGCGCGTTCGCCTGCTCGCAGGAGGCGGTCGGCGACATGCTCGAGACGGGCGGCGGGACGGTCGTCTTCACCGGCGCCACCTCGTCGGTGCGGAGCCTCGGCGGCGCGATCGGGTTCACGGCCGCGAAGTTCGCGGCCCGCGGGATGGCGATGGACATCGCGCAGGAGTTCGGCCCGGAGGGCGTTCACGTCGCTCACGTCGTCATCGACGGGCAGATCGACTCGCCGGGGGTTCGCGAACGGTCCCCGGACCGGGACGGCGACACGTTCCTCGACCCCGACGAGATGGCGGAAACGTACTGGCACCTCGTCGAACGGGACGACGTCGGCACGCAGCCGTTCGAGGTCCACGTCACGAACGGGCCGCGGAACTCCGAGTTCATATAACGGGATCGGTACAGCGGACAACGGACGGTGCGGTGACGCTCAACTGTCACGGAAGAACCGGCCGTGGAAGCCGAACGGCTCCGCGTGGGGGAGCGACGCGTCGGCGAGGAGTGCGAGCGTCCCGGCGTCGAAGACGAGCAGGCGGGTCTCCTCCGCGCGGCTGTCGAGCGCCGGCGCGACGACGACGCCGTCGTCCTCGGCGGTCGCGCCCGGCCGCCGCACGGGGATCGGCTCCTCCACGAAGACGCCGTCCTCCCACCACTCGCGCGTCCGACCGGTCTCGACGTCGAGCTTTACCAGTCCGTTCGTGCCCTCGCGGTCCGTCGCCTGCGCGTACGCGTACCGGTACTCGCGGCCGACGACGTCGGGGGCGACTCGGGGGAGCTCCACGCCGACCTGGTGGAGCGTCGACCGGTCGACTTCGTTGGACCGCAGGTCGACCCGATACCGGACTGGGCGCCCGTCGGGGACGTCGACGTCCGAGGGGTCACCGTCGAGCGCGTCGAGGCGCATCGCGTCGACGATACCGGGGTCGGGAAACTCGACGAGGTCTACGACGACCTCGTCGCCTGTCGCGTACGCGTTGACGTGGTGGAAGGCGAAGACTGGCGGGAGCGCGGGATCTGCGACGAGGTCGCCGGTCTCGCGATCGACGACGAGGACGCGCGTGCCGCGCTCCGGCTGCCAATCGAGGACGTCGAGGATGCCCTCGGAGAACGGGCTCAGCGCGCGGCGGATCGGCATCACGAGCGGCGTCTCGACGAGGACGACGTGATCGGTCGTGATGCTACAGTCGTGGATGTACCCCGGGCCGTCCGCCGCGATCGACGCGACCCGTTCCCTGGCGCGACGGTCCGGGGCGAGCCGGTAGACGTGATACTCGGGCGTTCGACCGAACTCGGTCACGAAGCCGAACCACGCGTCGGTCTCGGGGTCGCGCACGAGGTGCGCGGCGGTGACGTGCTCGCCGAGGTCGTCGTCGAAGCCGAATGCGCCTCGGGTCTCGAGCGTCGCGGGGTCGAACGCGATCCGACGCGGCGCCTCGGTGAGCGCGACGTGCTCGCCGTCGAGGCGGGCGACGTGAACGTTCGCGTTGTCCGTGATCTCCGGCGGGCCGAGCGCCCGCAGCCACGACGCGATTTTCCCCATGCCCGTCCGGTCGGTCCCGAACTGCCCGGAGACGGAGCCGTCCATCGCGTCCGCGTAGGCGTCCGTACGGAGGAAGCGATTCGAGTACGACAGCGCCCCGTCCTCGAACGCGTATCGCCGAAGCATCGCGAGTCCGTCGAACCAGTGCCCGAGTCGCTCACCGCCGACATCGAACAGCCCCGGACCGTTCCGAATGAGCGTCCCCGACAGCCACGACGGGATGTCGCCCTCGACCGGGGGACGGTGGTCCGTCACTTCCGTCGTGAGCGATCGGAACCCGACTCCGTAACCCTGCCCCATACGGACCGCTGATACGGACTGTACGGTAATCAATTGACCCGTCCCTCGAGGCGGAACGGGCGGAACGACCCCGAGCAACCACGCATCCCGGCTCCGGAACTCGCAGGGGCACCACCGGAACTCGTCATGAGGGCCGGTTCAGTCGGCGTCGAGCGCCGCCGCCAGTTTCGTCGCGCCCCCCTCGGAGACGCTCTCGCCGTGCCCGACCAGGATTCGCTCCGGGCGGTAGTCGGCGAGGCCCTCCGGCGCCTCGTCGAGCGCCGGATGGACGCCGACGTCGTTGTCGCCCTCACAGAACCCCGGGAGGGTGCCAAGCGTCTCCATGACGACGAGGGTCCCACCGGACTCGTCGACGAGGACCGCCTCCTCCCACTCGTCCGTGTCGATGAGGCGGTGGGCCTCGTAGTTCGTGCCGGGGAGCTCCGCGTCGAACGGCTCCGGCTCGCCGTCGAGTTTCTCTCGCGTCAGGTCCATCCACTCCGGGACGGACACGGCGACGCCGTGGCGCGCCGCGATCGCTTCGGCGTCCCGCGTGTGTCGGTCGTGGGTCACGACCACGCCGGCGACCTCGCCGAGGTCGCTCAGCCGGTCGTCGAGCCCGTCGGCGTCGAGCGGGTCGACGACCCAGACCCCGCCCTCGGTCGCGAGCGCGTGACTCCCGCGCATCGCGTCTTCCTCGGGATGCGCGACCCAACTGACGCCGCCGTCCCATTCGGTCACCGCCTCGAGCGAGGGTCGCCCCGTCGGCTCGTCGTCGGACATGTGTGCGACTATTAGGCACACGACTAAACGCCTGTCCGTACCGGAACCGAGGCGGGCCGTCCGTCACCTCCCGTCACTTCGACGGTCTGTCGTCGCCACGGTCGCTACGGCTCGCCGTCGGGGCGTCAGTCGTCCGCTCGCCAGCCGTCTGCGCGTCAGTCGGCGCGTAGATCTAGGTCCGTCGCTTCGGCGAGGAGCGCGTGCGAATCGAGCGCGGCCTCGCGGTCCGGCACCGTGTGCTGGATCATCACCTCGTCGACGCCGACGCGGTCGGCCAACTGCTCCAGCAGGCCCGACATCGTCTCCGGGCTCCCGGAGATCGACCGCGGCCACTCGTCGTCGTCCAGCGTCGCCGGCGTCGGGTCCGGCGCGCCGCCTAGCTCGTCGATCGCCTCCTCCTCGGTCGGCGTCTCGTCGCCGAGCTCACCGCGTTTCATACGCCGGAACGTCGCCTCTGCGGGCGCGCGCCGACGGGCCGCGGCCGCGTCCGTCTCGGCCGCCACCGCGTTGACCGCGACCATCCCTTGCGGCTCGTCGAGGCCGCCGGGGCCGGCGTCGGGGTCGAACGCCTCGCGGTACGCCGCGAACGCGCGCTCGGCGAACCCGGGCCGGATGAAGCCGGCGAAGCAGTAGCGCAGGCCCAGCTCGCCGGCGATCTCCCCGCTCGCCGGACTCGACCCCAGCACCCACGGGACGGCCGGCCCCTCGGCCGACCCGGGCACCGACAGGTCGGCGTACGGGTGTTCGTCCGGATAGGCGTCGCGGAGGTGGTTCACCACCGCGGTGATCCGCTCGCGGTGGTCCTCGTTCGGGTTCTCGACGCGGCGGTCGGTGCCGAGCGCGCGGTCGGAGGCGGGCGAGCCGTTTGCGCGGCCCATCCCGAGGTCGACGCGGCCGGGCGCCAGCCCGTCGAGGACGCCGAACGACTCGGCCACCTTGAACGGGCTGTAGTGGTTCAAGAGGACGGCCCCGCTTCCGATCCGGATCGAGTCGGTCGCGCCCGCGACCCGACCGAGCAGCACCTCTGGCGTGGTGCCGGCGAGGCGGTCGCCCATCCCGTGGTGTTCGGCGACCCAGAACCGCTCGTAGCCCAGTCGCTCGGCGTGGCGCGCGGCGTCGACCGTGTTCGCGAACGCGTCCGCCGCGGTGCCGCCCCGGGGGACCGGCGAGAGGTCGACGACTGAAAGGTCCATACCCGCGTTCGGCGACTGATCCGGTTAACGGTTGGCTCGGCGGCGGAGCGGTCGGGGGATCGAAACCGCGCCGACCGCGGGGCCGGGAGGACCAGCCGAGCGAAACGCCGCGGCTAGTCGACGGTGAAGACGAAGCGAAGAGAAGAACCGCAGTTCAGTTGTCGCCGGTCTTCGACTGCCAGGCGTAGTCGCGCCGGGAGGCGGACTCGCCGAAGCCGCACGAGGAGCAGCGCTCCTTCTTGACGTGGTAGGACTTCTCGCCGCAGCGTCGACACTTCACGTGAACCGTCTTGTTCTTTTTCCCTTGGGAGGGCGTACCTGCGCCGGTCATGCTTTGATTGTGACGACGTTATCGCCGCGTATAATCGTTGTGTCTTCGATCGCGACCGCGAACTCGCCGTCGAGGTCTTCGTCGACGCGGCCGTCCACGTCAGCCTCCGGCTCGATGACGACGTTCATGTGCTGGTCGTAGCCGCCGAGGACGCCGTAGTACGTCGTGCCGTCCTTCAGGTGTACCGTCACGGGCTCCTCGAGCGACGCTTCGAGCACGTCGAGGGGTCGTCCACTCATTGTCCGTATCGCCGCCCGTCGCGGTAATAAAAATACCGGGACGGAGCCCCCGAGGCCGGTCGGTTTGACACGAACTTCGCGCTCGCGCCCGCCGCAGTCCGTCAGTCCAGCCGCTCGCGGACGAACTCGCTCGCCGCCGGGACCGCCGCGGCGTACAGGGCGACGTACTCAAGGGTCGCCTGCGCCCGCCGGGCCGAGCTGTACCCCTCCTCGACGCGGTCGGCGACGTACTCGAAGCCGTCCAGCCCGGGGCGGACGAGCCGCGTCGCCAGCGGATCGTCGCCGGCGACGGCCTCGCCGACCGCCGTCCGCGCCCGCTCCGCGGCCGACCGCACGGACGACTCCGAGGGGGCCTCCCGGTGTTCGCCGTCGCGGATCTCGCCGACGGCCGCCCGAAACGCGTCGAGCTCGGCCAACGCAACGCCGGACTCGACGACGGCCGTGGCGCAGTCGCCGGCGTCGACCGCCCGCTCGACGTCCTCGACGGCCGAGTCGGTCCGGAGCTCGCCCGTGGCCACAAGCTCCTGTGCGACCGTCCCGCTCAGGTCCTCGCCGCCGAGCGGGTCGTCGCCGCCGGCGCGCTCCCGCACGGTCGAGCGTGTCCGACTCACGGAGCCCCGCAGCTCGTCGGCGGCCGCGACCAGCGACGCCCACCGCGGGACCAGTCCGTCGCGCCCGTCGAGGTGCGCGTTCCGGAGGCTCTCGGCGTCGTCCGCGGTCGCCCGCGCGCGCTCGACCCGAGCCGTCGCCTCACCGGCTCGGAACGGCTCGGCGACCGGGTCGGCGGGGTACGTCAGCTCCGGCCGGACGTGCCGCTCGCACTCCGCGAGCAGCGATTCGACCGGCTCGTACGCCAGCGCCGCCGCGACCGGCGACTCGGCTCGGTACTCCACCTCGGCGGCGAGCGCGCCCCGAGCGTCCCGGACCGCGCTCCGCCGAGCGGCCAGGTCCGCGCCGTCGTCGACGCCGGTGGCCGCGCGGTACGCGCCGCGCACCGCCGCGGCGTCCTCCCGACGACGACGCCACGCCGAGAGGACGTCCACCGGCCACTCGGCTGTCACTCCGGCGTCCGCCCGCTCCAGCGCCCGCTCGCGGTCGGAACCGATCTCCGTCGCCACCGCAGCGTTGGCTATCCCCGGCTCGGCCGGCACGTCGTCGAGTAGGCTCCGGGTCCGCGCCTCGTGGGCGTCCGCGAGCGACTCCGGTACGGTCGCCGGAAACGGCGACGCCGGCCAGTCGACGGTCCCCACGGCGCCGGACGGGAGCGATACGGACGAGCCGCGGCGCTCCTCGCCGCCGCCGAACGGGAGTCCGGAGCAGCCGGCGACCGCAGCCGTCCCGACCGCCGCTCCGACCCCTGCGAGGAACCGGCGGCGAGAGCTTGAGCCGCCGTGCGAACCGGACCCGCGACCCGTCGACTCGCGGCTCACTCGCCATCACCTCCCGCACCGGGTGCCGAGGAGTTGAACACGGCAGGCGGATCTCCCTGTCGACAGGAGCCACGCATCCCCATTCCGCTCCCGCTCGACCGCTCCGCCGCCACGGGGAGTCGGATCGCGAAGCCGACGGTGTGGACGGCCTCCGGATCGCACTCGACGTCGGCCGGGCGGTACGCCCGGCAGAAGTCGGCTCGGGGGTGGAGGTCGCCGTCGGCGAGCTCCGACGGCTCGACGGCGACAGACCGGAGCCGGACATCGCGACAGGCCGTCACCGGCATCGAGAGAAGGTAGGCCGACGCCGACTCGAAGTCCGTCCCGTCGAGGAACGACCGCAGGCGGTCGGCGGCCGCGGTCTCGGCGAAGTCGAGTGCGTCGAGGCCGTCGCCAGAGACCAATACGCGCCGGGCGCGAGGCCGCCGTCGCCCGCGCTCGTCGGTCTCGTTCGACGGCGTCTCTTCACCGCCGGTGAGGATCGGCTCGCCGCTCTCGTCGCGCGCTCGTTCGAGTTCGTACCCGTCTATCGGTTGATCGCCCCGGACGGGGTAGCTGTTCGACGCGGAGTCGCTACCGGCGCAGCCGGCCAGCGCGGCGATCCCTGACGCGGCCGCGAGGAGGGCTCGGCGGCGGGGTACGTCTGCCATCGCCGGGGGTTCGATCGAGAGCGTGAAACCCTTTGTGGGGCCAGTTCGGGCGCGAATCCCCGCCGCGGGGCCGAACCCGGGAGTTTTTAACGTGCGCGGGAGTACGCCGATGTACCACACTCCCGCGGGACACGGTGAGTCGCGGTGACTCGGCCGTAGCGGGGCCTTCAACGACGCGCGGTAGGACGTAGCGCCGACGGCTCCTTGCGGGGTTTCAGTGACCGGCGCCGACCACGGCGTCAAACACGACAACACCATGGAAATCGAAATTGCGACACTCGGCGGTTACGAAGAGGTCGGTCGACAGATGACGGCGGTCCGGGCGGGCGAGGACATCGTCATCTTCGACATGGGCCTGAATCTCAGTAAGGTCCTCATCCACGACAACGTGGAGACCGAGAGCATGCACAGCCTCGACCTGATCGACATGGGCGCTATCCCGGACGATCGGGTGATGAGCGAACTCGAAGGCGACGTCAAGGCGATCGTCCCCACCCACGGGCACCTCGACCACATCGCGGGGATCCCGAAGCTCGCCCACCGCTACGACGCGCCGATCGTCTCCGCGCCGTACACGATCGAACTGGTGCGCCAGCAGATCGAAGACGAGGGCAAGTTCCAGGTGGACAACGACCTCGTGAAGATGAAGCCCGGCGCGTCGATGGCGATCGGCGACTCCGAGCAGGTCGAACTAGAGTTCGTCAACGTCACCCACTCGATCATCGACGCGATCAACCCGGTCCTCCACACGCCCGAGGGCGCGGTGGTCTACGGCCTCGACAAGCGCCTGGACCACGACCCCGTCATCGGCGACCCGGTCGACATGGACCGGTTCCGCGAGATCGGCCGGCAGGACGAGGGCGTCCTCGCGTACATCGAGGACTGTACGAACGCCGGGAGCAAGGGCCGGACCCCCTCCGAGTCGTACGCGAAGAAACACGTCGAGGACACGCTGAAATCGATGGAGGACTACACGGGCGGCATCATCGCCACCACGTTCTCCTCGCACATCGCCCGCGTGAAGACCCTCGTCGAGTACGCCCGCGAGATCGGCCGCCAGCCGGTCCTGCTCGGGCGCTCGATGGAGAAGTACTCCGGTACGGCCGAGCGGCTCGACTTCGTCGACTTCCAGGGCGACGTCGGCATGTACGGTCACCGGAAGTCGGTCGACCGCGCGTTCAAGCGGATCATGAAGGAGGGGAAGGGCAATTTCCTCCCCATCGTGACGGGCCACCAGGGCGAGCCGCGCGCGATGCTCACTCGCATGGGCCGCGGCGAGACCCCCTACGAGATCGACGACGGCGACAAGGTCGTCTTCAGCGCGAGCGTCATCCCGGAACCCACCAACGAGGGGCAGCGCTACCAGTCCGAACAGCTGCTCCGGATGCAGGGCGCCCGCCTCTACGACGACATCCACGTCTCCGGCCACCTCCGCGAGGAGGGCCACTACGAGATGCTACAGGCGCTCCAGCCGCAGCATCTCATCCCCGGCCACCAGACGCTCAAGGGTCGCTCGCCGTACGTCGACCTCGCGAAGACGCAGGGGTACAAGCTCGGACGCGACGTCCACGTCACGCAGAACGGGTCCACGATCCAGCTCGTCGAATGACGAGCGAGACGAAGGAGGCGCGGGTGCTCGACGCCATCCGCGAGCGGCGTGAGCTCGTCAACGCCGCTATCGACGAGGAGCTGCCGGTCCAGGAGCCTGAGCGACTGTACGAGGCCACCCGATACATCCTCGAGGCCGGCGGCAAGCGGCTCCGCCCGACGGTGACGACCCTGGCCGCTGAGGCGGTCACCGGCACCGAGCCGATGGGCGCCGACTTCCGCGCGTTCCCGTCGCTCGACGGCGACGAGGTCGACGTGATGCGGGCCGCGGTCGCCATCGAGGTGATCCAGTCGTTCACGCTGATCCACGACGACATCATGGACGAGGACGACCTCCGGCGGGGCGTCCCGGCAGTCCACGAGGCGTACGACGTCTCGACGGCGATCCTCGCGGGCGACACCCTCTACTCGAAGGCGTTCGAGTTCATGACCGAGACGGGCGCGGACCCGCAACACGGGCTCGAAGCGATGCGGATGCTCGCGTCGACCTGTACCGAGATCTGCGAGGGGCAGGCCCTCGACGTCGCCTTCGAGAGCCGCGACGACATCCTCCCCGACGAGTACTTGGACATGGTCGAGCTGAAGACCGCGGTGCTGTACGGCGCCTCGGCCGCGACGCCCGCCCTCCTACTCGGCGCCGACGAGGCGGTCGTCGACGCCCTGTATCAGTACGGGATCGACTCCGGACGCGCGTTCCAGATCCAAGACGACGTGCTCGACCTCACCGTCCCCTCGGAGGAGCTCGGGAAGCAGCGCGGCTCCGACCTCGTGGAGGGGAAGGAGACGCTCATCACGCTCCACGCCCGACAACAGGGAGTCGACGTCGACGGGCTCGTTGACGCCGACACGCCCGCGGCGGTGACCGAGGCGGCCATCGACGACGCGGTCGCGGCCCTCGAAGAGGTCGGCTCGATCGAGTACGCCCGCGAGACCGCCGAGGACCTCACCGCGCGGTCGAAGGACCACCTCGGAGTGCTCCCCGAGAGCGGCTCTCGGAGCCTGCTCGAAGACCTCGCGGACTACCTCATCGTCCGCGGCTACTGAGCGGGCCGCGGCGCGACGGACCCGCCGGACGGGTCGGGACTTCCAGACACGGCGTCACGGCCGGACGAGCCGGCACCGGCGGTCCGGGCCGCGACGGACACCGCTTTACCCGCGGCCCGCGTTCGGTCGACCGTGTCACGGTACCGAGACGCCCTCCTGTTCTTCACCCTCGCCCTGCTGTGGGGCGGATCGTTCGTCGCCATCGAGGTCGGCCTCGACTACTATCCGCCGGTGTTGTACGCCGCCTACCGGTTCGACGTGGCCGCGCTGGCGCTGCTGTCGTACGTGTTCGTCACGCAGGACGGTCCGTTTCCGCGGACGCGCGGCGACCTCGCCGCGATCGGGTTCAGCGGCGGACTCTCCGTGGCCGCGAACAACGCGCTGCTGTTCGTCGGCCAGCAGTACACCACGAGCGGCATCGCCTCGATCACCTACAGCCTCGTCCCCATCGCGACCGCGGCGGTCGCCGCCCTGTGGATCGGCGGGGCGGACCTCGACGCGCGCGGCGCGGTCGGGGTCGTCCTCGCGTTCCTCGGCGTCGGCCTCGTCGCACAGCCGGACCCCGCGAGCCTCGGCGGGGGCGTCGCGGTCGGCGTCGGGCTGATCGCGATCGGCGTCGTCGCCGTCGCGGTCGGCAGCGTCGGGCTCCGGACCGTCGAGACGTCGTTCTCCAGCGTCGCGCTCACCGGGTGGGCGATGGGGTTCGGCGCGCTGGCCATCCACGCACTGAGCCTCGGGATCGGCGAGAGCCAGCGCCTCCCCGCCGCGGCGCCGCGCGCGCTCCTCGCGCTGGCGTTCCTCGGGCTCTGCTCGTCGGCGGTGGCGTACACCATCTACTTCACGCTGCTCGACCGGCTCGGCCCCTTCGAGATCAACCTCGTCTCGTACGTCGTGCCGGTCGTCGCCACCGTCGCGGGCGCCCTGCTGCTCGCCGAGCCGGTAACGGCGTTCACCGTCGCCGGCTTCGCGGTCATCGTCCTCGGCTTCGGCCTGCTGAAGCGCCGCGAGATCGCCGACGCGGTCGCCGGGATCAGCCCGTCGGGATAGCGGTCGCCCTCGACGGCGTCGACCGCCCCGATCAGCCGTCGAGCGCGCGGATGTCGTCGAGTATCTCGACGGCGTGGTCCTCGGGGGAGACCCCCTCGTACGCCAAGACGACGGTTCCCTCGTCGTCGATGACGTACGTGTTCCGGAACACGCCGTCGAAGGTGTTCCCGAACATCGACTTCTCGCCGTAGGAGTCGTACGCGCTCGACACCGCGCCGTCCGGGTCCGAGAGGAGCGTGAAGGGGAGGTCGTACTCCTCGGCGAAGGGTTCGAGGTCCTCGACCGGGTCGTCGCTGATCCCGACGACGGCGATGTCGGCGTCCTCGAACGCGTCCCACTCGTCGCGGAAGCCGCACGCCTCGGCGGTACAGCCGGGAGTGTCGGCGCGTGGGTAGAAGTACACCACCGTGTGGCCGGCCGCGGTCGGGTCGACGGTGGCCGTCTCGCCGCGGTGGTCGGTGAGCGTGATCGCGGGCGCGTCGTCGCCGGGTTCGAGCATACGGATCGACGCCGCTCGAACTGGTTAGAGGATTCGGTCCCTTTTTACCGACTACTCGCATCCTACCGGTATCGATGGCGTGGCAACCGACGCCGTACACGGTTCCGCTGCTCGTCGCGGCCGTCGCGTCGTTCGGATTCGCCGCGTACGCGGCCGCGAACCATTCTCGCGGCGGCCGGGCGCTCCTGTGGAGTTTCGTCGGCGTCGCCGGCAGCGCCGGCGTCTGGTCGCTGGCGTACGCGGCGCAGCTGTCGGCGACCGCGCTCGGTCCCACGCTGCTTTTCAACCGCCTCGTCTGGCTCGGGACCGCGGGGCTGGCGGTCGCGTGGCCCGCCTTCGTCCTCTCGTACGTCGACCGGACCGAGTGGCTCGGTCCCCGCCGGTTCGCGCTCTTCTGGGTCGTCCCGGCCGCGACCGCCGTTGCCGTCTTGACGGTCGGCGCCGACCCGCTGTTCTACGCCGACCCCTCGCTCGTCGACGCCGGCGGGTACCGCCTCCTCGGCTACGCGCCGACGCCCGCCCTGCTCGGATTCGTCGGGTACACCTACGCGGTCAACCTGTTCTCCTTCGGCGTGCTCGGCTACGCCGCGGTCTCCCGTGACGGCGTGTTCCGCCGGCAGGCCGCCCTCCTCTTCGCCGCCGGCGTCGCGCCGCCGGCGCTCGGCGCGGCCGGCATCTTCGGGCTCGTCGGTCCGGCGGACGGCGTGGTCGACTTCACGCCGATCGCCTTCAGCGGGACCTCGGCGCTGCTGGCGTGGGTCGTGTTCCGGTACCGGCTGCTCGACGTGTCGCCGATCGCCCGCGACGCGGTGTTCGCGAACCTCTCCGACGGCGTGGTCGTCTGCGACGCCGACGGCCGGGTGATCGACCGCAACGACCCGGCTCAGGCGCTGTTTCCCGACGCCGAACTCGGCGCCCGCGCCGACGAGGCGTTCGCCGACGCCCCGCCGGTCGTCGACGCGGTGACGGAGGCGGGGTCCGACGAGGGGGAAGCGTCGTCCGACGACGAGTTCCGCGTGACCGTCGGCGGCGACGACGCCGCGCCGCGGTTCCTGACGGTTGACGTCCACGACATCACCGGCCCGGGGACGACCCGCGGCGGGACGGTCCTGCTGTTCCGCGACGTCACCGAGCGGGAAACGCTCCAGCGGCGCTACCGCGCCCTCATCGAGAAGTCGCCGAACGTGATCGCGGTCTGCGGCGAGGACGGCCTGATCAGGTACGTGAGCCCCTCGATTGAGCGCCTGCTCGGTCACGCTCCCGCGGCGATCGAGGGGCGTCCTGTGATCGACCTGGTCCACCCGGAGGACCGACGCGAGGCGCAGCAGGCGTTCGAGCGCGCCTTCGAGGGCGCCGAACCCCAGTCGATCACGCACCGGATCGCCCGGGGCGACGGCAGTTGGCGCCGGTTCGAGACGGTGATCGAGCGGCTGTTCGAGGACGCGCGCGAGGTCGTCATCACCGCAACCGACGTGACGGAGGCCCGGCGGTACGAACAGCGGCTCCAGGTTCTGAACCGCGTGCTGCGCCACGACCTGAAGAACGACACCAACGTCATCGGCGGGTACGCCGACCTGCTCCGCGACCACGTCGACGAGGAGGGCGACCCGTACCTCGACGTCATCGACCGGAAGGTACAGACGCTGACGCACCTCAGCGATCAGGCGCGCGAGATCGATGTCGCGCTGCACAGCGACGCCGACAAGACCGAGATCGACCTCGCCGAACTCGTCGACCGCCTCTGCGAGTCGCTGGGCTCGTCGTTCCCGCGGGCGACGGTGACGGTGACGGTGCCCGACTCCGCCGTCGTCGCCGCGGACGAACTGCTGGAGTCCGCGGTCCGGAACGTGCTGGAGAACGCTGTCGTCCACAACGACGACGATGATCCGCACGTCGAGGCGACGGTCGTCGCCGACGGCGACCGGTTCCGGCTCGACGTGGCCGACGACGGCCCCGGCATCCCGCCGGTCGAGCGGACGGTGTTCTCGGAGGCGCGGGAGACGGCGCTCGAACACGCGAGCGGGCTCGGCCTCTGGCTCGTCCACTGGATCGTCACGGAGTCCGGCGGCGACCTCGAGATCGACACCCGTGAGCCGACCGGCACGGTAGTCCGGATGTGGCTCCCGCGAGCGGCCGAAGAGTGCGAGTAGATCCGCCGACCTTCCGGTGTCGGCTCAGACGCGGACGCGGACGACGTGACCCCCGCAGCCGCACCGCTCGATGTACTCCCAGTCGAGGTCGCTGCCGAGCTCCGATTCGAGCGCGTCGACGAGGTACGTCTCCGGGTGGCCGTGGTCGCCGTGGGTGACGAGGTTGACGTGGTTGCCCGCGGCCGTGTGCTCGACCGCTTCGATCGCCTGTCGGACGAGCAGATCCCGGTCGTCCGCGTGTTCGGGGCCTTCGAGGTTCGCGGACCACGAATTCTCGTGGACGTGGTCGGTCACCGGGTCCGCGTCGTGATCGTGGCCTGAGGGTGTACTCGACATGTCCGATCCGACGCCCTCAGTTCCCCTACGTCTTCGAGCGAACATGTTCGCGCGGAGCGTCGACCGACGACCGGCGCGCGAACGTCTTGGGGACAGGAGACACTCCCGCGGGACCCGACGACAGACTCATCAGTCGCGACCCGTTCGGCGACGCGGACGAGCCCTTGGACGCTCGCGAGATAGACGACCCCGACCGGCGACGCGTGGTACGTCGAGGTCACGAACGGGGCGTAGTCGACCGCCCTCCGCAACCTCTTTGCGCGCCCTCGCCGAAGCCGGAGCCATGAGTCACGGACCTCTGGACGAGGACGTGGTCGAAAGCTACCGCGAGGCCGGCGCGGTGCTGGTCGAGGCGATGAACGAGGCCCGCGAGATGGTCGAGCCGGGCCGGACCCACCTCGAAGTCGCCGAGTGGACGGAGGACTTCGTCCGCGAGCAGGGGGCGGGCCTCGCGTTCCCGGTCAACATCAGCGTCGACCCCGAGGCGTCGCACGCGACGCCGGGTCGGGACGACGAGACCGAGTTCGGCGAGGAGATGGTGTGTCTCGACGTCGGCGTCCACGTCGACGGCTACATCGCCGACGCCGCGGTGACGGTCGACCACAGCGGGACGCCCGAACTCGTCGAGGCCGCCGAGATGGCGCTGGAGGCCGCGCTCGACGAGGCCGGGCCGGGCGTCGAGGTCGGCGTCGTCGGGCAGGCGATCGAAGACGTGATCCGCGGCTACGGCTACACGCCCGTCCTCAACCTCTCCGGGCACGGCGTCCAGCGCTACGACGCCCACACCGGGCCCACGGTACCGAACCGCGGCGTCGACCGGTCGGTCGAGCTGGAGCCGGGGCAGGCGGTCGCCATCGAGCCGTTCGCCACCGACGGCCGCGGAAAGGTCGGCGAGGGGACCGACGAACAGATCTTCGAGCAGCAGGGCTCCGCGAGCGTGCGCGACCGGCGGGCGCGGCAGGCGCTCGAAGAGATCGAGGCGTTCGACGACCTCCCGTTCGCGGCCCGCTGGCTGAAGACGGACCGGGCGGGGATGGCGCTTCGTCGCCTGAAGCAGGCGAACGCGATCAAGGGGTACCCCGTCTTGAAGGAGGACGACGACGCCCTCGTGAGTCAGGCGGAGCACACGCTGCTCGTCACCGAGGACGGCGTCGAGGTGACGACCGCGGGCATCCACGGCTTCGACGACTGATGGACCGGATCTTCGCGCCGTGGCGGATCGAATGGGTCGAGCGCGACGCCGACCCGATCGACGGCTGCCCGTTCTGCGTCCTGCCCGAGCGCGAGGACGCCCGCGAGGCGCGCGTCGTCGCCCGCAGCGAGCGCAACTACGTCCTCCTGAACAACGCGCCGTACAACCCCGGTCACGCGATGGTGATCCCGGACGCACACGTCGAGGATCCGACCGGCCTCGACGACGCGACACTCCTCGATCACGCGAAGCTGAAGGCGGCGACGCTCGCCGCGCTGCGCCGCGACGTGAACCCCGACGGCGTCAACACGGGCCAGAACCTCGGCGGCGACGCCGCGGGGGGGTCGATCGACCACCTCCACACCCACGTCGTCCCGCGCTGGAGCGGCGACACGAACTTCATGCCCGTCACCGGCGCCACGAAGGTGATCGTGGAGGCGATAGACCGCACCTACGACCACCTCCACGCGGGCTTCGCGGCCGACGACGCGGTCGTCGATCCGGGAGACGCCGAGGCGGGCGAGGCGGTCGAACTTGACTTCGGCGTCTAACTCGGCGGTGTCGATCACTCATAAACAAACGGCGTGGCGGCGCGTGCCGATGAGCGCCCGTATGGCGCGAATCGCCCGCGCGAGGTCGCCGGCGCGAAACGCCGGCTGCCGGAGAATCTTCGATTCTCGCCGGAGTTGCTGGCTCCCGGAGCGAAGCGACGGGTGCCAGCGACGAGGCTGGGGAGCCGTGAGGTGCGGTCGCTGTGCGGGGTGGGACTCAACGGGGCAGTCGCGAGAAGGCGGGAGGCGATGTAAGCACCACAGCGAGCGGAGCGAGGAGCACAACGGGCGTACCGTCTCCTCGCGACTGGGGCTTTGGAGGTATTCACCGCAGCGTCGTCGATCACCCGACCGGATCGCTGTATTCGACCGATCTCCCGCCTCCCCTCGACGCAAATTAGTACACCAGTTCGCCCGAGATGAACTTCCGGGTGCGCTCGTCGGCGGGGTCGTCGAAGATCTCCTCGGTCGGACCGATCTCCGTGATCCCGTCGTCGAGCAGCACCGCGACGCGGTCCGCGACCCGCTCGGCCTGATGCATGTCGTGGGTCGCCACGACCACGCCGATCCCCCGCGCTTTCGCCTCACCGATCGCCTCCTCGATGACGGCCGTGTTCCGTGGGTCGAGGTCGGAGGTTGGTTCGTCGAGCAAGAGGGCGTCGGGGTCGTACGCCAGCGCGCGGGCGAACGACACCCGCTGGGCCTCGCCGCCGGAGAGCGAGTCGGCGGGCTGGTCCGTCTTGTCTGCGAGTCCGACGACCTCCAGCGACTCGTGGACCGCGTCGGCGGCGCCGGACAGCCGGAAGAGCGAGGCGATCCGCTCGCTCCACGAGCGGCGGACCCGGAGCCCGTACTCGACGTTTCGGGCGACCGATCCCCCGAAGAGGCTCGCCTCTTGGAACACCATCCCGACGCGGCGGCGCAGCGCGAGCCGCGCCGACTCGTCGACGGCCCACGCGTCGGTCCCGTCGAGCGTCACCGTCCCCTCGTCCGGCTCCAGCGACAGCGCGAGCGTCCGCAGCAGCGTGGTCTTGCCGACGCCGGAGGGACCGATGACGGCGACGACCTCGCCCGCGTCGACGTCGATCGTGAGGTCGCGGAACACTCTCTCGTCGCCGTACGACCGCGACACGCCCGTCGCGCGGAGCATCAGCCGGACACCTCCCGCCGCATCAGGCCACCCCCCGATCGCCGAAGCGGACCACGATCGCGTTGACGGTCAACACGAGCGCGACCAGCACCGCGCCGAGCACCATGGCGGTCTCGTACCGCCCCTGCCGCGCTTCGAGCTGGATCGCGGTGGTGAGCGTGCGCGTCTTCGAGATGCCGTCGGCGCTCGTGATGTTCCCGCCGACGATCAGCACGGAGCCGACCTCGCTCACCGCGCGACCGAACCCGGCCAGCACCGCGGTCGCGATCCCGTACTTGGCCTCCTTGATCACGACCAGCGCCACGTCGATCCGCGTCCCGCCGAGGACGCGAGCAGCGTCCCGGACGCCGTCGTCGACGCCGCTCACGGCCGCGAGGCTGATCGCCGTGATCGGTGGCGTCGCGAGGACGAACTGCGACATGATCATCGCCTCGCGGGTGAAGATGAGCTCTAGCGACCCCAGCGGCCCCTGGTTGGAGACCGCGAACAGCACTACCAGCCCGACCACCACGCTCGGGAACCCCATCCCGGTGTTGACGACCGACTTCACGAACCCCTTCCCCGGGAACTCCGCGAGGCCGATCGCGACGGCCGCCGGCACGCTGACGAGCGTGCTCAGCGCCACGGCGGTGAGGCTCACGTACAGCGAGACCGCGATGATGCTCCCGACGTACCCCTCCCTGAACGAGGCGCCGAGCAGGGACGCCGCGGGGCCCGCGCCCGAGTCGAGGAGGGCGGGGGCCAGCTGTGCGACCGGTTCGAGCGGCACGCTTACGCGTCCGAGTCGTCGCTACTCCAGCCTTCCGGAACGTACTGTTGGAAGTCAGGGTCCTCCGAGACGGCCTCGGGGAAGAACAGCTGTTCGCCGTTCACCTGGTACTCTGCGATGGCCTCCTGGACGCCGGGACTGGTGATCCAGCCGATGTACGCCATCGCGAGGTCGTAGTTGGCGTTCTCGTGGACGCCGGGGTTGACCGCCATGACGCCGTACGGGTTCGCGAGGATCTCCGGCCCGCCCTCGATCGGCCCCTGAACGAGGATCGTCAGGTCGATCTCCGAGCGCTGCGAGATGTAGGTTCCGCGGTCCGAGAGCGTGTACGCGCCCTGCTGGTTTGCGATGTTCAGCGCCTCGCCCATCCCGGTGCCGGTCTCCTGATACCAGTCTCCGCCGGGATCCGTGCCCGCCGCGTCCCAGAGGTTCAGCTCCTTCGTGTGGGTCCCGGAGTTGTCGCCGCGAGAGACGAACGTCGCCTCCGCCTCCGCGATGGTCGTCAGCGCCTCGGTCGCTGAGCCCGTCCCCCCGATTCCCGCCGGGTCGCTCTCGGGGCCGACGATCACGAAGTCGTTGAACATCAGGTCGCGGCGGTTGATCCCGTACCCGTTGCGCATGAATTCGTCTTCGAGGCCGCGGGCGTGGACCATCACGATGTCCGAGTCGCCGTTGCGCGCGGTCTCCAGCGCGGCGCCCGTCCCCTGCGCGACGGCGTCGACCGTGACGCCGTACATCTCCTCGAAGTCCGGGTGGATCGCGTCGAGGAGCCCCGTGTCGTAGGTGCTCGTCGTCGTCGTGAGCGTCAGCGTCTCGCCGGCGACGCCGACGCTCTCAGCGCTGTTTCCGCCGTCGGTGCCGTTGCCCCCGGTCCCGTCGCCGCTGCCGCCGTCGTTCGTCGACGAACAGCCGGCCGTACCCACGATCGCTCCGGCGCCGACCGCGGCCACGAACTTCCGTCGTTGTATCGGCATAGATACAACGGCGGGGCGACACGACATATAAGTTGCGTCACGGTGGGGAACGTCGGCCCGGAGCGGCCCGAGGGCGCGTCGAAACCCCCAACACGTCCCGGACGCATCCCCCGAGCATGGGAGAGCCGACCGACTCCGGTCCCGCCCCGGCCGCGGGGCGCGGACGAGCCGCGCTGATCGAGGACGGCGTCGAGTTCGACGGCCGCGACGCGGCCCTGTTGCGCGCGGTCGACGCGGCGGGATCGGTCGCGGGCGCGGCCTCGGAGCTCGGCCGCTCCCGCGCCCGCGCTCTCACCCGGATCGAGACGCTGGAGGACGCTTACGGCACGCTCGTCGAGCGCCGTCGGGGCGGCGAGGGCGGCGGCGGGAGCCGGCTCGCCGCGTCGGCTCGGGACCTCCTCGACCGCTACGACCGCCTTCAGGCCGTCCTCGCGGCGACCGCGTCGGTGCCCGAGACGGTCCTCGACGGGACCGTGGCCGCCGTCGACGGCGAACTCGCCGTCGTCGACACGCCGGTCGGAGAGCTCTCCGGACTCCACGGCGGCACCGTGGACGACGAAGGCGCAGACGACAGGGCCGACGGCAGAGACGCAGACGACGGGGCCGACGGCAGAGACGCAGACGACAGGGCCGACGGCGGCGCGGTCGCCGTCGGCGACGCGGTTCAAGTCCGGATCGGCGCGGACGCGGTCACCGTCAACGACGCGGCCAACGCGGTCGACCCGGACGCGACGAGCGCCCGGAACCGCCTGGCCGGCCGCGTCTCGCGCATCGACTCGGGCGAGACGGTGTCGACGGTTCGGATCGTCGTCGAACCGGTCGACCGGGGAGGGACAGACGACGCCGCCGTCGAGGTCGCGGCGCTGATCACCGCCGAGAGCATCGACCGGCTCGGCCTCGCGCCCGGTGACCCGGTGTCGCTCCGGTGGAAGGCGACCGCGACGCGACTCGTTGCGCAGGTCGAGTGACTCGGCCGACCGGAGTAGACCAGCGTTCTGAACCGGGGGGCGGACCGGCGTTCCGGACAGGCGGGCCGTGCCAAGCGCTCCCGCGCAAGCGAACGGTTTTTGCGTCGACCGACGGGAGAGGTGGTATGGACGAGGACACCCCCGAAGGGACGACGCCGGGCGGTGACGGGCGCGAGCCCGACGCCGACCGCGGGCCGTTGACGCCCCCCCGGACCGACGGCGGGACCGACGCGGACGAGCCGACCGAGGACGTCGCGCTCGACCCGTGGGGGTCGGCGTCGGTCGGGGACTACGCGGACCTCTTCGCGGAGTTCGGCATCGAGGCGTTCGACGAGGTCGACGACGACGTGCCGGACCCGCACTACCTGATGCGCCGCGGCGTCATCTTCGGGCACCGTGAGTACGACGCGGTCGCGGAGGCGATGGCGAACGACGAGCCGTTCGCGGCGCTCTCCGGGTTCATGCCCACGGGGGACCCGCACATCGGTCACAAGCTCGTGTTCGACGAGATCATCTGGCACCAAGAGATGGGCGGCGACGCGTTCGGGCTCATCGCCGACCTCGAAGCGCATTCCGCGCGCGGGATGTCGTGGGACGAGATCGACGAGCACGCGCGGAACTACCTCCTGAGCCTCCTCGCGCTCGGCTTCGACGCCGAGGACGGCGAGATCTACCGCCAGTCCGACAACCGCGAGGTCCAGGACCTCGGCTTCGAGCTCGGCTCGAAGGCGAACTTCTCGGAGTTCGAGGCGATCTACGGCTTCGACGGGGAGACGAACGTCTCGCACATGCAGAGCGTGATCACCCAGACCGCGGACATCCTCTACCCGCAGCTCGTCGACGAGCCGAAGCCCACGGTGATCCCGGTCGGTCCCGATCAGGACCCGCACGTCCGGCTCACCCGCGACCTCGCGACCCGCGTGCGCTACTTCAAGGTGACAGAGGCGTTCGCCTCCTTCGAGCTCGACGACGACGAGCGCCGGCTCGTGCGGGCCGCCTACGACGCGCTCGCGGCCCGCGACCAAGAGAACGACGCCGCCGGAGACGCGGACGCCGCCGCCGAGACCGACGTGCGCTGCGAGGACGCCGCCGAGTGGCTCGCCGACTACGAGCCGCCGGAGAGCGACCGCGAGAGCGTCGACCTCGCGGCCGCGAAGGCGAGCGCCCTCGACAAGCTCGAGGCCGGCGGGAAGGAGCCGCTCCGCCCCCGCGTGCGGTTCTTCGACCGCAACGCCACCGACGAGGCGTTCGAGGCGCTGATCGAGGCCGTGGAAGGGGAAAAACGCGTGTTCGAGGGCCACGTCGACGCGTTCGACTTGACCCGCGACGAGGCCGAGTCCATCGCGCGCGAGGTCGAGATCGACCACGACGGGTTCGGCTTCCGGCAGCCCTCCTCGATCTACCACCGGTTCATGACCGGGCTCACCGGCGGCAAGATGTCTTCGTCGATCCCGGCGAGCCACATCTCGCTGCTCGACGATCCTGAGGACGGCTACGACAAGGTGAAGGCGGCGACGACCGGGGGCCGCGACACCGCCGAGGAGCAGCGCGAGCTGGGCGGCGAGGCCGACGAGTGCCCGGTCTACGAGCTGTACGCCTACCTGCTCGCGGGCGACGACGACGAACTCACCAAGGAGGTGTACTCCGAGTGCGTCAACGGCGAGCGCCTCTGCGGCGGCTGTAAGGAGCAGGCCGCGGAGCTCATGCGCGAGTTCCTCGAGGACCACCAGGAGAAGCGCGCGGAGGCCGAGGAACTCCTCGACGACCTCGACATCGACCTCGACTCCGACCGGCGCGGCACCGGCGGCGAGCACTGAGGCGTCTCTATTGAGGCCGCAGGGCAACTCTCACGAGCTGTTTTATAAACGAACGGTGCGGTGGCGCGTGCCTGCGAGGCCGCCTTGCGGCCGAGCAGCACGCGCGAGGGAGTCGCTGGCTCCCGGAGCGAAGCGGAGGGTGCCAGCGACGAGGCTGGGGAGGCGTGAGGTGCTGTGCTGGGCGGGACTCAAAGGGGCAGTCGCGAGGACGAAGCACGGCGACGTAAGCACCGCAATGAGGGAGCGAACGGAGTGAGCGACCGAGTGAGGAGCACAGCGAGCCGCGCGAGTCCTCGCGACTGGGGCTTTGGAGGCGTTCGCCGCCAATTCACGGGTAGCTGTTTATAACCGAGCGACTGGGGCTTTGGAGGCGTTCGCCGCCAATCCGCAATCGATTTCTATAACTAACAGCGACCGCCTTACAGCTCGTTCTTCACGTACACGCCCAGCAGTCCGCCGAGCGCGCTCAGAACCACGGAGTAGGCGACGCCGCCCAACACGATGAGGGCGGCGACGAAGACGACTCCGCCGGCCGCGAGGCCGACTTCGAGCGGGAACCCGAAGAACCCCAAGAACGGGAGGAAAACCAGCACGAGCAACAGCAGTCCGACGATCGGGATCGCGGCGATCGCGCCGGAGAGCGCGCCGACCCGGAGGCCGTCGTCTCCATTTAAGTACCCGGCTACCGCGCCGCCGAGGAGCGGTGAGATGCCGGTAAACGAGAGCACCGTCGACGCGATAGCGCCGACGACCGCGTTGAGGAGGGTGTTCTCTGTGTCCATGCGCGGTCGAACTCCCGGCGGCGGCATACGTTTTGGGAAGCGCGGCGGCCGGGCCGGCCCGCGCTCGGCACGACCGGACGGCGAGCGAGCCGATAGTTTATGAGGTGGGCGCCACCTCTCACGGGTATGAGCGAGGAGGAGGCGATCCACGTCGCGGACGTCAGCGAGGGGATCGGCGGCGACGCGACGGCGGAACCCGGCTCGCCGGTCGAACTCCCGGTCGTCGACGTGCTCACCGGCCGGTCCTTCATCACGGGGAAGAGCGGGTCCGGGAAGAGCAACACCGCAAGTGTCGTGATAGAAAATCTGCTATCTAACGGATTTCCTGTCATGATCGTGGACACAGACGGTGAATATTACGGTTTAAAGGAAGAATATGAAATTCTTCACGCCGGCGCCGACGACGAGTGCGACATCGTCGTCTCCCCCGAGCACGCCGAGAAGCTCGCGACCCTCGCCTTAGAGCAGAACGTCCCGATCATCTTGGACGTCTCCGGCTACCTCGAAGAGGACACCGCCAACGAGCTCCTCTTGGAGGTCGTCAAGCAGCTGTTCGCGAAGGAGAAGCGCATGAAGAAGCCCTTCCTGCTCGTCATCGAGGAGTGCCACGAGTACATCCCCGAGGGCGGCGGCATGGACGAGACGGGGAAGATGCTGATCAAGGTGGGGAAGCGCGGCCGGAAGCACGGGCTCGGCATCGTCGGCATCAGCCAGCGCCCGGCCGACGTCAAGAAGGACTTCATCACCCAGTGCGACTGGCTCTGCTGGCACCGGCTCACCTGGGACAACGACACGAAGGTGGTCGGGCGCATCCTCGGCTCGAAGTACGCCAGCGCGGTCGAGGACCTCGGCGACGGCGAGGCGTTCCTGATGACCGACTGGGACGAGTCGATCCGCCGGATCCAGTTCCACCGCAAGGAGACGTTCGACGCGGGCGCGACCCCCGGGCTCGACGACTTCGAGCGCCCCGAACTGAAGTCCGTCTCCAGCGACCTCGTCGGCGAGCTCCAGTCGATCTCCGACGAGAAGGAGCGCCGCGAGTCCGAGATCGCCGACCTCAAGCAGGAGTTACAAAAGAAGGACCGGCGGATCGCCGACCTCGAACGCGAGCTGGAGGAGGCCCGCGACCTGAGCGACATGGCCGACCAGTTCGCGCAGGCGCTCCTCGGTAAGGCGGAGGCCCCGTACCGGGGCGGCGGTCGACCTCCGGCCGGCGACGAGCGACTCGGAGGGACGGACGACGGCGACGAGGGCCAGTCCGTCCTCAAGTCGTACGACGAGGCGGTCGCCGCGACCGAGGAGAGCGACGCGGACGCGGAAGCGGAGACCGACGCCGCGCCCGGACCGGGCCCATCGGCCGCCGACGGCGGCGCCGAGGTCGACGCCGACGCCGCGACCGGTGACGCCGCGACCGGTGACGCCGCGGATGTCGACGCGACGGCCGCCGATTCTGCGGACGAACCGAACCCCCCGGACGACGTCGACCCGGTCACCCGCGACGACGTGGCCGAGAGCGCGCTCCGGTTCGACGAGGCGATCGAGCTCGGTACCCGCGAAGCGGTCATCGATGAGCTCCGCTCGCGGATCGAGTCCCTCCCGGAGCTCTCGCGCGGGATGCTCCGCCACTATCGACGCGAGGGCGCGAGCGACCCCGTCGCGGCCCACATCGACGCCGGGGGCGACGGCGACTCCGGCCACGCGTACAGCCGTCACCGCCCGATCCGGCGGGCGGGACTCATCCGCCACGCCGGTCGGGGCAGCTACGCCTACGCGGTCCCGGACCTCGTCCGGGAGGCGTACGCCGACCGCCTCGACGAGGCGCAGGTCGACGAGATCGTTCGCGCCGTCGAGCGCGTCTTCGTCCCGTCCGCCGAACTGGACTACCCGCCGGACGCCGCTCCGGCCGAGGTCGGTGACCGGGCGCCCGCCGGAGACGACGAGGCCGAGGAGAACACGGACACCGACGCGGCCGACGGGGACGAGGAGCCTTCGGCGCCGACCGACGCCGGCCTGAGCGACGCCGCGCGTCGGTTCGCCGAGCGATCGGAGCGCTGAGGCCGGAGTGCCGGGGCCGGAGCGCTGAGACCGGAGCGCTGCGGTCGGCGAACCCCGCGGCCGGCTCTCGAGGTAACTCTCCGCTCGGTAGCCCGGTCAGAACGGGACCGAGAGGTACTCGCTCGGCACCGCGTTCCGTGCCGTCACCTGCGGGTCGACCACCTGACTGATCTCCAAGCCCCCGACGAGGCTGGAGAAGAGATACGCCTCGGTGCGCGAGAAGCCGTGGTGGTGCGCCAGCAGGTCGAGCATGTCGGCGTTCGCCAGCTCGACCGCCCCCTCCAGCGTCTCGGCGCTCGCGAGCGTCTTCACCGCGTCGCCGGTGTCGAGGAGCGGACGGTCGAGCGGCACGGCCGGATCCTCGACCACGGAGAGCGTCGCGTCGACCTCGACCGCGATCTCCGCGCCGGTCCCGCACATCTCCCCGTCCGCCATCGCCGCTTTCGCGTCGCCCAGCGCCAACATGGCGCCCTCCTGAAACACCGGGAAGTAGACGGTCGTCCCCCCGGTCACGTCGGTCGTGTCGAGGTTACCGCCGTGGTCGTCGGGCGTGAGCGTCGAGACCGTCCCGCCGCCGGTGGCGACCCCGATCGTTCCGATCACGGGTTCGATCGGTACGTCGATCCCCTCGAACTCGACCGCCCCGGCCTCCGACTCGTCGGTGTCGACCTCGGTGATCCGCGTCGCGGGGTGGTCGATCTCGGGGTCGTCCTGAAGCAGTCCGAACCCGGGTGCGGTGAGCACACGGCCGCGGTCTTCGGCGACGCGCACGGCCTCGATCTCCACCGCGAGGACGTCGCCGGGGCTCGCGCCGGCTACCGCGATCGGTCCCGTCGCGGCGTTGACCTCTTCCGGGATCGCGTCGAGGAGGTCGTCGTCGCGCTGAATCTCGCCGTTCAGACTGTCGATCGTCTCGACCGTCAGCGACTCGCCGTCGGCGGCCTCGTAGACGGGGTCCATCTCCGGACCGAACTCGTAGACGTGGCCGTCGCGGTGTGAGACTGTCTCTCGCGTCATTACGTCCACCTGGGCGCCCCGGTAACAAAAAGCCCGGCCGGCGTCAGCGCGGCGCCGCCGCCTCGGGCGGGACGAGCAGGACGTTGTTCGTCCCGCGCGCGACGATCGACTCCGCGGTGCTCCCGAGGAGGAGCCGCCGGAGTCGGCTCGTCCCGCGCGCGCCGATGAGCGTCGTCGTCGCGCCCACGCGCTCCTCTTCGGCCGTGATCTCGTCGACGGGGTTGCCGGACCTGACGTTGGTCTCGACGTGGAACCCGGTCCGGTCGCCGAGGTCACTCGCAAGCTCGTCCAGCCGCTCCTCGGCGGTCGCCGTCGACTCCGCGTCTCCGCCGCCCACGTGGAGCAGGTACGCCCGCTCGGTCGCGCCCGTCAGCGCCGGGAAGTAGTCGTAGGCGCGCGCCGCGTTCTCGGAGAAGTCGGTGGCGTACAGCACGTCCTGGAACAGGTGTTCCTTCTTGACCGCGTGTCCGTCCGGCGTCTCCTCGATCCGCTCGACGAGCAGCGGCCTGACGGCCGTCCGCGCGACGTTGCGCACGGTGCCGCCGATGAGCCGATTCTGGAGCGGCGCCTGTCCGCGCGACCCGACGACGATCATGTCCGCGTCGAGCCGCTCGGCCAAGCCGTTGATCCGTCGATGCGGCGTCCCGCGGGCGACGTGCGTCTCCACGTCGAACCCCGCGCGCTCGAACACGCTCCGCTGCGGCGCGAGCGCCTCTCGGGCGTCGCTGGCGGCGTCCATCCCCGGCAGCCCGCTGGAGACGTTGTCCGGGACGACCGTCAACAGGTGAACCTCGCTGACACCGATATTGTCGAGACACTCCAGACAGGTCCGAGACTCGATCGCCGCCTCGTTCGCGTCCGAGAGGTCTGTCGCGAATACGATCCTCATACGCGACTGTTCGTGCTGATGAGTAATATTGTTTTTGTTGTACAATACAAGAGCCTTCGAAGACGGCACAGCGGTCGGTCGGTGACGGCACACTCCGGTTCGGGGCCGGTCGCTGCCGGGGAGCAACCCGCCTCAGGCGTCCGGGTCGGCCGCCGCCGACGGTCCGTGATCGAGGAGCGGTGAGTCCGCGTTCGCACACTCGTCCCGGCCACAGACGCCGGCGTCGTCGCCCGCTCGCTCGACGCCTGCCGTGAGTCCGCCAATCTGCCAGTCGACGGCGTGCCCCGTCGCGCGCTCGTGGTCGTCGAGCGCGGTCCGCGCCCGCCGGAGCGAGTCGAACGCTTCGTCGTACGCACAGTCGGTACAGCGGACGCGAACGGTCGTCGACATGGCCCTCTCTTCGGTCTCGACCACCGTAAGTGCCGCTATCGGCTACTGGGCCGATCCCCCCGGCGTCGGATTCCCTCGGACGGGACTGTATTGAAACAGATACGCAAGATTAAAACACCTGTGCGTAGTATTGTCTTTTGCGCACAAACTACTAACCCATGAGCACCGAACTCGATATCGCGGAGACGCTGGACGTGAAAGGACTGAGCTGCCCGATGCCTATCGTGAAGACGAAGGGCGCGATCGACGACCTCGCCCCCGGTGAGGTGCTGGAGGTCGTCGCGACCGATCCCGGAAGCGTGAGCGACATCGACGGGTGGGCGACGGGCACCGACGGCGTCACGCTCCTTGAACAGGAGGAGGGCGACGACGTGTACACGCACTACGTCCGCAAGGAAGAATGAGCATGGACGAGATCGGCATCATCGTCTCCAGCGACGACCCGAAGAGCCTCGCGATGGCGACCAACCTCGGCCACGTCGCGCTGACGATGGACACCGACGTGTTCCTTTACTTCACCTTCGACGGACTGACGCACCTGCTGGAGGGCGAGAAAGACCTCTCGTCGGTCCAGCCGCTGCTCGACGAGGGGATGCCGAACCCCTACGACATGCTCGACCAGCTGATCGCCGACGGCGGGGAGGCGGTCACCTCGGTCGCGTGTACGACCACGCTGGACATGCTCCAGTGGGAGCAGGAGGCCATCGACGACGACCTGACGACGCAGTTCGCCGGCGCGGTCACCTTCCTCGAGGCCGCCGAGGAGGCCGACCACGTGTTCACGTTCTGAGCGCCGGCGTCGCGTCGGTCCGCTCCACCTTTCCCGCCGCTGTACGTGTGCCCCTGAGACGTATCGCCGTCCGAAACAACTCTCCCACCGTCCGAAACTCCCGCGCCGTCCGAAGCTTGCCACCGCGAGACGTGTCCGACTCGACGTGAGAACGGATCGATCCTCAATCGGGAGCGTACGGATCACAACTATTTTGGAGAGTACTGGAAAAATCACGCACATGCCCTCTGAACAGACCTGTCCGGACTGCGAGGAGCCGCTAGAGGAGATGGAGCTACAGGGAACCGACGCTCTCGGGACGCTCTCCCTTGTCTCCGACGGGTCGAGCGACGGGTTTCTCGGCGGCCTCAGCGCCGACGAGATCCTCACGCCGGTCCCGTACGTGTGCCCCGAGTGCCGGCGGACCCTCATCTACGCGGAATAGCGACCGAAAGTAGCGCGCGAAACCCTGCGACGCCCACCGCCCTCGCGTCGAGTCCGCCTCGTGAGGGGTCTCGGTGCTCCGCTCAGCTCTCGACGGCGGCGCGCTCGGGTTCGTCGTACTTCTCCTCGAACTCGCCGATGAGCTGGCCCATCTTCGCGTACCAGTCGTTGAGCATCCGCTGCATGTCGTCGGCGATCTGGGACGGATCCGTGGGGCTGTACACGTGGTAGTAGCCGCCGTGGTCGTAGTTGATCTGTTCCTTCTGGATGAAGCCGGCGTTCAGGAGGCGCTGGACCGCGCGGTAGGCGGTCGAGCGCTCGCGGTCCACGCGTTCGGCGACCTCGTCGATCGTGAGCGCCTCTTCGGCCGAGACCATCGCTCGGTAGCAGTCCTTGTCCAACCGTTTCAGACCGTGGAAGCACTCGAGTAACCCCTCGCACTCCATGTCTCGTTGGAGCTGTTCGGACATCGAATCGGACATTTTACGTGGTAACTGACGGTTTCCGCCGCAAAAAGTGTTGTGTGTGTCGTACAATCGCGCGCTTCCGAGCCCGGACTCCCGCTCCTCCCGGCGCTGCCCGCGCCGGTCGCTCCCGCCGCGAGGAGGCGCGGCGGCGCGGTTCGGTCCCGGCTCCCGCACGCGGTCGCTACTCGTCGCCGTCGGACGCGTCGTCGTCCGTCTCCTCCGCGTCCTCCTCGTCCGCCGCGAGCCCGGCGGCCTCGACGGCGGCCTCGACCTCGTCGGTCGGGACCGTCCGGA
The DNA here is from genome assembly GCF_005435235.1 of Halorubrum sp. GN12_10-3_MGM. Taxonomy (NCBI): domain Archaea; kingdom Methanobacteriati; phylum Methanobacteriota; class Halobacteria; order Halobacteriales; family Haloferacaceae; genus Halorubrum; species Halorubrum sp. GN12_10-3_MGM. The sequence continues at coordinate 312,126 of NZ_SGUB01000001.1, forward strand.
AGCCGTCGGCCTCGGTCACGGTCGCGACCGCGAGGTCGGACGCCTCGAACTCGTCGTCGTGGGCGGCCAAGGCCGCGACCGCGAGTTCGATGCCGTCCTCGAGCGAGAGGTCGTCGCTCCACTCGTCTTCGAGGTGTCCCTGAATGTCCTGCCGGCCGCCGCCGATGACGGTCGCCTTCCACTCGTTGGGCGTACCCGAGGGGTCGGCGGCGAACAGGCGCGGCTCGCCGTCGTCGATGCCGCCGATGAGGAGGGCAGCACCGTACGGGCGCGTGCCACCGCGCTGGGTGTTCTCTTGGATGTGGTCGGTAATGAACTTCGTCAGCGTCTCGACGCCGACGGGCTCGCCGTAGCGGAGGCGGTTCCCCTGCGACTGGCGGCGCGCGAGGTCGATCAGCTGCCGGGCGTCGGCGACGTGGCCGGCGCTCGCGGTGCCGACGTGGTCGTCGAGCTTGTGGAGCTTCTCGATGCTCTCGGCCTCCATCAGCGACGAGGAGGGGCGGGACATCGCGACGAAGACGACGCCGTCAGTCGTCCGGACGCCGACGCTCGGCGCGCCGCGCGAGACCGCCTCGCGGGCGTACTCGACCTGATATATCCGGCCGTCCGGCGAGAACAGCGACGTGCCGCGGTCGTACGCCTGCTGGTCGTTGCCGCCCATCATCGCCGATCACCCGCTCGCGCGGTGTCGCGTTCGGTCATTACCCTCACTTACGTCGGCCCGTTGAAAAAGCATCCGTAACCGGTACGTCTCGGTGGCCGTCGAAACCGCGGGTCCCCGCCGGCCGCGTTCGCCGCCTAGCGGCGGAGTCGAGTTCGCCGACGAAGCGCCGGTAGGAGCCGTCAGCTTCCGTCGCCGACGGATATAACCACGCAGGTCGCGTAGTCATAGTGACATTGACGCCCACACGAACTACAGCCGCGCTGCTGGCCGCGTTAACGGTGCTGTCCGTCGTCGGCGGCGGGTTCGCGGTCGGCGGCGCGGCGGCGGTACCGGACGCGCGGATCACCCTCACCGAGGTCGGCGTGTCTCCGGGCGCTCCGACCGTCGACGAGCGCGCGACCCTGAACGTCACGGTCTCGAACTCCGGCGGCAGCGACGCGGCGGCGAACCTCACGACGGTCCGCGTCCGGGACGCGGACGGCGACGTGCTCGACAGCGCCTCGGGCGTCGGGGCGCTCTCGGCGGGCGACTCGCTGGACGCGACGCTGTGGACGACGTTCAGGGAACCGGGCGAGAGGCGGCTCACCGTCGAGGTCGTCGCGAACCAGTCGACGAGCGGCGAGTTCGTGACTGTCAGCCGCGACGTCGTGTTCGAGGTGCGCCCGACCGAGGTCGCGCTCGACCTCCGCACCCGCGCGCTCGACCCCGAGGACCTCCGGAGCGACGACGAGAGCGAGAGCGCCACCGGCGACCTCGGCATCGGCGGCATCCAGGGCGTCTTCGGCGGGGGCGGCGGGCTCGATACCGGCGACGGCGGTCAGGGCGAGGCGTCGCCGCCGGCCGTCGATTCGCCCGTCGAGGTGACCGTGGTCAACACCGGTACGACGGCCGCCGACCGGATCAGCCTCCGCGCCGTCGGGGCCGCGGTCGACGGTGACGGCGCGGAGACGGTCGACGTCGGCCCGTTCGTCGTCGAGGGCGTGGCGCCCGGCGAGGAGCGACGCGTGATCGTCGATCTCGGACCGCTCGACCGGCGCTCGGACGTGACGGTCACCGCCGCCTTCCGCGCCGACACGGACCGGCGGAACGATCGCGGCGCCGACCGGAGCGCGGAGTCGACGGTGACGTACCCCGTCCGCGAGGCGACGCCGACCGTGACCGACGCGACCGTGCGCGAGACCGCTGACGGCGTCGTCGTCGACGCCAACCTCGGCAACGCGGGGAGCGGCGAGATGACCGGTGCGGTCGTCTCGGTCGGCGACGCGCCCGGCGTCGCGCCGACCCCCGCGGGCGGCGAGTACTTCGTCGGGACGCTCGGCGCCAGCGACTTCGTCGGCTTCGACGTGACGACCGCGGCGAACGTCACGGTCGCCGAGGAGATCCCGATCCGCGTCACGTACACCGAGCGCGGCGTGCGGTACACGGAGACGTTCTCGGTGGCCGCGCCGGAGCCGGCTACCGACGATCGCGACGGCGGCGGCACCCTCGGCCGACTCGGCGCCGGCGGGCTGGGGACCGTGGGGACGGTCGCGAGCGGCCTCGCGCTCGTCGGCCTCGCCGGGGCGGTCGGCGTCGCGGTCAGGACCGGACGACTCGGGGGACCGACCGGGCGACGACGCGACGGGTCGGCGCCGTGAGCCGGAACCGCACGACCGACGAGGCGGAGGATCTTGCGGCCGGTCGGGCGACGAACGGCGCTGCGGCCGACTGGGAGACGAGCGGCGACAGCAATCTCGCTGACGACGACTACGCCGTCGCGCTCCGCGGGGTCGTCAAGCGGTATCCGAGCGGGGGCGGCGAGCCGGTGGTCGCGCTCGACGACGTCGACTTCGCGGCCCGGCCCGGCGAGTTCGTCGCGGTAGTCGGGCCGAGCGGCTCCGGCAAGTCGACGCTGCTGAACGTCCTCGGGCTCCTTGACGACCCCACTTCCGGCCGACGGCTGCTCGGCGACACCGACGTGACGAGCCTCTCCGTCGCGGAGCGAACGCGGGCGCGCAAGGAGTCGATCGGGTTCGTGTTCCAGGACTTCCACCTGCTGCCGACGCTCACCGCCGTCGAGAACGTCGCGATGCCGACGGCGTTCGACCCCGGCGACGCGAGCGACCGGGCCGCGAACCTGCTCGCGCGGTTCGGGCTCGGCGACCGGCTCGACCACGAACCGAACGAGCTCTCCGGCGGGCAGAAACAGCGCGTCGCGATCGCCCGGTCGCTGATAAACGAGCCCGCGGTCCTGCTCGCGGACGAGCCGACGGGGAACCTCGACACCGACACCGGCGAGGCGATCCTCGCCGAGTTCGAGCGCGTCAAGGCCGAGGGGGTCGCCGTCATCGCCGTCACGCACGATCCGCTCGTCGAGGAGTACGCCGACCGCGTCGTCGACCTCACCGACGGCGTGCTGACCGGCGGCTTGCCCGGCGAGTCCGATCCGCACGCCGACGCGGACCGGCGCGGCGGCCGCGACGCCGGCCGGACCGCTCCGGGACCGCAGGTGGGCGGTGACCGCGGATGAGCGGGGACCACGGATGAGCGCCGACGACCGCGCACCGGGGGGCGCCGCCGGCTGGCTCCGCGGCTGGCGCCCCGCGGTGTCGATGGCGTCGCGGAACCTCCGACGAAACCGGGTCCGGACCGTGCTGGCGGTCCTCGGGGTCTGTATCGGGGTCCTCGCGGTCGCGGCGCTCGGCATCTTCGGGAACGTGCTGGCGCTGGGCGCGGACGACGCCATCGGCGATATCGGCACGCAGGTCGTCGTCTCGCCGAACACCGACGCCGGCGTGGAGTCGCTGTCCGACGCGGACATCGCCTCGATCCGCCGGGCGGTCGGCGAGCCCGCAGTGATCCCGCTGTACTCCGACAGCGCCACGGTCGCGCGGCAGGGCGACCAGACGTTCGCGACGGTGTACGGGGTCGAAGAGCCCGCGCTGGCGTACGAGGCAGCCGAGGGGCGACTCCCCGAGCGGCACCGACAGGGCGCGATCCTCGGCGCGGGGATCGCCGAGGACCTCGGCGCCGGCGCGGGCGACACCGTCGAGATCGCCGGCTCGCAGGTCCGCGTCATCGCGGTGTTGGTCGAGAGCCAGACGTTCAGCCCGGTCGCGCCCGACGACGCGGTGTACCTCCCCGAGTCGGCGTTCTCGGCCGACGGCTACGCGCAGGCGCTCGTCGTCTCCGACACCGGCGCCGAGGCGCGGGCGGCCGCGGACGCCATCCGCGAGGCGGTGAACGCCCGCGAGGACCGGGTGGAGCTGTTCGAGCTGGCCGCCCTCGTCGACGAGATCAACGAGTTCTTCGGCCTCCTCTCGACGTTCCTGCTCGGGCTCGGCGCGATCTCCCTCGTCGTCGCCGGGGTCTCGATCCTCAACGTGATGCTGATGAGTACCGTCGAGCGCCGGCAGGAGATCGGGGTGATGCGCGCGGTCGGCGTCGCCCGCCGCGACGTGTTGCGCGTCCTGCTCGCGGAGGCCGGGCTGATCGGCGCGGCCGGCGCCGCGGCCGGCACCCTGCTCACCGTCCTGCTCGTCGCGGGCCTGGTCCTCGCGACGCCCGCCGTCGACACGGCGCTCGTGCTCGACCGTACGAACGCCTACTACCTCCTCTTGGCGCTCGGCTTCGGCGTCGGCGTGGGGCTCGTCAGCGGCGCGTACCCCGCGTGGAAGGCGGCCAACGAGCGGCCCGTCGAGGCGCTTCGGAGCTGACGCGGTCGCCGACATCCACAGCCGAGCGTCCGCGGGACTCCTCGCGACGGTCCGACCGGATCTACTCCAGTCGGCGGTCGCGGAACGCGCGGATCACATCCTGACGCGCGATGATCCCGATGATACGGCCGTCGTCGTCGACGACGGGCACGCGGTTGATATCGGGGTCGTCGCCGACGAGCAGATCCAGCACGTCGTCGACGCTCACGTCCGGCGTCACGGTCGCCACGTCCGCGCTCATCACCTCGGAGACGGGTCGGTCCGCGTTGCGGAGCATGTCGACGCCCAGATCGAGGTCGGCCCACGGGCGCTTCACCTGATACGAGAGGGTGTCCACGAACGGAGGGAGTCCGACGGGGATCCACAGCGTCTCGTCCTCCGGCTCGAACAGGTCGACGAGGTCGGACTCGGTGACGATCCCGACCACCCGCTCGTCCTCGTCGACGACCGGGAACCCGCTGAACTCGTACCGAGCGAACCGCTTGAACGCGTCGGCGACGTCGTCGTCCGGCGAGACCGTCTTCACGTCCGGCTCCATCAGGTCGCGGGCGGTCAGTGTCATACCGGAGCGTCACGGCGGGAGGCCGTAGGCGTTTCGCCCCGACAACGCGACGGGACCGCGAGCTCCGCGGACGCGTCCGGAGACGCGCCGTGGGGGGTCGCGTCTCGACGTAACGGACTTACGGACCCGGAACGCAGTCGTCAACATGTACCGGAAGGGACACGTCGGGGCCTCGCTCGTCGTCTACGCCCCGTTCGGGTTTCTCGTCACCGCCCTCCTCTCGATAGAGGCCGGCCTCGTCGGCGCCGCCGGCGTCGCCTCGACGGCGATGGTCCCCGACCTCGACATGCGAGTTCCCGTCGTCAGGCATCGGGGGATCACGCACACCGTCTGGTTCGCGCTGCTCGTCGGAGTCGTCCTCGGGGGCGTCGGGCTGGCGGTCGGGCTTCAGCGCGGACTCGCCGAGGCGCTGCTGTTCGGCGCCGCCGCGTTCCTGTTCGGCGCCGTGACGATCGTCTCGCACATCCTCGCGGACGCGCTCACACCGACGGGCATCCGACCGTACGCGCCCGTGCGAGACACCGAGTATTCGCTCGACCTGTTCACCGCGGCGAATCCCTTCGCGAACTACGGACTGTTGGGACTGGGCGGCGTCGTCGTCGCGGTCGCGCTCGTCGCCGGCGAGGCGGTTCCGGTGTAGCACTCGATCCGGCGGCGACGGCGGACGGATCGGCGGGGCCGGCGCTCGCCGACCGGTCGGTCGTAGAAATGGCCGGGGTGGGCTCCGAACCCACGATCTCCGCATGTCCCAGGTCCGAGGCTCGGCGGAGCCACGGGAAGGACGCGGACGCTTCCAAGGCGTCACCGCACCGAATCTCCGAACCCTATGAGTGCGGCGCTATGTCCAGCTAAGCCACCCGGCCTCACCTTCTCGTACCGCGATGAGACCCTTTAACCTTCCCATCCGTCGGAGGGTTGTGAACCGATCGCAGATCGCCGCGGCCGGTCGCCTTCGGGAGGATCGCTTCAGGGCTGTCACTTTCGGGAGGATCGTTTCGGGGGCTGTCACTTTCGGGAGGATCGTTTCGGGGGCTGTCACTTTCGGGAGGATCGCTTCGGGGGCTGTCGCTTTCGGGAGGATCGCTTCGGGGGCTGTCGCTTTCGGGAGGATCGCTTCGGGGGCTGTCGCTTTCGGGGGCGATCGCTCCCGCCTCGGGCCGGCGGCGCGGGCGGCGCGTCGGGAGCGCGGTGAACGCGGTGACTGGGCTCGATCGACCCCGAGCCAGCGGATTTATGCCGGGCGCGGCGTATCTCCGGCGTATGAGCCTTCCCGACCTGCTCGCGGGGACCGTCGGCGACGAGGACGTCGTCGCCGAGGTGCCGTTGGGCGGCGACGATCGACTCGCGGTCACGCCCACCCGGACCCTCGTCTACCGCGGCGACGGACTCCTGTCCGACGAGTCCGTCGACGAGTACGGCCACGACGTCGAGCGAATCGAGGTCTCGACGGGACGCCGCAAGGCGAAGATCACCCTCGGGTACGGCCTCGACGGCGACGAGACGCTCTCGGTACCGACCAAGCGCGTCGACGATGTCCTCCACCCGATCCTCGCGGGCGTCCTCTCCGCGAGCGGCGTCACCGGGCCCGGCGAGACGGTCGTGCGCACCTTCCGCTTCTCGGAGCTCACCCTGATCGTCACCAGCGAGCGACTGGTCAAACACGTCGGCTCGGCGGTCTGGGACCCCGAGTTCGAGGAGTTCGGCTACGACGACCTCACCGGGCTCGACTTCGAGGAGGGGACCGTCGCCACCGCGGTCGTCCTCGTCCACGACGGTCGCTCGGAGCGGTTCAAGGCCCCGAACGAGTCCGCCCGGGCGGTCCGGGAGACGCTCGCCGACGCGGTGTGCTCGTTCCACGGCGTCGACAGCTTAGAGGAGTTCCGCGTCGCCGCCGCCGAGGCCGAGGAGGCGGCGTCCGACGCCGAACAGACCGGCACGACCGACTTCGGCGAGGGACCGGACCCGCTGTCGGCTTCCCCGGCCGCCGACGCCGAGGCGGACGCCGACGCGGCGCCCGGCGCCGAGGCGGAGCCAGACTCCGGCGGGCTCGGAACGGAACCGAAGGGCGCGGGCGGACGCGACTCCGCCGGGGGGTCGGAGTCGCTCGCCGGGGGCGACGGGCCCGGAGCGACGACCGAGAGCGCGGAGTCGGCGTCGGTCGGATCGCCGGAACCGAGCGGCGGCAGCGACCCGCTCGACGACCCGCTCGCCGCGGACGCCGCCGTCGACGACGCGGCCGAGGACCCTCTCGCGGGAGACGCGGGCGCGACGGATTCGACGGACTCCCCCGCCGGCGACGCGCCCGAAGCCCCGGCGGAAGGCGCCGAGCGAGGGGCCGGAGGCGAGCCCGCGGCGGCGGTCGGCGAGGAAGCGGTCGCGGCGGACGGCGAGACCGACGGCGTCGTCCCGGACGACGACGCGTTCGACGGCTCGCCGTTCGAGAGCGCCGGCGTCGAGGACGCGGACCTCGCGAGCGAGGTCGCCGCGCTGCGGCGCACGGTCGAGGCGCAGTCCGAGCGCCTGGACCGGCAGTCGACGCTCATCGAACAGCTGATCGAAGAGCTCCGACGCGGCCGGTGACCGGGAGCAGGGCAGTCGCGGCCTCCTTCCCCGCAGCGGTCGTGCCGATTCTCTCCGCTGAGACTCGCGTCGGATCCGTTAACCGAGCGGCGGCGAACGTCAGACCGTGATAGGCGGACTGGGAACGCGGATCGGCGCGGTGTTGAGCGACGTATCGAGCACGGAGGGGCGGCTGGCGGTCACCGCGGCCATCGCCCTCGCGACGCTCGGCGTCGGCTGGCTGCTGCTGCCGCGGGCGGTCCGCGCCGGCGAGCAGACCGTCACCGACTGGGTCGGGCGGCTCCTCGACGAGCGGCTGTCGGAGTCGACGGAGGGCGCGGTGGAGACGCTGCGGGAGGGGATCCCCGCGTCGTTCCTCCTGCGGCTCGCGGTCGGACTCCTACAGCTCGCGCTGTTCGCGCTCGCGGGCGTCGCCGTGCTGACGCTGTGGGGCCGGTTCGCACTCGTGGTCGCGGTGCTGCCGCTCGTGGAGAACGCCGCCCGGGTCGGCGGGCAGGTGATCGCCTCGGCGCTGCTGCTCGGCGGTGCGTACGTCGTCAGCGACGTGGTGGAGACGTACGTCGGCGAGCTGTCGGCGGACAGCGACCGGATCACCGCCCACCAGGAACAGCTGCTCACCCGGCTCGCACAGGTCGGCCTGCTCGTGCTCGCGCTGATAACCGTCCTTGGCATCTGGGGCGTGAACCTCGGCGGCCTCCTCGTCGGGGCTGGGTTCCTCGGGATCGTCCTCGGGATGGCGGCCCGGCAGACGCTGGGCTCGCTCATCGCCGGCTTCGTGTTGATGTTCGCCCGCCCCTTCGAGATCGGCGACTGGGTGGCGATCGGCGACGAGGAGGGGTTCGTCACCGACATCACGATCATGAACACCCACATGCGCAACTTCGACGGGGAGTACGTCGTGGTGCCAAACGACCTCGTCGCCAACCAGGCGATCACCAACCGGAGCCGGGAGGGGCGCCTCCGGATCCACATGGAGGTCGGGATCGGCTACGACGACGACCCGGACGAGGCCAGCGAGATCGCCGAGGATGTCTTAGAGAACATCGGCGTCATCGCGAACAACCCCCAGCCGTACGCGATCCCGTCCGGATTCGGTGACTCGGCGATCCTGCTCGACCTCCGGTTCTGGATCGACCCGCCGACCCCGCAGGCGCGGTGGCGCTCGAAGGCGCTCGCCGTCGAGCGGATCCAAGAGCGGTTCGCGGACGCCGGCATCTCGATCCCCTACCCGCAGCGGACCGTCTCGTACCCGCCGGAGAAGGCGGCGGCTGACGACACGGTCGAACGCGTCGAACAGACCGACGAAAACGGCGACGGGCGGTCGCGAGACCGACCGGCCTGACGCGCCGCCGCGGCGGCGCTCTCGCTACCCGTCTGGCCCCTTCTGCTACCCGCCGGACCCTCCCGCTACCGGTCGGTCGGACCGGTGTAGCCGCTCGGCAGCTCCGACCCGCGGCCGGTGAACAGCCGCTCGAACCGCTCGATCTTGTCCAAGACGTAACTGAGCGCCGCGGTGAGCGAGTCCGCGCCGATCGAGAGCAGGTGGCGCGCCCCCTTCGTGCGGTCGGCGTGGTAGAAGCTGACCTCGCCCTCGGGGTCGGTGTTCCGCTCCGGCATCACCACGAGGTCCTGTCTCGTGGGGCCGTGACGGAAGACGAGCACGTCCGTGAGCGAGTCCGCGCCGTAGGTGACCACGTCGTGGAGGACGCTCCACTTCGGCGGCGTCTCCTCGGCGAGCGCGTCCGCGTCGACGACGTTCCGCATCGTCGTCGCCGCCGAGACGCTCTCCAAGCTCGACGCGCGTCGCTTCCGAAGCCACGCGAGCAGTCGCTCGACGAGGTCGCGGAAGCCGTCCGGCCCCGAGAACCGGCCGGCCGACCGCTCCGCGGGCAGCGACCCCCGCGTCACTTCGGTCCGCTCTCCCATGCGAGTATCCCCGGTCCCATCGCGTTAATAGATATCGGTCGGTACTGTCGATCGCCTCGCCGCGGGGCGACCGGCCTCGCGGCTCAGCGGTCCCGACCGAACCCGGCCGCGACCGTCTCCTCGTCGACCGAGAGGACGGTCGGCCGGCCGTGCGGACAGGCGTACGGGCGGTCGCACTCGCCGAGACGGTCGAGCAGCCCCCGGAGGTCGTCGTGAGCGAGGTCCGAGAACTCGCCGCGCTTCAGCGATGGGTGACACGCCAGGTCCGCGAGCAGGTCGTCGCGCGCGTCTCGCGCCGTCCCCGGGTCCGCCCCAACGAGCGCGGCGAGCGCGTCGCGGAAGGCGTCGGCGTCGGCGGTCCGGCCGAACGGCGCCGGGACAGTCCGGAGGCGACGCGTGCCGCCGCCGAACGCCTCGGTCTCGAAGCCGAGCGCGGCGAGGTCGTCCGCGTGCGCCCTCGCGGCCGCCGCCTCGTCGGTCGACAGCGAGACGGTCGCGGGCGGGTCGAGCGGGGCCGTCGGCACCGGCTCGCCGTCGAACGCGCGGGCCAGCCGCTCGTAGTTCACCCGCTCGTGGGCCGCGTGGCCGTCGATCACGAGGAGCTCGTCGCCGGCCTCGACGAGGACGTACAGGTCGCGGAACGTGCCTATCGGCACGGCGTCGGCGAACGCGCCGGGCCGCGAGCCGTCGTCCGCGCCGACCGGATCGAGGGCGCCGTCGAGGTCGGTGGCGACGTCCGCGGCCCGCCGGAGGTCCGCGCCGGTGAGCGCGTCCTCGACGACCGACGCGACCGCGTCGGCGACCGCGTCGGCGTCGCGGAGCCCCACCTCCCGCTTCGCCGGGTGGACGTTCGGGTCGACCCGAGCGGGCGGCAGCGACACGTCGACCGCGGCCACCGGCTCGCGGCCGTCGGGGAGGAGCCGCCCGTAGCCGTCGCGGACCGCGGCCGCGAGCCGGTCGTTCCGGACCGGGCGGCCGTTCACCGAGACGCGGACGTGATCGCGGGAGGACCGGGTGATCGACGGGTACGCCAGCGTGGCCGAGACCTCGACGCCGACGGCGTCCGCGTCACCCTCCCCGCCGGGCGGCGCGTCGACGCTCGCGGCCACCGTCGTCGACCGGCTCGCGGTGTCGCGGTCGTACACGCCGAGCAGCGCGTCCGTGCGGTCGGTCCCCGGCGTCGACAGCGTCGTCGACCCGTCGTGGTCGAGCGTGAACGCCACCGACGGGTTCGCCAGCGCGTAGTCGGCGACGAGCGAGGAGATCCGCGCGAACTCCGCGTTCGCCCCCGCGAGTGACTCCCGACGCGCCGGCCGGGTCGCGAACAGGTCCCCGACGAGAACCGTCGTCCCGCGGGCGCGGCCCGCGGGTTCGACGCTGACGCCGTCGGTCGAGTCGGACGCGCTCGACCGGTTCCCCCGGTCGGCGGTCCCGTCGACGACGACGCGGGTGCCGACCCCGTCGCCGGAGCTCGTGACGACCTCCAGCCGGGCGGCCTCGGCGATCGCCGCGAGCGCCTCGCCGCGGAACCCCAGCGACGGGACGCCCACCGGGTCGCCGTCGGGCGCCAGCTTGCTCGTCGCGTGGCGCTCGACGGCCCGGGCCGCGTCCGCGCGGGCCATGCCCCGACCGTCGTCCGCGACGCGGATCCGGTCGGTGCCGTCGCCGTCGACCGCGACGTCGATCCGCGAGGCGCCCGCGTCGAGCGCGTTGTCGACGAGTTCGCCGACGACGCGGGCGGGTCGAGTGACGACCTCGCCGGCCGCGATCCGGTCGACGGTCGCCGGGTCAAGCCGACGGACGCGACTCTCGCTCTTGGACCGATCACCGGTACCCGACCGGCCGCGCTCGCCGTCTCGCTCACCCGTCATCGTCGACTCGCGACTGGAGGTCGTGGAGGGCGTTCAGCGCCTCGATCGGCGTCATCCGCGCGAGGTCGAGGTCGCGAAGCTCCGCGGCGAGGCCGGGGGGCGCGCCGGCGGCAGGCCTGTCGTCGTCGCCGCCCGTCGGCTCCGCCCGCTCGCTTTCGGGCGGGGTGTCCGCCTCGGACCCGGATCGGCTGCCGTCCTCCGACGCCTCCTCCGCGAGGAACTCGCGCAGCGACGCGTCGCCGTCCCGGTCGCCCTCTGCCTCGCCCTCGCCCGACCGGTCCGCCGGGTCGACCGCGTCCTCGCGTCCGGCTCCGCTCGCCGCCCGCCACCGGTCCGCCTCCTCCGCGGCGACGAGGTCGCGGGCGCGGTCGACGACCGCCCCCGGGACCCCGGCGAGCTCCGCCACCTCGACGCCGTACGACGACGACGAGGCGCCCGGCACGACCCGGTGGAGGAAGGTAACGTCGCCGTCTTCCCGGGTGGCGGTGAAGTGGAGGTTGAAGACGCGCTCTCGCTCGTCGGCGAGGTCGGTGAGCCCGTGGTAGTGCGTCGCGAAGAGCGCGGTCGCGCCCAGCTCGTCGTGGAGGAACTCGGCGGCCGCGCGGGCGATGGCGCGCCCGTCGGTCGTGGCCGTGCCCCGGCCGACCTCGTCGAGGAGGACGAGCGAGTCGGGGCCGGCGTCGTGGAGGATCTCCGTCAGCTCGCTCATCTCTCGCATGAACGTCGACTGGCCGCCCGCGATGTCGTCGGAGGCCCCGACGCGGGTGAACACCCGGTCGAAGACGGGGAGCGTGGCGGCCTGCGCTGGAACGAACGACCCCGTCTGCGCGAGCACGACGGCGAGCGCGACCGACCGCATGTACGTCGATTTCCCGCTCATGTTCGGCCCGGTGATCACGGCGACGGAGCCGCGCGGGAGGTCCGCGTCGTTCGGGACGAACGCGTCCTCGGCCCGCTCGACGACCGGGTGTCTGCCGCCCTCGATCTCGACGCCCGCGGTGGCCGCCCCGTCCGCGTCGGGGGACTCGTCGACGCCCTCCCGCAGTTCGGGCCGGACGTAGTCGTGTTCGACCGCGACCGCGGCGAGCGACGCCAGCGCGTCGAGTTCGGCGAGCGCGTCGGCGAGGGCCTGGATCCGCTCGGTCTCGGCCGCGACGCGCTCGCGGACGTCGACGAACAGCTCGTACTCCAGCGCGTCCGCGCGCTCTGCGGCCCCGACGATCTCCTCTTCGCGCTCCTTCAGCTCCGGCGTGACGTAGCGCTCGCTGTTCTTCAGCGTCTGCCGACGCCGGTAGTCGTCGGGGACGCGGTCGAGGTTCGCGTCCGTCACCTCGATGTAGTAGCCGTGGACCTGGTTGTGGCCGACGGACAGCGAGTCGATCCCGGTGCGTTCGCGCTCGCTCGCCTCCAGATCCGCGACCCACTCGCGGCCCTCGCGCTCGGTGGCGCGCAGGTCGTCGAGGTCGCCGTCGAACCCCTCGCGGATCACCCCGCCCTCGGTGATCTCCTGTGGCGGATCGGTCGCGATCGCGTCGTCGATCAGCCCGCGGACCCCGGCCAGCTCGTCGACCGCGCCGTCACCGAGGTGATCACGCCCGGGACCGTCGTCGAGGACGACCTCCTCGAGTCGGGGACGACGAACTACGGC